>NZ_CP113783.1:0-300000 GCF_029542205.1 Pseudoxanthomonas sp. SE1 | reverse complement strand
CATCGAGCGATTCCGAGTGCTCGAACGGCATGTAGAAGAAGATCTTCAGCGCGGGATCGACCTGGGTGTCGAAGCCGGCCCCGACGGCACGGTCGGCGTAGTGCCGCGCCAGGCCGTCGGTGGCGTAGGAATGCGCACTCTGCCGGAAGCAGTTGCGCGGGAACTGGTCCAGCAGCAGCACCAGCGCCAGCGCGCCTTCGGCATCGCCCATCCAGCCTTCCAGCTCCCGTCGCGCCGCGCGGAAATGCAGCCCGCGGAAACGCTGGTCGAACTCGGCGTCGAACGTATCGTCGCGCGAGAACCATTTCTCGTAGCCGGCGTTCTTCCAGAAGGTGATGACGTCCTGCGACGGCATGTCGGGGGTCATTTCGCTTTGCTCCCTTGCTGCATGACTTGCAGTGTCGCAAAGAATTCGGCGTGCTGGCGGTAGTCGTAGGCGCCTTCCCCGGTGGCCGCCGCGATACGCGCACACGCCGCCTGGGTCACCCCACCGTCGGGAAACATCTCCAGCAGCGCCTTGCGCGCGGCACCGGTGAACTCCGCCCTGCGTGCATCGGCGAACGCCTTGCCTTCCGCTTCTCCCCCGGCCGCCGTGACGGCATCGGTCAGCATCAGCACGCGCTGCAGTGAGGGCTCCAGGTAGCGGTGATTGCGCTGCTGCCAGCCCTGCAGCGCGGCCCGCGCCTGGCTGCCGGTCTCGCCTTCGTACGTGCCGCACTGCTGGCCCAGCGCTTCCAGCAACGTGAGGCTGGTGGTGATGGCGAATCCGGCGGCGGCGTTGCGGGCTTCGGTGTCGGCGGGCGACTCGGCCGCCGCGGCCACGCCTGCCAGTGACATCGCCAACGCCACTCCTAACCATCGCTTGCACATGATGCTGTCCTCCGCGCTTGTCTCTTCAGGGATCTTCCAGGGCGTCCATCTGAGCGAAGGCCTGATGAAGCTCACGTGCACGGCCTTCCTTCGGCCAACCCGTGACGGTCGCGACGACGCGTCCTTCGCGCATGAAATAGAACACCGGTGTCGCCCAGCTGTCGAACTGCGGCCAGTCGTGCATGGCCACCGCATAACTCAATCGGGCGCCAGGATGCACGCGGTTCCACGCCTGTACGTCGGCCAGGTCAAGCGAGCCATTGGGTGGCGCCAGCCACAAGGCGTCATGCAACCGTGCGGACAGTGCGGGATCGGCTTCGATCGCGGCGATGGCGCGCTGCGAGAATCCACAGCGTGGATGCGACAGCACGACCACCCGCGTTGGCGCGTCCAGGTCGACGGTCTGCGCCGACAGCGTTTCGGCATCGTCTGCCGGTCGCCACACCACGACCTGCCCGGCGGCAGCACTACCGGCCATGGGGACGGGCGGCAACACCGGCAGTTGCAGCGCGGGATGCGCACGCGCCAGCGCATTGGCCTGCTCGAAGCGCCGCGTCACCACCCAGCCGCGGTAGAGGTCGCGGCGGTGCTTGTCGGTCAGCAACGAGCGCGTCTCCAGCATGTCGGCCGTGTGCGCAAGCAGCGTTGCATGGCGCGGCTCGTGGGCATAGAAGACCACCCGGTTGGCGGCCTGGAACAGTTGTTCCACCTCCTCGTCGGTCGCGGTTGCCAGTCGCGCTGGCGCGTAGACGGCCGCGAGATCGCGATCGAAAGTCTCCGCCATTTGCCGTGCGCGCTCGCGGGCATCGTCTGCCGTCTGCTTCTCCACCTCCTGGAGACGGGCGTGGACTGCTGTGATCCACGTCAGCGGGCGGTCGTTCCCGATCAGGGTGCTCCACGACGCCTTGGCGGGCACCAGCCAGTAGTCCTCGCATGTCCAGTTCCGGTTGTCCCAGCACACATGGACGGCGGGATGATCGCGGCGCAATGCACCCATCGCGGGCGTGACCATGTACTCGCGCGATTCCCCCGCACCAAGGCGCGCATCGTGCGTCAGCACGATGGCGTCGTCGCCGAAATCCAGGTTCGGTCGTGGCACGCGCCGGATCGTCGCGTCACCCTGCCATACCAGGTCATTGGTGCGTATCAGTACGCGCCTTCGAGCATGATTGGTGACGACTACCGTGCCGCTGCCGGATGCCGCATCGACGGCTATGGCGCTGATTTCGATGTCGGGCGGTACTGTGCTGTCGTGCCGGAGCGATGCGCACCCGGCAAGTGCGATGGTGCCGGCGAGCATCATCGTCAACGAAACAGACGGCACGCGCATCGCCGCGACCATCCCGTCACTCATCAAACCGCAAATGCCGCACCGACTTGCCATTCCGCCGGATCAGCTTCAGCGCTTCGATGCCCACGGTGATGTGGTTCTCGACGAATGACGAGCTGACCTTGGCATCGCTGGCTTCGGTCTTCACGCCTTCGGGGATCATCGGCTGGTCGCTGACCAGCAGCAGCGCGCCGCAGGGGATGCGGTTGGCGAAGCCGGCGGCGAAGACGGTGGCGGTTTCCATGTCGATGGCCATGCAACGCATCGCGCGCAGGCGTTCCTTGAAGGCGACGTCGTGTTCCCACACACGGCGATTGGTGGTGTACACCGTGCCGGTCCAGTAGTCGTGGCCGAGGTCGCGGATCATCGTGGAGACCGCACGCTGCAATGCGAACGCCGGCAGCGCCGGCACTTCCGGCAGCAGGTAATCGTTGCTCGTGCCTTCGCCGCGGATGGCCGCGATGGGCAGCACCAGGTCGCCCAGCTGGTTCTTGCGCTTCAGGCCGCCGCACTTGCCCAGGAACAGCACCGCCTTGGGCATGGTGGCCGACAGCAGGTCCATCATCGTCGCGGCATTGGGGCTGCCCATGCCGAAGTTGATCATGGTGATGCCGTCGGCGGTGGCGCTGGCCATCGGCCGGTCCAGGCCGACGATGGGCGCGCCGGTGAGCTGCGAGAACACATTGAGGTAGCCGCCGAAGTTGGTCAGCAGCACATGCTCGCCGAACTGGTCCAGCGGCACGCCGGTGTAGCGCGGCAGCCAGTTTTCGACGATTTCGCTCTTGTCTTTCATGGGGTTCCTCTTCTTCTTGTTGTTTGCGGCGATTCTGGCACGACTGCGACGCGCGCACTTGGCAGAGTGCGCCCGGGCCGGTTAGGTTTCGCTTCTCTTCCAGGGGATACACCATGCGAATGACCTTGTTGGCCGGGCTGGTCCTGGCTGCGTTGGGCAGCGGCGCGCATGCCGCCACGCCCGCCTCCCGCTTCACCCAGGACCCCTACCCCAGCACCTACCGCGCGATCGGTTCCGGGCCCGTGCTGCTGGCCAACGCGACCGTGCTGACCGGCACTGGCGAGCGCCTGGACGGTGCGGACGTGCTGCTGGCCGATGGGAAGGTGGCGGCGGTCGGCCGTGGCCTGTCCGCACCGGAAGGCACCACGCGCGTCGACGCGACGGGCAAGTGGATAACGCCGGGCCTGATCGACGTGCATTCGCACCTGGGCGTGTATCCCAGCCCGGGCGTGAAGGCACACAGCGACGGCAACGAGATGACGGCACCTGTGACGGCGAACGTGTGGGCCGAGCATTCGATCTGGGCGCAGGACCCGGGCTTCCACACCGCACTCGCCGGCGGCGTGACGTCGCTGCAGATCCTGCCCGGCTCGGCCAACCTGGTCGGCGGCCGCGGGGTGACGCTGAAGAACGTGCCGTCCACCAGCTACCAGGGCATGAAGTTCCCGGGCGCGCCGTGGGGCCTGAAGATGGCCTGCGGCGAGAACCCCAAGCGCGTGTACGGCGGCAAGGCCGGCCCGGCCACGCGCATGGGCAACGTGGCCGGCTACCGCGCGGCCTTCATCGACGCCAGCGAGTATCTGAAGAAGAACGCGCCCAAGCCGCAGCAGCCGAAGAAGAAGCGCTGGTGGGAGCGCGCCAGCGGCGACGACAAGGCGGACAGCAGCGGCGACAGCGGCGGCAAGCGCGACCTGAAGCTGGACACGCTGGCGGGCGCGATCAACGGCGAGATCCTGGTGCACATCCACTGCTACCGCGCCGACGAGATGACCACGATGCTGGACCTGGCGAAGGAATTCGGCTTCAAGGTCGCCGCGTTCCACCACGGCGTCGAGGCCTACAAGCTGGCCGATCGGCTGGCGCAGGACGGCGTATGCGGCGCGCTGTGGGCCGACTGGTGGGGCTTCAAGATGGAGGCCTTCGACGGCATCCAGGAGAACATCGCGCTGGTGGATCGTCCGGCCAACAGCTGCGCCATCGTGCACTCGGATTCGGACGAGGGCATCCAGCGGTTGAACCAGGAAGCGGCGAAGGTGATGGCCAACGCGCGCCGCGCCGGCATGGGCGACATCGCGCCGGAGCGCGCGATCCGCTGGGTGACCAGCAACGCCGCGAAGTCGCTGGGCATCGCCGAGCGCACCGGCACGCTGGAGGCCGGCAAGATGGCCGACGTGGTGCTGTGGAACCAGAACCCCTTCAGCGTGTACGCCAAGGCCGAGCAGGTCTACATCGACGGCGCGCGCATCTACGACCGCAACGACCGCAGCCGGCAACCGGTGTCGGACTTCATGCTGGGCCAGGAGGTGATGCCGTGAGTCCCGTCCGTCGTAGTTTTCCGCCGTCATCCCAGCGAACACTGGGATCCATGTGGCTCCTGCCCTTCGGATCGAAGGGAAGAGCAGCATCAAGAGCAAAAGCAGAATGGATCCCGGCATTCGCTGGGGTGACGGCGAGGGTGGCGGTGCTGACGGCTGCACTGGCGTCCACATCCTTCGCTGCCCTCGCCCAGGATGTGCTGATCCGCAACGCCACCGTGCACACCGCCGGGGCACAGGGCACACTGAAGAATGCCGATGTGCTGGTGCGGAACGGCGTGGTGCAGTCGGTCGGCAGTGGCATCGCAGCGCCCGCTGGCGCGACGGTGGTGGATGCCAATGGCCGTCCGCTGACGCCGGCGTTTTTCGGTGGCATCACCGAGATCGGTCTCGAAGAGGTGTCGGGCGAGTCGTCCACGGTCGATGCGGCCGTGACGTTGACCGATCAGCCGATGCGGCCGGAGTTCGACGTGACGCTGGCCTACAACCCGGCATCGGTGGTGATCCCGGTGACGCGCGTGGAAGGCATCGGCTTCACCGTGTTGGCGGCATCGACGGGCGGCTCGTTCATCGCCGGACAGGGTGGCGTGGTGCGGCTGGACGGCAGTGCCGACCCGGTCGGCCCGCGTGCGCTGTTCGTGCGCCTGGGCGGCGGTGCGACGGACCTGAGCGGCAAGTCGCGCGCGGCGCAGTGGATGCTGCTGGACCAGATGGTGGCCGAGGCGCGCGGTCGCGTGCCGGCGGATTCGCCGCATGCGTTGTTGACGCCTGCCGGCCGCGCCACGCTGGCGCGCTATCTCGCCGGCAACGGCCGCATCGTCGTGCAGGTGAACCGTGCGGCGGACATCCGCCAGCTGCTGCGCTGGGCGCAGCGCGAGAACGTGCGGATCGCCATCGCCGGTGGTGCAGAGGCGTGGAAGCTGGCGCCCCAACTCGCGCAGGCGAAGGTGCCGGTGTTCGTCGATGCACTTGCGGACCTGCCGGCCGACTTCGACCAGATCGGCGCCACGCTGGAGAACGCGGCGCGGCTGGACGCGGCAGGCGTGGGTGTCAGCTTCTCGCAGGCCGGCGATGCTTCGCACAACGCGCGCAAGATCCGCCAGCTGGCGGGCAATGCGGTGGCCAACGGCCTGCCGTGGGAAGACGGGCTGGCCGGCCTGACCCGCGTGCCGGCGGAGGCGTTCGGCGTGGGCGATCGTGTGGGCACCATCGCGCCGGGCAAGCTGGCCGACCTGGTGTTGTGGAGCGGCGATCCGCTCGATGTGGCGCACACCGCCGAGCAGGTGTGGCTGGGTGGCCGTTCGATCCCGATGAAGTCGCGCCAGACCGAACTGCGTGACCGCTACCTGCAGCAGGCCGGCCCGCTGCCGCGCGCGTATTCGAAGTAGGCCACGCTGCGCGGCATCACTCCACGGGGGCGCCTTCGGGCGCCTTCGTGCTGTATGAAGGGGCGGAGAGGGCGTTTTCGCCCACCACGCGGTCGCCGCCCGCGCGCTTGGCCGCGTACATGGCATGGTCCGCACGCGCAATCAGCGAGGTCACCGTATCGCCGTCGCGTGCCTGCGCCGCGCCGATGCTGGCGGTCACGCCAACGGGTACGCCTTCCACGCTTGCACAGTCACGACGGATGCGCTCGCTGACTTCTTCACCGAACCGGATCGCGGCCAGCAGCTCCACGCCGGCCAGCACCAGGACGAATTCCTCGCCGCCCAGCCGGCCCAGCTGGTCGCCGTACTGGAAGCGCTGGCTGACCACGCGCGTCACGGCACGCAGGCAAGCATCGCCCAAGGCGTGCCCGTGACGGTCGTTGACCTGCTTGAAGTGGTCCAGGTCGATGAACAGCAGCGAGACCGGGATGCCTTCGCGCTGCCGCTCGATCAGCGCCCAATCCAGGCGGTGCTCGATGCCGCCCCGGTTGAGCACGCCCGTCAGCCCGTCGCGCTCGGCGTGCGCCTTGGCGCGATCGCGCTCGCGGCGGAAGGTCAGCATGCGGTCGGCCAGGCCCAGCGCCAGCACCACGGCAGTGAAGGCGAGCACCCAGGGCAGGCCGTATTCCAGCCACGGCTCGGCGCGCTCGCCGGCACTGAATCGCAGGGCGCGCGCCATGGTGAACACCAGCAGCGGCACCCATGCGATCAGCACGTAGGCCGCGTGCCGCTGGCCGCGACGCCAGGCCACCACCAGCGTGGCCAGCGCGATGGCGTTGGTGAGCAGGAAAAGCGCGTTGGCGATGTCCGGGAACCATGCCTTGTCGGCAGGCCACGGCGACAGCAACAGCAGCAGGGTCAGGCCACAGCCGTAAGCGCCGACGATGCGCATCAGCCATGCCAGGCGCGGTGCGACCTGGCGCAGGCCTGCGTAGTCGAGCCACAGATAGACGAGCAGGATGGTCGCAAACGTGCCCGTGCCCCAGATGCCCTGCGCACCGAAGCGCGCCAGCACGGACAGGCCCGGCCATGCGTAAGCTTCGCCATACGAGCACAAGGCGTACAACAGCTGGAACAGCATGGCGCCGGCATAGAGCAGGTAGACGCGCTCGCGCAGCACGGCCCAGAACAGCAGCACCGCCAGCGAGACACCCAGCACAACGCCGATCGCGGGCAACACCAGCCGCACGTGCCACAGGTCGGCGACGGCATAGGACGGGCCGGACTCCACGGCCACGCGCAGCGGATAACGCGCGTCCTCCACCTTCACGTACACCGGGCCGTCGCCCTGCAAGGGGAACACCAGCGCACGCCGGCTGTACTGCGGATCGAGATCGGCGCTGAAGATATCGCGCCGGCGTGGCGTGCCCTCCGCTTCGTCCAGCACCGTCACGCGGGCGGTATAGGGGTGATAGAACACCAGCAGTGGCTGACGCACGCCCGGCGCGGGTTCCACGCGCCATTCACCGTTGCCGATCACGCGCACGGTCGCGCCACCGTCGTCGAAGCGGCGTTCCGAGAACAATCCGGCGCGCTGTCCGGCCTGCTGCTCCAGCGCCAGTGGCTGGATGCGATCAATGCGCGCGATGTTCTCCCCTCGCACATCCATCGTCGGCAGCAGGGCCAGAAGCAGCAGTAGCGACCACCACCCCTGTTTCATGTTGCCCCATCGCGTTCAAGGCGAGTGTCGGGCCGGGCCCCGCCACCGACAAGCCAGAATCTGATAATTATGTGACACCTATCACATAAACAATGGGTCGCGCGCCTCAGCCGTTGGCGGACGCAGCCCACGTTTCTTCCTGTGCCACAGGGGCGTAAAAGGTGACGCAACTCACACTTCACGCGTTTACGCGACGACGAGCCGGTGGATGTCCGCTAGTTTTGCGGAGATAAGAGCAGATGCGATGGATGCCGGGAGGGGCTGAGATGCGCATTGGAATAGTCGTCGATTCGGCGTGCGACCTGCCGCTGGAATACCTTGAACAACACAACATCGTGATCCTGCCGATCACGGTGCGCATCGGCGAAGCCGTACTCGCAGACCATCGCGACGAACAGGCGACGCTGAGCTTCCTGCACGCGCACGTGGCCGAGCGCGGGCATGAGGCGGAGACCACGCCGTTCACCGTCAACCAGATCCGCGACCTGTTCCTGGGCCGGCTGGTGATCGACTACGACCACGTCTTCTGCATGACGATCACCAAGACGCGCTCGCCGATCCACGAGAACGCGATGCAGGCCAGCTTCGCCATCCTCAACGACTACAAGCCGGTGCGGCAGGCCGCGGGCCACAACTCGCCGTTCGCGTTGCGGGTGATCGATACGCAGAACCTGTTCGCCGCACAGGGCATCACCGCCGTGGAAGCGGTGCGCATGCGCGATGCCGGCGCCAACGTGCAGCAGATCCGCGTGCGCCTGGAGGAACTGGCGCAGAACACGCACGGCTACATGATCCCGCGCGACCTGTACTACCTGCGCAACCGCGCCCGCACCAAGGGCGACCGCAGCGTCGGCCTGCTCAGCGCCGCGCTGGGCAGCGCGCTGGACATCAAGCCTGTGCTGTATGGCCACGCCGGCAACACCGAGCCGGTG
The DNA here is from genome assembly GCF_029542205.1 of Pseudoxanthomonas sp. SE1. Classification (NCBI taxonomy): domain Bacteria; kingdom Pseudomonadati; phylum Pseudomonadota; class Gammaproteobacteria; order Lysobacterales; family Lysobacteraceae; genus Pseudoxanthomonas; species Pseudoxanthomonas sp. SE1. The sequence goes on along the minus strand of NZ_CP113783.1, from coordinate 291,453 downwards.
GCGAAGATCAAGGGCTTCGATAACGCCGTGGAACAGATGTTCAAGTTCACCGGCAACCGGGTGATGGCCGGCCTGATGACGCCCACCGTCTGCCTGAGCTACGGCGGCGAACTGTCGGAACTGCGCGCCCTGCCGGGCTACCAGCGCCTGCGCGACATCTGCGAGAACAACAAGGTCGAGGTGTTCGAAAGCGTCATGAGCCTGACCGGCATGGTCAACGTGGGCAAGGGCGCCGTGGTGGCCGCCTTCGCCGCGCCGCCCGCACCGTTCAAGGCGACATAACGACGGCCTAACGCGGCGGGGCTACGCTATGCCCCTGGCTTGAACCGGGGGCGCCATGGCGGTCCGTTACTACATCAGTCTGCCCAATCCCGCCCGCGCACGCGGCGGCGATCCGGCTTTCAGTTTCGATGCCCACGGCGCAGACGAATTCGCCGCGCAGTTGCAGCACGCGCTGCGCACCAGCAGCCTGTTCGAGCGCTGGCGTGCACGCCAGGAAGAACCCGATGAAGTCGATCCCGGCCTTGGTGTCACCGACGACGCCGCGACGGTGCGCGGCCAGCAGGACGATCTCAGCATCCTGCTGGTGGCGACCTCTTCCATCCCGGGGCAGGTCCTCAAGCACCGCCTGCGGCTGCTGGCGGGCCATGCGTGGGAACTGCGCGACGTCTCGGCCGCGTAGCGCGCGGCCTGTGCGCGGACCCACCATCCGATGACAGTGCGTCGCACGCCTGCATTGCTGGCCTGGAGCGGTGGCAAGGATGCGGCGTGGACGCTGCATGTCCTGCGCACGCGGAACGACGTGGACGTCGTCGGCCTGCTGACCACGGTGACGGAAGCGTATGGCCGGGTGTCGATGCAGGGCATCCGGCGCAGCGTCCTGCATGCACAGGCGGATGCGACCGGATTGCCCGTGATCGAGGCCATGATTCCGGCGGCCTGCACCAACCAGGACTACGAAATCGCCATGACGAAAGCGCTGGCGGACGCCACCCGGCGCTGGCCCGGGCTGCGCACGATGGCCTTCGGTGACCTGTTCCTGGAGGACATCCGCGCATACCGCGTGCAGAACCTGGCGCGCATCGGCTGGGACGTACTGACGCCACTGTTCGGCAGCGACACGGCGACGCTTGCGCGCGAGATGATCGACGGTGGCCTGCGCGCGCACCTGTGCTGCGTGGACACGCAACAACTCGATGCTTCATTCGCCGGGCGTGCATTCGATGCCGCGCTGCTCGATGCACTGCCGGTGGGCGTGGACCCGTGCGGCGAGAACGGCGAGTTCCACACCTGCGTCTCGGCCGGCCCGATGTTCACCGCGCCCCTCGGAGTGACGAAGGGCGATACCGAACTGCGTGACGGGCGCTTCGCGTTCACCGACTACGCGCTCGCCGACGCGCCCACGTAGGGTGGGCCCTGGCCCACCATCGCGGTGACCCGATGGCCACGGGACGGCGGGCTTGAGCCCGCCCCGCGCCTTCGATGCAGCGCCTCTCCGCCGGCACGATGTTCGACGTCACCGACTACGCACTGCCGACCCAGTCAGGTTATGGCCAGCTGGCCAACGGCACGAGTACCTGCGGTTCGCGCGGTCCCTGCAGCAACTCGGGCAACCGCGCCTCGTAGTCGCGACGGTAGGGTTTGTCCTGCCGCTCGAGGAAGGTGGCCACGTCGGGTTCGGCCCAGCGTTCATAGAGGGTGAACAGCGTGGGATCGTTGGCATCTCGATGCAGTGCGCACGACAGGAACGTGTCCTCCTTCGACATCGCATCGACGATAGCGTGCACCGCACGCAGCCATTCGTCGACGCGCTCAGGCTTCACGCGCAGACGGACGTAGAACACCAGCGGTACGGACGACACTGCAGTGTGGTCGAGACTCATCGGAACAGGGCCTTGGCGTGGTGTGCGATGTGGTCGCCGATGAAACTGGCGATGAAGTAGTAGCTGTGGTCGTAGCCGGGTTGCAGGCGCAGCGTCAGCGGATGGCCGGCGGCTTCGGCGGCGGCCCGCAGCAGTTCCGGCTTCAGCTGCGTGTGCAGGAATTCATCCGCATCGCCCTGGTCGACCAGCAGCGGCAGCCGTTCCTGTGCGCCCGCGACCAGTGCGACGGCGTCGTGCGCCGTCCACGCCGCACGGTCTTCGCCGAGATAGGCGGCGAATGCCTTCTCGCCCCACGGCACCTGCGAGGGCGCGACGATCGGCGAGAACGCCGACACGCTGCGGTAGCGGCCGGGGTTCTTCAACGCGATGGTCAATGCGCCATGCCCGCCCATCGAATGCCCGCTGATCGCGCGTCGATCGCTCGCCGCCGGATCGGCTTCGACCCAGGCCGGCAGTTCGTCGACGATGTAGTCGTACATGCGGTAGTGCGGGGCCCACGGCACCTGCGTCGCGTTGACGTAGAAGCCCGCGCCCTTGCCCAGGTCGTAGCCGTCGGCATCGGCCACGCCGTCGCCGCGCGGACTGGTGTCCGGTGCCACCAGGATGATGCCGTGCTCGGCGGCGTACCGCTGCGCGCCGGCCTTGGTGATGAAGTTCTGCTCGGTGCAGGTCAGGCCGCTGAGCCAGTAAAGCACCGGGCACGGCCCGTGCTCGGCCTGTGGCGGAAAGTAGACGCCGACCGTCATGTCGCAACCGAGTACGGCAGAGCGATGGCGGTAGACGTCCTGCCAGCCGCCGAAGCAGGCGCGGTGTTCGATGCGTTCGAGTGTCATGGTGATTCCCGGTTTTCCTTCTCCCTCCGGGAGAAGGTGGCGCGAAGCGCCGGATGAGGGTTCGGCGAAGCGGGGTAGGCTACCGGATGCGGATGCGGCAAGAAGCGCAGCGTCCGACCATCCGGATGTCGCCGCACCCTCACCCCAACCCCTCTCCCGGCGGGAGAGGGGCTTGAACATCAGTAATGCACCACGCTGCGGATCGACTTGCCTTCATGCATGAGGTCGAAGGCGTCGTTGATGTCGTCCAGCGGCATCGTATGCGTGACGAATGGCGCGAGTTCGATGTCGCCCTTCATCGCATCCTCGACCATGCCCGGCAGCTGCGAGCGGCCCTTCACGCCGCCGAACGCCGTGCCCATCCATTTGCGACCCGTCACCAGTTGGAACGGACGCGTGGAAATCTCCTGGCCGGCACCGGCGACGCCGATGATCACGCTCTGGCCCCAGCCACGATGCGCGCATTCCAGCGCGGCACGCATCACGTTGACGTTGCCGATGCATTCGAACGAATGGTCCACGCCCCAACCCGTCATCTCGACGATCACCTGCTGGATCGGCTTGTCGAAGTCCTTGGGATTGACGCAGTCGGTGGCGCCGAACTGCTTGGCCATGTCGAACTTGGACGGATTGGTGTCGATGGCGATGATGCGGCCGGCCTTCGCCTGTCGCGCACCCTGGATCACCGCCAAGCCGATACCACCCAGGCCGAATACGGCGACCGAATCGCCGGCCTGCACCTTGGCGGTGTTGTGCACGGCACCGATGCCGGTGGTCACGCCGCAGCCGAGCAGGCAGACATGTTCCGGATTCGCGTCGGGGTTGATCTTCGCCAGCGAGACTTCGGCGACGACGGTGTACTCGCTGAAGGTCGAGCAGCCCATGTAGTGGTACAGCGGTTGGCCTTCGTACGAGAAGCGCGAGGTGCCGTCCGGCATCACGCCCTTGCCCTGGGTCGCGCGCACCGAGGTGCAGAGGTTGGTCTTGCCGCTCGTGCAGAACAGGCACTCGCCGCACTCGGCGGTGTACAGCGGAATCACGTGGTCGCCCGGCTTCACGCTGGTCACGCCTTCGCCGACCTCGACCACGATGCCAGCGCCTTCGTGGCCCAGCACGACGGGAAACAGGCCTTCCGGATCATCGCCGGACAGCGTGAACGCGTCGGTGTGGCAGACGCCGGTGTGGGTGATCTTCACCAGCACCTCGCCCTTCTGCGGCGGGGCGATGTCGATCTCGACGATCTTCAGCGGTTCGCCAGCGGCGAAGGCGACGGCGGCACGGGATTTCATGGCGGCACTCCTGCGGGAAGGGGGATTTTCTGTAGGAGCGGGCCATGCCCGCGATGCGTTTCCCGTCCTTGGCCGAGGAGCATCGCGGGCATGGCCCGCTCCTACCTCAGATAGGAACGGACCAGCGCGACGGCAGCATCGATGCCGGCCTCGCGTTGTTTGGGGGTGGCGGCGGGCTGCGCGAATTCCTCGCGCAGGTGGCTTTCCAGGATCTCCGACATCAGCCCATTGACGGCTCCACGCACCGCAGCGAGTTGCTGCAACACGGGCGCGCAGTCCGCACCCTCCTCCAGCGCGCGCTCAAGCGCATCCAACTGGCCACGGATGCGACGGACGCGGGTGAGCGCCTTCTTCTTGTCGGCAGGGGAATGGGGCATGTCGGCCACGCACCTTGATAGTGGGGGGGAGTATACGTGGCCCGCCCCCGCACATGAAGCCCCGTTTGTCCGGATATCGCTACCTGGCTGCGCAGCAGGCAGGCCCGCAGCAGGCCTTCTCAGGGGCGACGGTGGCCCCATCCTGTCGTGAGACGGCAGGCAAGGGCGCAACAGGCGGGGCCCGCTCGACCACCCCGGACGCTTCCGTCGCGGCGCGCGACGCCAGATCGCCCTTGCGTTCGCTGTAACGGCTGGTCAGGTAGTCGCTGCGGTCGCGCACCATCAGGGTGAACTTCACCAGTTCCTCCATCACGTCCACCACGCGGTCGTAGTACGGCGAGGGCTTCATGCGGCCTTCGTCATCGAATTCCTGCCAGGCCTTCGGCACGGACGACTGGTTGGGGATGGTGACCATGCGCATCCAGCGACCCAGCACGCGCAACGCATTGACCACGTTGAACGATTGCGAACCGCCGCACACCTGCATGACCGCGAGCGTGCGGCCCTGCGTGGGGCGCACGCTGCCCTCGGACAGCGGCAGCCAGTCGATCTGGTTCTTGAACACCGCCGACAGGGTGCCGTGGCGCTCCGGACTGACCCACACCTGGCCCTCGGACCACTGCGACCACGCGCGCAGCCGCTGCACCTCGGCATGGTCCGCACCCACGCTGTCCAGGATGGGCAGGTCGTGCGGATGGAACACGCGCGTCTCTGCACCGAAATGCTGCAGCAGGCGCTCGGCTTCCAGGGCCAGTTTTCGGCTGAAGGATTGCGGACGCAGCGAGCCGTACAGGATCAGGATGCGCGGCGGGTGCGTGGAGCCGCCAATGGCGAGCTTGCCGGTATCGGGGATGTCGAGGGCTTCGGGCGCCACATGCAGCAGGCGTGGTTGGTTCATGGCGTTCTTTTCGCTCGTTGAGTCGGGGGTCATCAGGCCGGGCGCGAGGCGCGGCAGCATCGGGGCACGCATGCGCTGCCCTGGCAGGGCAGGATTTTCAGGAAAGGCCACGCCAGCAGAGCGCCGATCTGCCATTCGCTGGGATAGCGTGAGGGCTCAAACACGCCTATCCGGGTCGGCGCTTCGCCGCGGCGGTAAGTACCGAACACCTGGTCCCACAGGGGCAGCGCCGTACCGTAGTTTCCGGCCTCCTCTGCACGCGCGCTGTGATGCAGACGATGCAGTTCCGCGCTGCCTACCAGCCGGTTGAGCGGTCCGATACTTCCCGCCACGTTGGCGTGGACGGCCAGGGTCTGGGTCAAACCGAACAGCGCGATGCCCACCATGGCCTCGGGCGCGAGACCGAGGGCCAGCAGCGGCAGCGTCCGAACGAGCTTGTCGTATACGGCATTGATCGGATGCGCGGTGATGGCGTTGGCGACGTTGAGCCGGTCGGGCCGGTGGTGAAGCAGATGCACACGCCACAACCAGTGCCCGCTGTGACTCCAGCGGTGCATCCAGTAGGCGCCGAACTCCGCTACCAGCAGGCCGACCACGATCTGGACCGCCATCGGCCACGTGCTGTGCCCGGGGAGATAGGCGACGACCAGCGCGGTCAAGGCAGCGGACGCGGCGGCATCGGCGGCCAGGTTCAACACCCCTATCGCGCCATCACGCCGCACGTGACGCGGGGTGGCCTGCCATTCCGGGCGGAACGGTCGCCAGCGCTCGGCCAACGCCTGCACCGCCAGGTTGAATACCAGCCAGCCGAACAAGGCGCTGGACGTCGACCACTGCAGGCGCTGCGTGGTGGTGGCCATCAGCGGAATCCCGGCGAGCAGCAGCAGATGGGGCCAGTGCCAACGGACGTGTCGTCGTTCTGTCATGCGCGATTGATAGGCTGGTTTCGTTCGACTATTCTAGAAACATGGAAATAAAGAACGCAACCACTGCCCTGGCCGCCCTGGGCCAGACCACCCGCCTGGCGGTCTTCCGCCTGCTGGTCGAGGCCGGCCCGTCCGGCCGCATGGCGGGCGAGATCGCCGAAGCCTTGGCATTGCCGGGCGCCACGCTGTCGTTCCACCTGAAGGAACTGGTGGCCGCAGGGCTGGTGCAGAGCGAGGCGCGCGGCCGGCACGTCTGCTACCGGGCCGACTTCGCGGCGATGAACGCGCTGCTCGAATTCCTGACCCGCAACTGCTGCGGTGGCGACACGGCGCAGTGCGCGCCCGCCGCGCCGTGCGGTCCGGAAGGTTGTGCATGACGACAGCCGGCACGCCGCCGTTGTCGCGCCGCATGGGCGGTTTCGAGCGCCACCTGACCTGGTGGGTACTGGGCTGCATCGGAGTGGGCACGGCACTGGGCTATCTGCTGCCGGGCGCGTTCGCCACCTTGGGGGCGGCCGAAATCGCCAAGGTGAACCTGCCGGTGGCGGTGCTGATCTGGCTGATGATCATCCCGATGCTGCTGAAGATCGACTTCCGCGCGATGGGCGACGTGAAGCGGCACTGGAAGGGCATCGGCGTCACCGTGTTCGTGAACTGGGCGATCAAGCCGTTCTCGATGGCATTGCTGGCGTGGCTGTTCGTGCGCCATGTGTTCGCCGGTCACCTGCCTGCAGCGCAGATCGATTCGTACGTGGCCGGGCTTATCCTTTTGGCGGCAGCGCCGTGCACCGCGATGGTGTTCGTGTGGAGCCACCTGTGCGATGGCGAGCCGCGCTTCACGCTCAGCCAGGTCGCGCTGAACGACGCGATCATGGTGGTGGCCTTCGCGCCCATCGTCGGCCTGCTGCTGGGCATCTCGTCCATCACCGTGCCGTGGGCGACGCTGATGCTGTCGGTGGCGCTGTACATCGTGGTGCCGGTCATCGTCGCGGCGATACTGCGCGGCTGGATACTGCACCGCGGCGGCGAGGTCGCGCTGCAGGCGCTGCTCAGGCGACTGGGGCCGGTGTCGCTGGGCGCGCTGCTGCTCACGCTGGTGCTGCTGTTCGGTTTCCAGGGCCGCCAGATCGTCGACCAGCCGCTGATCATCGCGATCCTCGCAGTGCCCATCGTGATCCAGGTGTACTTCAACGCCGGCGTGTCCTACTGGCTCAACCGCAGGCTGGGCGTGGCCCATTGCGTGGCGGGCCCGTCGGCGCTGATCGGCGCCAGCAATTTCTTCGAGCTCGCCGTGGCGACGGCCGTTGGCGTGTTCGGCGTGCATTCCGGCGCGGCGCTGGCCACGGTGGTCGGCGTGCTGGTGGAGGTGCCCGTGATGTTGTCCGTCGTCCGCATCGTCAACGCGTCGAAGCCCTGGTACGAACGCCGCGCCTGATTCCTTCCTCCGTACCCACTCCCCTTCCTTCAGGACTCGCCCATGGACCGCCCCTATAACCTGCTGTTCCTGTGCACCGGCAATTCCGCCCGCAGCATCATGGCCGAGGCCATGGCCAACCACCTGGGCAAAGGCCGGTTCCATGCCTACAGCGCGGGCAGCCACCCGCGCGGTCGCGTGCACCCGGTCGCGTTGCAGATCCTGCAGGAAGCCGGCCTGCCGACGGCATCGCTGCGCAGCAAGCCATGGGACGAATTCGCGGGCGCGGATGCGCCACCGATGGACCTGATCATCACCGTCTGCGACAAGGCGGCTGGCGAAGCGTGCCCGGTTTGGCCTGGCCATCCGGTCACCGCGCATTGGGGCGTCGAAGATCCCGCCGCCATCGCCGGCTCCGCGGAGCAGGTCCGCCAGGCCTTCGCCCACGCCCTGCACCTGCTGCAGCACCGCATCACGTTGCTGCTGGCGCTCAAGCCCGAGGCGCTGGATCGCCTGGCGCTGGAGACGCGGGTGCGCGAGATCGGCGCCTCGTCCTGAACGCTACATCCACCCGTCATTCCTTCTCCATCCAAGAACCTTCCATGAGCATTCGCGTTGGCATCAACGGCTTCGGCCGCATGGGCCGCCTCACCTTGCGTGCGGCCTGGGACACTCCCGACCTGCAGTTCGTCCAGATCAATGACCCCGCCGGCGACGCCGCCACGCTGGCGCATCTGCTGGAGTTCGATTCGATCCACGGCCGCTGGAACCGCGGGATCACTGCCGATGGCGATGCGCTGGTGATCGACGGCACACGCATTCCGGTGACGCGGAACAAGGACATCGCGGCGACCGACTGGTCGGGCTGCGACGTGGTGATCGAATCCTCGGGCAAGTTCCGCAAGCCCGACGTGCTGCAGCCCTACCTGGACCAGGGCGTGAAGCGCGTCGTCGTGACGGCGCCGGTGAAGTCGCCGGGCGTCCTGGACGTGGTGGTGGGCGTGAACCATCACCGCTTCGATCCCGCGCAGCACCGCATCGTGTCCGCCGCCTCGTGCACGACCAACTGCTTCGCACCGGTGGTGAAGGTGATCCATGAAGGCATCGGCATCCGCCACGGCAGCCTGACCACGATCCACAGCCTGACCAACACGCAGGTGATCGTGGATGCGCCGCACAAGGACCTGCGCCGTGCGCGTGCGTGCGGCAGCAGCCTGATCCCGACCTCGACGGGCTCGGCGACGGCCATCGCGGAAATCTTCCCCGAGTTGAAGGGGCGACTGAACGGCCATGCCGTGCGGGTGCCGCTGACCAATGCGTCGCTGACCGACTGCGTATTCGAAGTGGAGCGCGCAACCACGGTGGAGGAAGTGAACGCGCTGCTGAAGACCGCCGCCGACGGCGCGCTGGCCGGCATCCTGGGCTACGAAACGCGACCACTGGTGTCGATCGACTACCGGACCGATCCGCGCTCCAGCATCGTCGATGCGCTGTCCACCATGGTGATCAACGGCACGCAGGTGAAGCTGTATGCCTGGTACGACAACGAGTGGGGTTACGTGAACCGCACCGCAGAGCTCGTGCGACTGGTCGGCAAGGCGGGCTGACCTACATGCTCGCGCGCCTGTCGGCCGATGTACGCCAGTACCTGCTGATCACCGGTAACTACTGGGCTTTTACCCTGACCGACGGCGCGCTGCGCATGCTGGTGGTGCTGCATTTCCACCAGCTGGGCTACAGCCCGCTGCAGATCGCGATGTTGTTCCTGTTCTACGAAGTCTTCGGCGTCATCACCAATCTGGTGGGCGGATGGCTGGGCGCCAGGATCGGACTCAACCGGACCATGAACATCGGGCTGGCGATGCAGGTCATCGCGCTGTCGATGCTGCTGGTGCCGGCTGTCTGGCTGACGGTGCCGTGGGTGATGTCGGCGCAGGCGCTGTCCGGCATCGCCAAGGACCTCAACAAGATGAGCGCCAAGAGCAGCATCAAGCTGCTGGTGCCGGGCGACCGGCAGGGCACCCTCTACCGCTGGGTCGCCGCATTGACCGGCTCGAAGAATGCGCTGAAGGGCATCGGGTTCTTCCTTGGCGGCGCGCTGCTGGCCACCGTGGGCTTCGCGGCGGCGGTGGCGATCATGGCCGGCGCACTGCTGCTGGTGTGGCTGCTGAGCCTGTTGCTGCTCAAGCGCGACCTGGGCAAGGCCAAGGCCAAGCCGAAATTCCGCGAGATCTTTTCGAAGAGCCGCGCCATCAACCTGCTGTCGGCCGCGCGAATGTTCCTCTTCGGTGCGCGCGATGTCTGGTTCGTGGTGGCGCTGCCGGTGTTCCTGGCTTCCACGCTGGGCTGGGATTTCTGGCAGGTGGGCGGATTCCTTGCGGCGTGGATCATCGGCTACGGGCTGGTGCAATCGTTCGCACCGCACATTACCGGGCGCGCCACGGGTCGCTTGCCCGATGGGCGCTCGGCCAGCGCGTGGGCCGTGCTGCTCGCCATGGTGCCGGCAGCGATGGCGGTTCTGCTGGTCTACCGCGTGCCGGCGGCGTGGGTGCTGATCGTCGGGCTGACGGTCTTCGGCGTGCTGTTCGCGCTGAATTCTGCACTGCACAGCTATCTGATCGTCAGCTATGCCAGCGAAGACGGTGTATCGCTGGACGTCGGTTTCTACTACATGGCCAATGCCATGGGACGCCTGCTGGGCACGGTGCTGTCGGGCTGGGTCTTCCAGCGATGGGGCCTGGCCGCCTGCCTGGCGATCTCCGCCGCGCTGATCGCCGTGGCGGCAGCGGTGTCGGTGGCGCTTCCACGATCGACCATGCACGTGAGAGGCTGAGCAGGAGGCTTCCGGCTGCCGCATCGGCTTCGAGGCATCATCGCCCTTGCGCACCGTACGACACCCCGGGAAACACCATGACTTCGATACGCCCTTCCCGCGCCGACGACATCGACGCCATCACCGCACTGCTGGAAACGCACGCCTTGCCGACGGCCGACCTTGCCGCCTCGCAGGTGGCCTTCTGGGTTGAGGAGGAGGATGGTCGCATCGCGGCCGTGATCGGCATGGAACAACGTGGCGGGACGGGCTTGCTGCGCTCGCTGGCGGTGTCGCCCCTGCACCAGGGCAAAGGCCATGGCCAACGGCTCGTGCAGTCCCTGGAAGCCGAGGCGCGCAGGCGCGGCATCACCGGGATCGTGTTGCTGACGCAGACAGCGGATGCCTTCTTCGCACGGCTGGGCTACGACGTGGTCGCGCGCGACACCGTGCCCGATGCCGTGCGCGACAGCGCGGAGTTCCGGTCGCTGTGCCCTGCCAGCGCCATCTGCATGCTCAAGCCGCTGTAGTCATCGCGGAACGGCCTGGTGTCCGGGTGCAGGATGGGCTAGTACGCGAACTCGCGGAACACGCGATCGATGTCGCCGTTCCACTCACCATTGAACAGCGCCAGTTTGCGCTCGGCTGGGGTTTCGTTCGCCTCGACGATCTCAACCAGCGCATCCAGGAAGCCGGCTTCATCAACGCCCTTGCTGTTGAGCCGCGCGCGGCGCTGCAGGCCGCCGATGGCGATCTTCACCGCCTCGCGAGCCAGCTCGCGCACCGTGCCGCCCCGGAACGGCAGCTTCAGCGCGTGTTTCGGCACACCATCGCGCAGGGCGTGACGCTCGGCCAGCGAGAAGTCCTTGACCAGGTCCCACGCGGCATCGAGCGCAGCGTCGTCGTACAGCAGGCCCACCCAGAACGCCGGCAGCGCGCAGATGCGGTTCCACGGACCGCTGTCGGCGCCGCGCATTTCCAGGAACTTCTTCATCCGCACTTCCGGGAACGCGGTGGTCATGTGGTCGGACCAGTCGCGCAGCGTCGGCAGCGCGCCGGGCAGCACGTCCAGTTCGCCGCGCAGAAACTTGCGGAACGACTTGCCGCTGGCGTCGTGGTAGATGCCGTCGCGGTAGCTGAAGTACATCGGCACATCGAGCAGGTAGTCGACGTAGCGTTCGTAGCCGAAGCCATCCTCGAACACGAAATCGAGCATGCCGGTGCGGTCGCCGTCAGTATCGGTCCAGATGTGCGAGCGGTAACTCTGGTAGCCGTTCGGCTTGCCTTCGGTGAACGGCGAGTCGGCGAACAGCGCGGTGGCCACCGGCTGCAGCGCCAGCGACACGCGGAACTTCTTGATCATGTCCGCTTCGCTGGCGTAGTCCAGGTTGACCTGCACGGTGCAGGTGCGCGTCATCATGTCCAGGCCCAGCTGGCCGACCTTGGGCATGTACGACTTCATGATCTGGTAGCGGCCCTTGGGCATCCACGGCATCTCGTCGCGGCGCCACTTGGGTTGGAAGCCCATGCCCAGGAAACCGAGCTGCAGTTCGTCGGCGACCTGCTTCACTTCCTTGAGATGCGTGCCCACTTCCACGCAGGTCTGGTGGAGGGTTTCCACCGCCGCGCCGGACAGTTCCAGCTGGCCGGCCGGTTCGAGCGTGACCGACGCGCCATCCTTCGTCAGTGCGATGACGCGCCCCTTCTCCTCGATCGCTTCCCAGCCGAAACGTGTCAGGCCCTTCAGCAGCGCCTCGATGCCGCGGTCGCCATCGAAGGTCGGCGGGCGCAGGTCGTCCAGGCGGAAGCCGAACTTCTCGTGCTCGGTGCCGATGCGCCAATCCTGCGCGGGCTTCTCACCCGAGGCGATGTATTCGACCAACTGCGCGCGATCAGTGATCAGCGTGTCGGCAACGTGGCTGGGGCTGGACAAGGGCAGGCTCGCGCGAAGGGAGAGGCCACGACGTGGAGACGGAGCCCCGCTGTCGCAAGGCCGGCACTATAACGTGACCGGGTGCACGCCAGCATGGCCATCCAGGCGCCGCAGCATCCCATCCGTGGTGCACATCGACGCGTGTCCGGACGTGGACTACGCTGCGTCCATGCCCTCGCATCCCCGCTCGCCCCAGGCCCGCCATCGCGAACGTCATCGCACCGATCGCGTGGGCTGGTTGCGCGCCTCTGTGCTGGGCATCAACGACGGCATCGTGTCGGTCGCCGGCCTGGTGGTAGGCGTGGCCGCGAGTGGCGCGACACCTTCTACGATCCTGCTGACCGGCGTGGCCGGCACGGTGGCGGGCGCCATGTCGATGGCCGCAGGCGAATACGTCTCCGTGCAGTCGCAGGCCGATACCGAGGCAGCCGACCTCGCGGTGGAGACCCGCGAGTTGCGGGACACGCCGGAGAGCGAGTTGCTGGAACTGGCCCAGATCTACGTGCAGCGCGGCCTGTCGCCCACGCTTGCGCGCCAGGTGGCGGAACAGCTGACCGCGCACGATGCGCTGGAAGCCCATGCGCGCGACGAGCTCGGCATCACCGAGGCCCTGCGTGCCCGCCCGGTACAGGCGGCGATCGCTTCGGCGGGTGCGTTCACGGTGGGCGCACTGCTGCCGATTGCGACCACGCTATTGGCGCCCGCTGGAGACGTCGCCATGGTGACGACCGTGGCGACCCTGGTGGGGCTGGTGCTGTCGGGGGCGCTTGCGGCCCGGGTCGGCGGCGCACCGATGCTGCGCGGCGCGCTGCGGGTCGGCTTCTGGGGTGCCATGGCGATGGGCGCGGCGGCGCTGGTGGGCCGCCTGTTCCATGTCGCCGTGTGATGCCTATACCGCCAGCCAGTTGCCCACGATCATCCGTGCCTCGTCCACGCCCTGCTTGGACTCGGCCGAGAAGGTCTGCACGCTGACGGTATCGCCGAAGGCGGAGAACAGCTCCTTCTTCACCGCCTGCAATGCGTTGCCCTGCTGGCCACGGCCCAGCTTGTCGGCCTTGGTCAGCAACGCGTGGGCCGGCAGTCCGCGCTGGACGGCATAGCCCAGCATCTGGCGGTCGTAGTCCTTCAGCGGATGGCGGATGTCCATCACCACCACCAGGCCCTTGAGCGCTTCGCGGGTGCGGAAGTAGCGGTCGATGAAGGCCTGCCAGTGCGCCTGGAGATCCTGCGGCACCTTGGCGTAACCGTAGCCCGGAAGATCCACCAGATAGCGTTCCGGCTGGACCTGGAAGAACACCAGCTGCTGGGTGCGGCCGGGGGTCTTGGAGACCCGCGCCAGGCGGTTGTGGTTGACCAGCGCATTGAGGGCGCTGGACTTGCCGGCATTGGAGCGGCCGGCGAAGGCCACTTCGAATCCACCATCTTCCGGCAGTTGGCGCGGGGTGTGGGCGGAAAGCAGGTAGGTGGCGGAATTCAGGGGGTTCGACATGGCACTAGCATGGCATGTGCCGGCCCCGGGGACATGCCGGAAGCCCGTTGAATTGACCGGACAGCCCCGGCGCAGGGATAATTCAACGGTTTCGCGGCTGCATTCTGCGCCGCGTATCGTCTAGGGTTTCGGAGCTTTAGCATGCGCCACGCTCGCGTTATGGGACTTGCCGGACTGGCCGTATTGGCCGTGGGCGCAGTCGCTTTTGCACAGACCACCGTGGTTCCGGTGCCGGACAATGCACCGGTCGAGACCGCGCCGCTGGACATCAACCTCGCCAAGACCACCTGGGGCGATGCCAAGGCCGGCCAGACCAAGGCGGCCGCCTGCGCGGCCTGCCACGGCGCCGACGGCAACCCCAGCGATCCGCAGTACCCGCGCATCGCCGGCCAGAGCGAGCGCTACATCGCGCACCAGCTCGCGCTGTTCGCCTCGGGCGAGCGCAACACCGGCATGGCGGCCGTGATGGCCCCGTTCGCCCAGACCCTCAATGCGCAGGACATGCGCGATGTCGGCGCGTATTTCGCCACCCAGAAGTCGGGCGCCGGCCTGGCCGACGACAGCATCGTCGCCGAGGGTCCCTACAAGGACATGAAGTTCTACGAAGTGGGCCAGCAGCTGTACCGCAACGGCGACGCCGCGCGCGGCGTGCCAGCGTGCATGGCGTGCCACGGCCCCACCGGCGCCGGCAATCCCGGCCCGGCCTACCCGCACATCGGCGGCCAGATGCAGGACTACACCGTGCGTCGCCTGCAGGAATACAAGGCCGGCACCACCACGCTGAAGGACCCGACCCTGCACAACATCATGGCGCAGGTCGCCGCGCCGCTGACCGAGCAGGAAATCCAGGCGCTGGCCAGCTACCTGCAAGGCCTGCATGCGCGCGCCGACGACGTGGCCGCCGCCAAGGCCGGCAGCAAGTAATTCCGCACCCGGTCGCGTCGCGCGGCCGGAAGTGCAAGCTCCTGTTCATCGCGCCGGCCCCACCATGGCCGGCGTTTCTTTTTTCCGCGACGCCCCGGGACGGGACGTCCCGTTCCCGCCTGGAGAATCCCGATGGTCTCGCGTCTGCTGCCCGTGCTGATCACCCTGCTTGCCCTGCTGCCTGCCGCCACCCTTGCCGCACCGCCCGCATCGGCCCCGTTGATCGAGGGGCAGGACTACGAAGTGATTCCGGACGGCAAGCCGTTCGCACCCGCCAAGGGCAAGATCGAAGTCGTCGAGGTCTTCGGCTACACCTGCATCCACTGCGCCCACCTGGAGCCCACGCTCGCCGCATGGAAGAAGAAGCTGCCGCGCGACGTGCAGCTGACGCCCGTCCCGGCTGCGTTCGGTGGCTACTGGATTCCGTATGCGCGCGCCTTCTATGCCGCGCAGCAGCTCGGCGTGCAGGAGCGCACCCACCAGGCGGTGTTCGATGCCCTGCACAAGACCGGCAACCTGCCCATCCAGAACGCATCCGCCGAGGAAATCGCCGGGTTCTATGCCAGCCAGGGCGTGGACCGCGCGAAGTTCATTGCCGCGCTGCGCGGCCCGGTCGTCGACCAACAACTGGCCAAGGCACGGGACTGGGTGGCCGCCGCCGGCGTGGAAGGCACGCCGACGATCATCGTCAACGGCAAGTACCGCGTCACCGGTGGCGGCAACTACAGCGACAGGCTGAAGATCGCCGACCGGCTCGTCGCCCGGGAACGCGGCCGCAAGTGACGATCCCGTCATGGCGGTCGTTGCGGACGCCATGCAGAATGTGATGTCCCCCGGCCCGGCCGGCACCTTTTTCCTCTGATCCATTGGAGCTCGCGCGATGAAGTCCCGTCACGTCCTGATGCTGTCCCTGCTGCTGCCCGTGCTGGCAGCCTGTGGTCCGAAGCCGGCCACCGACACCACGCCGGCCGCCGAGGCGCCTGCCGCACCGGCGACCACGACCGATGCCACCACCGCGCCTGCGGCGGACGCACCGGCAACGCCCGCCGATGCCGCGACCGCAGCGCCTGCCGACGGTGCCGACAGCACGGCGACCGCCAACACCAACCCCGTCCTGCCGCCACAGGGCCCCGCACCGATCGCCGGCACGGACTACGTCGAGATCCCCAATGGCCAGCCGTATGCGCCGCTCAACGGCCAGGTCGAGGTCGTCGAGGTGTTCGGCTACGTCTGCCCGGGCTGCGCGCGCTTCGCGCCCGAAGTCTCGGCGTGGAAGAAGAAGCAACCGGCGGACGTGCGCGTGAGCTACGTGCCGGTGGTGTTCCGCGACACTTGGGCGCCCTACGGCAAGGCGTTCTATGCGGCGCAGGCGAAGGGCCTGGTCGACAGGACCCACGATGCCGTCTTCGCCGCCATCCACCTGCAGCGCGCGCTGCCGGGTGAAGGCCAGCCGCCGGCAGATCCCGCGCAGATCGCGCAGTGGTACGCCAAGTACGGCGTAGATGCCAAGGAATTCGTGTCGCTGATGAACAGCTTCGGCACCAACTCGCAGATCGCCCGCGGTATGCAGTTCGCCAAGAACGCCGGCGTGGAAAGCACCCCCACCATCATCGTCAACGGCAAGTACCGCGTCACCGGCGGCCAGACCTACGCCGACGTACTGCGCATCGCCGACCACCTGGTCGCGATGGAACGCGCACGCCGCTGAACGCCACGGAAGCCCCCACTTCCATGATCGACGCTCCGGCCACGCGGCGGCTGCGGCTGCTCAGCGCCAACATCCAGGCCGGCTCCAGCACCCGCCGCTACAGCGACTATGTGACCCGCAGCTGGTCGCATGCGCTGCCGGCGGGCAACAAGCGCGGCAGCCTGGACCTGATCGCGCAGCTGGCCGGAGAGCACGATATCGTCGGCCTGCAGGAGGCCGATCCCGGCAGCCTGCGCTCGGGCTTCACCAACCAGACGCATTACCTGGCCGAGCGCGCCGGCTTCGACTACTGGACGCACCAGCCCAACCGCAATGTCGCGCGGGTCGCCGGCAGCGCCAACGGCCTGCTCAGCAAACTTGAACCGGTGGAAGTCACCGACCACAGCCTGCCCGGCCGCATCAGCGGCCGCGGCGTGCTGATGGCGCGCTTCGGCGAAGGTGGCGAAGGGCTCACGGTTGCCGTCGCGCACCTGTCGCTGGGTGCCAACTCGCGTCGCTCGCAATTGGCCTTCATCGGCGAACTGCTGTCGGACCATCCGCATGCGGTGCTGATGGGCGACTTCAACTGCGTGCCCGATACGCCGGAAATGGAACTGCTCTACAAGCGCACCCGCCTGCGCCCACCGGCATTCTGCGTGCCCACGTTCCCCAGTTGGCGCCCGCAGCGTGCCATCGACCACATCCTGGTCAGCGAAGGCCTGCGCACCGACAACGCCCGCGCCATGCCCGCAGCGAATTCTGACCATCTAGCCTTGGCGATGGACATCGACGTGCCGGACATCGCGTTGCGCTGATACGGCGCCGGATGCCCGGGCCAAGGATCGCGGCACGCCACAGGAAGAAGCCGGCAAACGCCGGCTTCTTCGCTCTGCGGACAACGCGATATCTCAGAACCGCAGATTGGCCCGCACGTAGAAGAAACGTCCGCCCGGGATATCGTAGGTCGAAGCTTCATAGCCGTTGAGCGAGCACGACGTGCACACCGGCGGGTCCTCGTCGAACACGTTGTTGACACCGCCGGTCAGCTGCAGGCCCTTGAACCATTCGAACTCATAGCCCAGTTGCAGGTCGTGGTAGGTCGTGGCGGCCAGCGTGTTGCGGGTCGGCGTGTCGCAGAACGCGGACGGATCCGCGGCCAGGCAGGCTTCCTCCATCTCGGACAGGTGGCGGATGCTCCACGCGGCATTCCAGTTGCCCAGCTTCCAGTCCAGCGTCGCGGTCGACGTCCACTCGGGGATCGCGGTGTCGTTGACCACGATGCCCGGGGCCTGTGGCTGCAACTGGCCACCCGCACCGCGGGCTTCGTAACGGGTCACGATGGTGTTCTGCCAGCTCAGCTTGAAGCGGCCGATCGAGCTCTCCGGCAACGTCCAGAACACGTCCGCATCCCAGCCATCCGTCTTGATCGAGCCGAGATTGATCAGGAAGTTGGCGAAGGTATCGATCTCGCCCGATGCCAGTCGGTTGATGCCGGTGCAGTACTGCGGATCCTGCGTGGTCGCACACAGATCCAGCTGCGTCTGCGCGTCGATGGCCTGGATGGCGCCTTCCAGGTTGTGCCGGTAGTACGTCACCTCGAAGTCCAGCTTGTCCGACCATGCCACGTCTTCCGCGAACGAAGGACTGAACACCAGTCCGGCACTGAAGCTGCGCGCGGTTTCAGGCTGCAGGTCCGGGTTGCCGCCGGTCAGCACCGGGATCTGCGGATCATTCTGCCGTGCGCCCACCGGCACGCCCGGGCATGCGACCGGCGCGACGGAGCCGGCCGGTGCGCTGGGCGGTACCAGGCAAGGATCTACCAGCAGGGCATCGAAGCGGCTCTGCGAGCCGTACAGCTCACCGATCGACGGCGCGCGGAACCCTTCCGCATACGTCGCGCGCAGCACCAGGTCCTCGGCCACCTGCCAGCGCAGGCCGTACTTCGGCGTGAACTCGCCGCCGAAGGTCGAGTAGTCCGAATAGCGGCCAGCCAGGCTCAGGTCGAGCTTGCCCGCGCCATCCTGTTGCGCGTACAGCGGCACGTTCAATTCCACGTACGCTTCATTGACGTCGTACTCGCCGGATGTCGGCAGCGACGGCACGCCGTTGTACTCGCCGGCCACCGTCTGCGGATCCGGGTTGTAGCTGCCTTCGTACTTGCGGTACTCGACGCCCGCCGCGAACTCCACATCACCCGCCCATGCCGGGAACAGCGCGCCGCTCAGATTGGCGGTGACCTGGGTCAGCTTCTGCTCGCTGCGATCGCGGAACAAGGGGCTGATGTAGGCGAGCATCGCGGGCGTGATGGTGTCGAAGCCGAAGATATCCAGCGGGGTACACCCATTCGTGGCCGCGCAGACCGCGGGATCGCCCAGGGCCGTGGCGATGTTGCGCGCGTTGTAGCTGCCGTGATTGGTCTGGTCCGCTTCGTTCTTGCTGAAGGCCGCGTTGACGTCCCAGAAGAACTGGCGCTCGCCGCCGAAGGAACCTTCGAGCCCGGCCGCGATGTACTGCGTATCGACCTCCTGCTCGAAAATGCGGGGACCGCCTTCCAGGGGGCGACGGCGGATGGTGCCGATGTTGCCGCCGGGCCCACCCACCAGATCGAAGCCGAACGGGTTGTAGGGATGGTTGGCCGGTATGACCAGGTCGGCCGTGTAGCTGGTGCCCGCGCCGGGCCCGAGGTCGATCGGCTCCGGTGCCGCCTGGTTGGTGGATTCGCGACGGTTGTACAGCGCTTTCGCATAGAAATTCAGCTGCTCGGTGATCGAGAAGCGGTACTGACCGAACACGCCCATGCGCTTGGACGGCGTGATGAGCAGGTTGTACGGCGCATAGTTGAAGGCATCGCGTCCGAAGTCGAAGCACTGGAACCCGTCCGTGCGCGCAACACCCGAAGCGCAGTCCGGCAGGTTGGGCGTATAGACAGGGTTGGTCTGTCCGGGCTTCACCGACAGGTCGTACTCGTTGCCGTTCGGATCCGTGAAGGCGTAGCGGCCGCCGAGGATGCGCGAGCTGCCGCCCTGGATCGGAATGGAAGAGATGTAGCGGTCCGCCGAGCTGACCTCCTTCTGCTCGGTGTAGCTCAGGCTCAGGAACAGGTTGCTGCGCTCGGTGTCGAAGCCCCACGCAAAATCGGCACCGGTGATCTCGCCGTCACCCTTGTCGTACTGGCCGTAGTTGAGCGTGACCTGCCCGCCATCGAAGTTTCGCCGGGTGATGATGTTGACCACACCGGCGATGGCATCGGAACCGTACAGCGACGACGCGCCGTCTTCGAGCACTTCGATGCGCTCCACCAGCGCCAGCGGAATGGTGTTGAGATCGACCGCCGCGGAAACACCGGAAGCCGACGACTCGTTGACCCAGCGCATCCCGTCCACCAGCACCAGCACGCGCTTCGGGCCCAGGTTGCGCAGGTCCACCTGTGCCGAGCCGGCGCCCACACCATCGCCATTGGGCGAGAAGCCGAAGTTGCCGGAGGAGTTGAACTTGGTGTTGAGGGCCGAACCGGAACCGGTGAGTTCCTGCAGGATGTCGCCGATGGAGGTCAGGCCGGAACGCTCGATGTCTTCGCGCGACAGCGTCTGCACCGGTACGCGGCCCTCCATCTCGGCGCGCTTGATGCGGCTGCCGGTCACGGTGACCGTGTCCAGCGTGGTGGCCTCCTGGGCCAGGACGGTGGCGGGCAACGCGAGAAGCACTGCGAGTTGTATGGCCGAAGCCAGTTTGTGGCGGCGTGCGTTCATGGATTCTCTCTCCGGAAGGGTTGGGCCGCGCGGCCGATGCCTAAAGCGGCTTGCCCATCGTTGTAAAGAATCGGTAAAACACCCACAACGGAAACAAGTCACCGTTTTGAAAAAGGTAACGGCGATTATCTGGATATAAACATATTTACATCGAGTTTCTACACACCGCCGTCACGATGATTAACAAGTAAATGCGTGTAGAAAATCCCGGCGTCAGCCACTGGCGATGATCGCCATGCCCATCACCACCATGAAGACGGCGAACACCCGCTTCAATGCTTTGCCGCCGATGCGATGCGCCAGTCGCGTGCCGTAGGGTGCGGCCAGGACGGAGGCGACAGCCACCCCGATCGCGGCTGGCAGATAGATGTAACCCACCGCATGCGCCGGCAACGCGCCCGGCGGCGCATGCAGCGCATAACCCGCTGCACTTGCCAGACCGATGGCCACGCCGCAGGCACTGGACGTGCCGACCGCGCGCACCGGCTGCACGCCGCGCCACACCAGCAGCGGCACCGTCATGCTGCCGCCCCCGATGCCGACCACCGCCGATACCGCACCGATCACCGTGCCCGCCGCGCTCATGCCGGCGCCACGCGGGGCGGGCACGCCACGCCCTTCGGGGTGTGCATTGCCGCCGGTCAGCATCTGCGCACCTGCGATGAAGCAATAGCCGGCCACGATCCAGCGCAGCACGTCGTCATCCAGGTACACCGCCAGGCCGCTGCCGGCCCAACCGCCCAGCAGCAGGCCCGGCACCATCCACGCCACCGTGGGCCACAACACACTGCTGCGGCGATGGTGCGCGTATGCGGACGACGTGGCCGTCAGCACGATGCTTGCCAATGAACTGGCGAGCGCCGCGTGCATCGCGGCTTCTTTCGGAATGCCGTGCATCGGCAATATCCACGCGAGTGCGGCCACCAGCACCAGGCCACCCCCGATGCCGAGCAGCCCCGCCAGGATGCCGGCCAGCACGCCCAGCACAGGGAAAATCCACACACCCTCCACGCATCACCTCGTCATCGTCCGTCTACAGGGAGGTTCAGCCGGCTTGGGTATAGTCCCCGCCATGATTCGCATCCCCCCTGTCATCGTACTCGCTGCCCTCGCGGGCCTGTGCATCGCGCCGATATCGCGCGCGCAATCGCTCGACACCCAACGTCCTGTCGTCCGCGACGCGCTCGCTGCAGCGGAAGCCGGTCGCCTCGATGGTGCTGCGTCGTCCGCCCTCTCCCGTCATCCGTTGTCTGGCTGGGTCGAATTCGCCTCGCTGCGCCGCCAGATCGACACGGTGTCGACTCAGCAGGCGCAGGCCTTCCTGAAACGCCATGAAGGCCAGGCCGTGGCCGAACAATTCCGTTCCCTGTGGCTGGCGGCATTGGCGCGGCGCCAGGAGTGGCCCACGTTTCTCGCCGCGTGGAAGCCCACCGAGAACCTCGCCCTGCAATGCGCACACCTGCAGGCACGCCAAGCCACCGGCCGCACCGATGCCGCGTGGACGCAGCAGGCACAGGCGATCTGGCGCAAGGGCGCGAAGTCGCTGCCCGATGGCTGCGATCCGGTCTTCAATCTGCTCGCGAGCCAGGGCGGACTTGCCCCCGCGCTGCGCTGGGAACGCATCGAGGCGGCCGCCGCGGAACGCCAGACCGGCGTGATGCGCTCGGCTGCCCGCGGACTTCCCGCGGAGGACGCCGCGCTGGCCGCCGACTACGCCGCCTTCATCGACGCCATCCATCCGCGCGCGTTGAACTGGCCGAAGACCGAGCGCAGCCGGCGGATGGCCGCGCATGGACTGGCCAGGCTGGCCCAGAACGATCCCGACACCGCCGAGC
Source organism: Pseudoxanthomonas sp. SE1 (assembly GCF_029542205.1). Taxonomy (NCBI): domain Bacteria; kingdom Pseudomonadati; phylum Pseudomonadota; class Gammaproteobacteria; order Lysobacterales; family Lysobacteraceae; genus Pseudoxanthomonas; species Pseudoxanthomonas sp. SE1. The sequence goes on along the minus strand of NZ_CP113783.1, from coordinate 269,404 downwards.
GTCTGTTGCCGCAATACGCCGATGCGTTGGGGATGGGCGAATCCGAGCGCGGACAGGTGCTGTACCAGATTGCGCTGTGGACGGTCGCCTCGTATGGGCCGGATTCCGCGCGCCGGCTGGGCAACGTGCCCGAGTCCGCCTACGACGAACGCCTGCACGAATGGCGCGTGCGCGACGCCCTGTCGCGCGGTGACTGGCCGGCCGCGCTGGCGGCGTTGAAGAAGATGCCGCCTGCACAGCGCGCGGATTCGCGCTGGCGTTATTTCGAAGCGCGCATGTCCGAGAAGACCGGCGACCGCGCCAGCGCGCAACGCCTGTTCCGGGAGACCGCCGCCAGCCCCACGTTCCATGGCTTCCTGGCGGCCGACCGCCTGGAGCAGCCCTACGCGCTGTGCGCCTGGATCCCGAATGATCCCGCCACCGCAAAGCAGATCGTCGCGCGCGATCCGGCCATCGTCCGCGCGATGGAGCTGTGGCAACTGGAACGTCCCGGTTGGGCGACTGCCGAATGGAACGAGGCGCTGTCGCGCTTCGACGATACCCAGCGCCGTATCGCGGTAGAGGTGGCGCGCGACAACGGCTGGTTCGACCGCGCCGTGTTCTCGCTCGGCAGGCAGCCGGACGAGCAGCGCCTGTATGCGCTCCGCTTCCCGTTGCACCACGACGAGACCATCAAGCGCGAAGCAACCAGGCACAGCATCGATCCGGCCTGGGTCGCGGCCGAGATCCGCGCCGAGAGCATCTTCAACCCGAAGGCGCGCTCCGGCGCCAACGCCATGGGGCTGATGCAGGTGCTCCCCGGCACGGGCGCCGGCGTTGCCAAGCGATGGGGCATCCCGTATGCGGGCGCGGCGAGCCTGTACGACTCGGACACCAACATCGCCATCGGCACCGCCTACCTGCGCGAGATGGAGGACAAGTACGGCGTGCCCTACATCGCCATCGCCGCCTACAACGCCGGTCCGACACCGACCGCACGCTGGCAGTCGCAGCGGCCGGGCTTCGATCCCGACATCTGGATCGAGACCATCAGCTACAAGGAAACCCGTGAGTACGTGGCGCGCGTGCTCGCCTTCAGCGTGATCTACGACTGGCGACTCAACGGCACCGCCCTGCCGGTGACCGACCGGATGATGGGACGCGTACAGGCCAAGCGCAAAGCCTTCACTTGCCCGACGGCGCAGATGCCGAAGAGCTGAAGGCGGGTGCGCTCCTTATAGGAGCGACGTCAGTCGCGACCGCCCCCCTTGCGCCCAGAGGTGTGCGGACGCTCCCCTGCGAGTCAGGGGCAGTCGCTCTATCAAGCGTCACATCGTTCCGCTTTTCCGGTCGCGACTCACGTCGCTCCTACAGGGGTCGAAAGCAGACGATGGACGCACCAATCCGGCATCATGCCGGCATGAAGATCTATCTCGTCGGCGGCGCGGTGCGCGACCGGTTGCTGGGGCTGGCACCCGGCGACCGCGACTGGGTCGTGGTCGGTGCCACCCAGGCGGCGATGGAGGCGCAGGGATTCAAGGCGGTCGGGCGCGACTTCCCGGTGTTCCTGCACCCCGATACGGGCGAGGAGTACGCGCTCGCGCGCACGGAACGCAAGAGTGGACGGGGCTATCGTGGTTTCGTGGTCGATGCCGATCCATCCGTGACGCTGGAAGACGACCTGCAGCGGCGCGACTTCACGCTCAATGCCATCGCGCAGGACGCCGATGGGACGCTGGTGGATCCGTATGGCGGCGCGCGCGACATCGACGCGCGCGTGCTGCGGCACGTGAGCCAGGCCTTCATCGAAGACCCCCTGCGCGTGCTGCGCGCGGCGCGATTCATGGCACGCTTCGCATCGCTGGGTTTCACCATCGCACCGGAGACGATGGCGCTGATGCGCGAACTGGTCGCCAGTGGCGAGCTCGACGCACTGGTGCCGGAGCGGGTGTGGCAGGAACTCAAACGCGCGCTGGCGTCCACGAAGCCTTCCGCCTTCCTTTCCACGCTGCGTGCCTGCGGAGCGCTGGCCGTGGTGCTGCCCGAGGTGGATGCGCTGTACGGTGTTCCGCAGCGCGCGGAGTACCACCCGGAAGTGGACACGGGCGTGCACCAGGAGATGGTCAGCGACATGGCCGCACGCCTCGCGCCCGGTGATGCGTGCATCGGATTCGCCGCGTTGACCCACGACCTGGGCAAGGCCTTGACGCCGGCCGACATGTTGCCGAAGCACATCGGGCACGAACACGCCGGCGTCAAGCCCGTGCTGGCCCTGTGCGAGCGCCTGAAGGTCCCCGCCGACTACCGCGAGCTGGCGGTGATGGCGTGCCGCGAGCATCTCAACGTGCATCGCCTGGCAGAACTGCGCGATGCCACGGTCGTGGAGCTGCTCACGCGCTGCGATGCCTTCCGCCGACCCGAGCGCATTCCGTGGCTGGCCACGGTCTGCGAGGCGGACAAGCGCGGACGTGGCGACCATGCAGAGGCGGACTATCCGCAGGGCCGGGAACTGGTACGCCTGCACCAGGCGGCCCGGCAGGTCAGCACCCGCGACGTGGCCTGTGACGGCATGACCGGCCCGCAGATCGGCGACGCCATCCGCGCCGCACGGGTTGCCGCCGTGCAGCAGGCCCGTCGGATCAACGGCTGATCCACGCGCATCACCTTTCACGTATGAACGGGTATTGTCGCGTTCGCGGCAAGGGAACCGCATCACGCCATCCCATCAACCGAGGGTCCGTCATGGAATGCACGCGCACCATTCTGTACCTCTGCCTGGCCGGCGCCGGCCTCTGGGGCTCCGAAGCCCGGGCCGACGATGACTACGTCACCTGCGAAAGCCGCAACGACCGCTACCAGAGTTGCCCGATCTCCACATCGGCCTACGTCACCCTGGACCGCCAGTTGTCCAGCACCTCGTGCGTCCAAGGCCGCAGCTGGGACTACAACCGCCGCGAGATCTGGGTGGACGACGGCTGCCGCGCGACCTTCCGCGTGCACACGAGTTCGTCCGGCCATCATGACGGCAACAAGGATGCCAAGGTGGCGGCCGGGGTCCTCATCGGCGCGGCCATCCTCGGCGCCATCGCCGCCAACGCGGACAAGAAGGACGACAAGTACGACGACGACCGTTACCAGGGGCCGCGGCATACGTCCTATGTCCCGGGCTGGATGATCGGCACGTTCGAAGGCTACAACCCGATGTACAACAGCGACGTGACCCTGACGATCGACTCCGATGGCCGCGCAAGAGCCCGTTCCGGCGGCCAGACCGTGAATGGCTGGATCAACGACGGCCGGCTCAACGTGGGCAACACCACCTTCGACATCGACCAGTCCCGCGACGGTCTGGTCACCTCGCAGGTCGGTGACCGCCACAACGAGGTGCGCTACCGCCGCGTTCGCTGAAAGGCGTACATCCGTGGAGGAAGAAGGACGCCTGGCGTCCTTCCCTCATGGTCACGGGACAGGCCGGCAGCTGAGCTTGTTGCCGAAGAAGTCCACACGGGCTTCGCCCTGGTGTTCCCGATACTCGATGCCACTGCGGCCGTACCTGGCACCGCTGGCGGCCGGCTGCGGGAAGACGATGGCCTGGTCGTTGCCCCATGTCATCACGGCCGCCTGCGGATCGAGGTCGTTGTAGTAGGTCATCGTGAACGGCTTGCTGTTGTCGTCGCAGCGGTATTCCACCGCCTTGGGCACCACAACGCCGGGGGCATGGATCGCCAGCTCGACCAGGCGGGTCCTGTAGGACTCCAGCACGCACAGGCGCGCATCGTCCGCCTTCCAGCATTCGTCGCGCCCCTTCACCCAGCCGCGCTGCACGGCGGGATCGGCGCCCTTCGCTTCCACGTAGCGCGCGGCAAGCTGACGGTCGAGCGCGGCCAGTTCGGCGTCGGTGCAGACCAGCTTCTCTGCCTCGCTCGCGGCCTTGGCGCAATCGAACGAGGGCGGTGCCAGCGCGGGAGCGGTGTCCGGACGCGTCACGGTCGCAGCGGGCGCCTCCGTGGCCGCGGACTCGGGCGCAGCAGGCGCGGTATCGGCAGGCGCAGGCGATTCGGGCGCGCAGGCCGCCAGCAGGAACAGAGGGAGGCACAACAGGGGCGACTTCATCGACGGTCTCCGCGGCACGGGGTGCGGCGCATGCTAGCGCCGATCGCGTGAAGGCGTGCCGTCAGCGCGAAAGGCGCAGGCGGCTGATCGTGCCGCGTCCCGGTGCGGACTGGATCGACAACGTCCAGCCCAGGTGTTCGCACAGGCGTGCCAGCAGGTCCAGTCCGATGCCGCCGCCTTCGCGACTGCCGCCGCGCGCCAGCTGTGCGTAGATGCGGCTGATGTCTTCGGGCGTCATCCCGTGCCCGGGATCCTGCAGGGTGACGGTGGCATCGGCATCCAGGCGGACGTGGATCTCACCGCGGTCGCTGTTCTCGATGGCGTTGCGCAGCAGGTTGCCGACGGCCGCCTGGACAATGTGCAGCGGCGCGGACACCGTGCATGGCCGCAGCTCGTCGACCACGATGGAAAGATCCTTGCCCGCCAGCAGGTGGCGGTGGTCGTCGATGATGTCGGGCAGCAGCTCATGCAGCATCACCACTTCGTTGCTGCGCGACAAGCGTGCCGGGTCCTTGGCCAGCGTCAGCAGCAGGGCGATCAGGCGCTCCACGTCACGGGCCGTGCGATGGATGCGTTGCACCTGCTGGCGCGCCGGTGCCGGCAGGCCGGGTTGCCCCAGCGCCAGTTCGCTGGCGCCGGCCATGATGGCGATGGGCGTACGCAGCTCGTGGCTGGCGGTGTCGATGAAGATGCGCTCGCGCTCGACGAAGTCATCCTGGCGGCGCAGGTAGTCGTTCAGGGCGTTGGTGATGACATGCAGCTCGGAGCTGGCGCCATCCGCCACGACCACGCGCTGGCCGGCATGATCGGGAGAAAGCGTGCCGATGTCGTTCGCCAGGTCGGACAGGGGGCGCAGCGCGGTCCGCACGCCCCGGGCGACCATCACCCCGATGACCACCAGTGCGACGAACGCCAGGCCCAGTGATCCCAGGAGCAGGGCGTCCTCGATGGTCTCGATCCCGGTGATATCGCGCACGACGAAGTAGTCCACGCCCTGCACACGCTGGACCAGCACCACGTTCTCGCGCCCGCCGAACCAGAAATCATCGTGCACGCCCTGCGGCAGCATCGACAGGCCGGGCGGAGGCAGGCGGCCCGGCACGCTGTAGAGCTGGATCTCATCGCTGTCACGCCATGCGTGGCCCGGGTCCGCGGCCTTCTGCTGCACGTAGTGCACGATCTCCTGCTGGAGCAGCAACTTCCAGACCCAGTCCTCGAGGAAATCATCCGCGAAGACCAGGATGATGATGGCGGCCAGCAACACCGCGTACCCACCAAGCAGCCGCCTGATTTCCGCATGCAGGCTACGGTGGCGCTTCATGCGTCCTTCGCCTCGTGCGGCACCGCCAACCGGTAGCCGGTGCGCGGAAGCGTCTGGATCAACTTGACCGGAAACGGACCATCGACGCTGCGCCGCAGTTCATAGATGTGCGAACGGAGCATGTCGCCATCCGGTGGATCGTCGCCCCACAGGGCATGCTCCAGCTGCTGACGGGTGACCGCGGCGGGACTGGCCTGCATCAGTGTCTCGAGCAACTTGCGGCACGCGGGATACAGGTGCAGGGGCCGGCCATCGCGCGTGACTTCCAATGTGGCCAGATCGAGCTTGAGGTCGTGCACTTCCAGCACCTTGCGCCGCTGCCGGCCATGCATCCGCGCCATCAGCGCCTCAAGCCGCACTTCGAGTTCCGGCAGGTCGAACGGCTTGGTCAGGTAATCGTCGGCGCCCGCGCGGAAACCGATGATCTTGTCGGGCAGCTCGTCGCGTGCCGTCAGCATGATGACCGGGATGTCGGATGCGTGTTCCTCGCGCAGCCGGCGCAGCACCTCCGGGCCTTCCAGGCGCGGCAGCATCCAGTCCAGCACGATGGCGTCATAGGCCTGGGTGCCGGCCAGGTGCAGGCCGGTCACGCCATCGGGCGCCGCGTCCAGGGTATGGCCGCGCGCCTCGAAGTAGTCGAACAGGTTCGCTACCAGGTTCCGGTTGTCTTCGATGACCAGCAGCCGCATCGGCAGGGCCCGCGCCAGCAGGGGAAGGACCGGCAGCATCGCAGGCCGGACGTCGAAGCGCCGTCGGAATTCCGACGAATCTCCTACGCCCCATCATCCACGATCATGCGCCGCGTTGCAGACCGGCATGCCCTCCATGCACCCGATGCGCCTTCGACACGCCCCCGGCTGGCAGGCGCCGCTGCTGCTCGTGCTGATGGTCTGGGCGCTGCTGGCGGGACTGGGCATGCGCGAGCCGATGCCGGCGGACGAACCGCGCTTCGTGCTGGCCGCGCGGACGATGGTGGAGACCGGCCAGTGGCTGTTCCCGCACCGTGGCGTGGAGCTGTATGCCGAGAAGCCACCGACATTCATGTGGCTGCAGGCCGCCAGCTACCTGCTGGTGCGCGACTGGCAGGTGGCGTTCCTGCTGCCCTCGCTGCTGGCCGCGCTGCTGACGCTCTGGCTGTCCGGTGACCTGGCACGCCGCCTGTGGGGCCGGCGCGCGATGCCCTATGCCGTCTTCGGCCTGTTCGTCTGCCTGCAGTTCGCCCTGCAGGCCAAGCGCGCGCAGATCGACATGGTGCTGGTGGCCATGACCACGCTGTCGCTGTGGGCGCTGCTGCGCTATCTGCTGGAGAAGCCGAGTCCGTGGCTGCTGGCGCTCGGCACGTTCGCCGCGGGCCTGGGCACAGTGACCAAGGGGGTCGGCTTCCTGCCGCTGCTGGTGTTCCTGCCGTGGCTGTGGGTGCGCTGGACATCCCCCGGGACGCTGCCCGCGCAGCGTGGCGTCCATGCGCTCGCGGGCGTTGCGGGCTTCCTGCTGGGTGCGGGTACCTGGCTGTTGCCGATGCTGGCCACGGCATTGTCGTCGAGCGACCCCGCGCTGCAGGGATATGCGCGCGAGATGCTGTTCAAGCAGACCGGCACGCGCTATGCCAATGCATGGCATCACGTGAAGCCGGCGTGGTACTACCTGCAAGCGATGCTGACGCTGTGGCTGCCCGGCGTGCTGCTGGCGCCGTGGCTGCTGCCCGCGTGGTGGCGACGCGTGCGCCGGCCGGACGCGCGCCATGTCCTGCTGCTGGGTTGGGCGGCGCTGGTACTGGTGTTCTTCAGCGCCAGCCCGGGCAAGCGCGAGGTCTACATCTTCCCCATGCTGCCGGCGCTGACGGTGGCCGCCGCGCCGTTGCTCGCGGGCCTGTTGCGACGGCGCGCGGTGCGCGCAGTACTGTGGTCATACATGGCCGTGCTGGCATTGGTCGCAGGCGTGCTGGGCGCGTGGCTGTCGATGGCGTCCCCCGAGCGCCTGCACGCACTGCTCGACGGTCGCGGCACGGACATGGCGACGGTCGCGCAGCTGAGCCGATGGCTGCTGGGATTCGCCGTCGTGGCCATCGCTGCCATGGTCGTCGCGCGACGGCATGTGGCGGTGGCGCTGGTCGCCGTGACGGCCGCCCTGTGGACGGCGTATGGCATGGGCTTCATGCCGGCGCTCAGTCCGGACAGCTCGGCCAAGGCGCTGATGCAGCGCGTCGGCGAGCGGATCGGTCCGGAGGCCGAACTGGCCATGCTGGGCTGGCGCGAACAGCATCTGCTGCAGGCGGACCGGCCCGTGACCGACTTCGGGTTCAAGCAACCCTGGGCGGACCAGTGGCAACACGCGCACGCGTGGCTGTTGGAAGCGCCGGCGAAGCGCTGGCTGTTCCTGCGCAGCGAAGCCATCGGCCCGTGCCTGGATCCGGCGAAGGTGGTCGACATCGGCGCGTCCAATCGGCGCAACTGGATCCTCGCACCAGGCGACGCATGGATCGATGGCTGCGATGTGCCGGCCGACTGGGCGGCGAACGTCGGCGAAGACTGAACCCGAAGCAACGCCACGTGCAGGCGGGAATCATTCGCGCGTGATTTAACGCGGTTCCGACGACTGTCCGACCGCGCTACGACATCGCGGCCACGAGCATGCGTGCACTTTCCTGCCGCCACATCCGCATGCCTGTTCCATCGCTTCCGCGCTCTCCTTCGACGGCAGGTTCCTGGCCGCGCCTCGCATTGGTTTCCTTGCCCCTGCTGCTGATCGCATGGCTGCTGGCGTGCCGTATCGACATGCCTTGGGCGGGTTGGCTGTTCCATTGGGAAGGCGATGCGTGGTCGTTGAAGCGCAGCGTGCTGCTGGAAACCGTGCTGCATCGTGGCGGCCGCACCGCGAGCCTGCTGGCCTGGCTTGGCCTGCTGGCCGCCACCCTGGCGCACTGGGCGAAGCCTGCATCGGCCGCATGGACGCGTCCTGCCGCTCGCCTGCTGCTGGCGCTGCTGGCGTCCACGGCATGCGTGGCCCTGTTGAAGTCGGTCACGCAGGTGGATTGCCCGTGGGATCTGGCGGGACTCGGCGGCCAGCGCGCGTACGTGCCGCTGCTGGCACCGCGCCCGGCTTCGTTGGGCCACGCCGCCTGCTTTCCCGCCGCGCATGCCGCCAGCGGTTACGCCTGGGTGGCGTTGTACTTTTTCTTCCTGCACGTCGCGCCCGGATGGCGGCATGCAGGGCTCGCGATCGGGCTGCTGGCAGGTGGCGTCTTCGGCCTGGCGCAGCAACTGCGCGGTGCGCACTTCCTGTCGCACGACGTCGCCAGCCTGGCGGTGTGCTGGACCATCGCCTGCGGTGTCGAGGCACTCGGCGCACGACGCAGCCTCACGGCGGCGGAGGCGCAGGCATGAGCGCCCACGTCCTCGATCACGCTTCCGCTACCACCCGCTGGCAACGCCTGCGTGCCGCGCTGGCGGTCCGCCCGCTGGTCGGCACGGAAACACTGATCCTGGCGGCCTGCCTTTACTTCAGCCTGTTCGCGAACGCGGTCTTCTGGCGTGCAGCGTCCCCGCAACCCTGGGCACAGGGAACCTGGACGCTGTCGTTGTTCCTGCTGGTCACCGCGGTGCACGGGATCGTGCTGTCGCTGCTGGTATGGCGCCGCACCGCGCGCGTGGTGCTGTCATTGCTGGTGGTGGTCGCGGCGTTGGCCGGGCACTACATGGCGGCGTACGGCATCTACATCGACGCCGACATGGTCCGCAACGTCCTGCACACCGACTGGCGCGAAGCCACCGACCTCGCCGGCCCGGATGCGCTGCTGCCATTGCTGGCGGCGGTGCCGCCTCTGTTCGTGGTGTGGCGCGTGCGCCTGCGGCCGCGCGGGGTTGCACGCGCAGTGCTGGCGCGCATCGTCTTCCTCCTCGGCATGGTCCTGGTCGGGCTGGTCGGCGTGCTGCCTTCCCTGCAGCCGCTTACCGCCTTCCTGCGCAACCAGCGCGAAGTGCGCTACCTCGTCACGCCCGCCAACGTACTTGTATCGCTGTCGAAGGTGGTCAGCGAAGACTCGCCCGGTCGCACCCATACCCAGCTTCCCATCGGGGAGGACGCCGTGCAGTCGCCTGCCGCCACGATGCGGCGGCCGCGCCTGCTGGTGCTGGTGGTGGGCGAGACCGCGCGTGCCGCCAATTGGGGCCTCAACGGTTACGCACGCCAGACCACGCCGGAACTGGCGGCACGCGGCGTGCTCAACTTCCCGCACGTCAGTGCGTGCGGAAGCAGCACCGAAGTCTCGCTGCCCTGCATGTTCTCCCCGTGGGGACGCGAACGCTACGACGAAAAGGCGATCCGCAGCCACCAGTCGTTGCTGCATGTCCTGCAGCGCGCGGGCGTGGCCACGGTGTGGCGCGAGAACCAGTCCGGTTGCAAGGGCGTCTGCACCGGACTGCCGGTCGAAGACCTGCATGCACGCAAGGATCCCGCACTCTGCGACGGGACGCGCTGCTTCGACGGCATCCTGCTTGAAGGGCTGGAAGAAACCGTCGCGCGCAACACGGGCGACCAGGTGATCGTGCTGCACATGCTGGGCAACCACGGCCCGACCTACTTCGAGCGCTACCCTCCTGCTTTCCGCCGCTTCACGCCTGTCTGCGAGACCTCGGACCTGGGGCGCTGCAGCCGCGTGCAGATCGTCAACGCATACGACAACGCGCTCGCCTACACGGACCACGTGCTGGCGGGCGCGATCGATCGCCTGTCGACGCTCCCCGGCTACGACACGGCGCTGATCTACGTCTCCGACCATGGCGAATCGCTGGGCGAGAAGGGCCTTTACCTGCACGGCATGCCCTATGCCATCGCGCCACGCGAGCAGCTCGACGTGCCGATGGTCGCGTGGTTCTCGCCCTCGTGGCGGCAATCCACGCACCTGGATCCGCAGTGCCTGCGCGACCGCACGGGCAGGCAGGCCAGCCACGACCAGCTTTTCCACACCGTCCTGGGGCTCACCGACGTGAAGACATCGCTGTACCGACCGGACCACGACATTTTCCTGACCTGCCGGAGCGCACGCTGACATGGTCGAGACGAGCACTGCCATGACAAGCCTTTCCGTCGTCATCCCTGTTTTCAACGAAGCCGGCAACATCGCGCCGCTGGTGCGCGAAGTGGTCCAGCACCTGCGTGGCCGCATTGTGTTCGACATCGTCTGCGTGGACGACCAGTCCGAAGACGACACCCGCGATGTGCTCACGGCACTGAAGGCCGAAGTGCCGGAGTTGCGCGTTGTGGTGCATCACTGCCGCAGCGGCCAGAGCGCCGCCGTCCGCACCGGCGTGAAGCATGCGCTGTCGCCGTGGATCGTCACCCTCGACGGTGACGGCCAGAACGATCCCGGCGACATCCTCAAGCTGCTGGCGGCACGCGAGGCCGGCAACCCGCAGACCAAGCTCTACGCGGGCTGGCGGGTGGATCGCAAGGACACCAGCAGCAAGCGCTGGGCGTCGCGCTGGGCCAACCGCATCCGCCAGTGGCTCCTGCATGACGACACGCCCGACACCGGCTGCGGCATCAAGCTGTTCGAGCGTGCGGCATTCCTCGATCTTCCCTATTTCGACCACATGCACCGTTACCTGCCCGCGCTCATGCAGCGCGCGGGCTGGATGACGGTCAGCGTGCCGGTGTCGCATCGGCCGCGCGGGTCCGGCCAATCGAAGTACACCAATCTGGGCCGCGCACTGGTCGGCATCCGCGATCTGATGGGCGTATCGTGGCTGATCCGCCGCAGCCACGTGACCGCGGTCAGCGAAGTCCACATGGGGCGCAAACCATGAGCATGATGGACCAGGAAATCGTCTGGCTGGGCTGGACCGGCCTGCACATGACGCCGTGGAAACTGATCGGCCTGACCGGCGCGGCCCTGTTCGGCGCGCGCTGGCTGGTCCAGTTCGTCGCATCGCGGCGCGCACGCCGTCCGGTGATCCCGCGCCTGTTCTGGTACATGAGCCTGTGCGGCAGCCTGATGGCGCTGAGCTACTTCCTGTTCTCGTCCAAGCAGGATGCGGTGGGCGTGCTGCAGAACCTGCTGCCCGCCTTTACCGCCGCCTACAGCCTCTACCTGGACGTCCGTCACCAGCGCCAGCAGCGGGCGCTGGGAAGCACGCCCTGATCAGCTGCGATTGGGCGTCAGCTTCAACAGGCGGCCACCATTGCCGTCTTCCAGCAGCCACAGCGCGCCATCCGGCCCCTGTTCGACTTCGCGGATGCGGCGGCCCATCGGATAGCGACGCGCCTCGCGTGCCTGCGTGCCGTCGAACTCGATCTCGATCAGCGCCTGCGAGGCGAGCCCGCCCATGAAGCCCTTCCCGCGGTACCACGGGAACAGATTGCCCGAGTAGATGACGAAGCCCGCCGGCGCGATCACCGGTGTCCACCACGCTTCCGGCGCATTGAATTCCGGGCGTGTCGGGTGATCGGGAATCGGCGTGCCACCGTAGTGGTCGCCATTGGAGACCACCGGCCAACCGTAGTTGCTGCCGCGCTCGATCAGATTGAGCTCGTCGCCGCCCGCCGGTCCCATCTCGTGGGTCCACAAACGCCCACTGCCGTCGAAGGCGATACCCAGCAGGTTGCGATGCCCGAGCGTCCATACCTGCGCGGCGATACCGCCCTGCGCGGCGAACGGATTGTCCGGTGGCACGCTGCCATCGTCGTTGAGGCGGATCAGCTTTCCGAGCGACGACTGCAGGTCCTGCGCCGGCGCCATCGCCTGGCGGTCGCTGGACGTGATCCACAGCTTGCCATCCGCACCGAAGGCAAGCCGGTGTCCGTAGTGCGCGTCGCCGCTGACCTTCGGCAACTGCCGCCACACCACCTGCAGGTTCGACAGGCTGCCGCCATTGCCGCTGGCGTCCAGCACCAGCGTCGCACGCGCCACCGCGGCGCCGCGCGTGCCGCCGCTGCCGGCTTCGGCATAGCTGAGGTAGACCAGCCGGTTGTCGGCGAAACGCGGATGCGGCAGCACGTCACCGAATCCGCCCTGCCCCCCGTACGCGACGGTGGGCACGCCGATGATTTCGCCGACCTGGCCCGTGGCGACATCGGCCAGTCGCAGCCTGCCGGATTTTTCCGTCACCAGCAGGCGGCCATCCGGCAGGAACGTCATCGCCCAGGGCTCGTTGAACGTGGCCACCGGCGTGCTCGTGAAGGGCGGGTCCGGCACCGCGCGTGCACGCGACAGGCCCGCCATGGTGCGGCCGGTTCCCGAAGCGGAAGCCTCGGGTGCCGGCGACACCACTGGCGCAATGCCTGCGACCGGTCCGGATGCCACGGAGCCCGTGCGTGAAGCGACAACGACCTTCACGCCCTGGTCGTCCACCGTGGCCCGCTGGCATGCGGACAGGCTCAGGCAACAGGCGAGCAGCAACGACATCCTCATGCGGGCGGCATCCGGCGGGTGACTGGCTGCCGTTGTACTCCCGCGCGATGAAGAAAAGCGTGATGGTTCCTGTGCTTCAGACCTTCAGGTACCAGCGCTGGCGGTCCATCAGGCACACGACCAGCCACCACACACCGACGAACGCCAGCGCGAACGCCAGCGACGGCACGTAGGGACCGAATCGCGGCGTCATCCATCCGGCAAAGCCCATCTGGTAGATCGGCCCCATCCAGCCCATGCCGAGCAACACGTAGGTCATGACCGCCGCACCGACGTAGGCGGCAATGGCATTGATGCCGAAGCGGCGACCCAGCGCCGGCCAGCCATGCCGATCCACCAGCAGATGGCACGCCGCCAGCGCCAGCGTCGCGCAGCCGGCGGTGAACAGCACGTAGGACGATGTCCAGAGCGCCTTGTTCAATGGAAATAACGGCGCCCAGCCCAGGCCCAGCGCGACCGCGAGCACGCCCGCGACCGCAAGTGATTTCACCGCGCCCGCACGCAACGCTTCGCCCGCACGCACTCCGAGCAGCGTGGTGGCGATGGCCGGCAACGTGCTGAGCAATCCTTCAGGATCCTGCCCGCGTCCCGTCGCGGGGTCCCACTGGTACAGCCAGTGTCCGGACAGCGCGGTGTCCACGCGCGCCGGAAGATGCTCGAAAGGGACATAACCCCACGGCGCCAACAGCGCCCAGTAACCGAGCAGCGTGCTCACGACCACCGCCCATTGCAGGCGCGGTTTCAGGTACAGCGCGATCATTCCACCAGCCGCGAAACAGAGCCCGATCCGCTGCAGCACGCCCCACGGACGGAACTGCGGGCGATCCAGCAACCAGAATGCGAGCAGGTGCAGGGCCAGTCCCAGCGCGATGATCTTCGTCGCCCGCCACAGCACGGCACGCACCAGCACCTCGCGCTCCACGCCCGCCTCCATGCGCGGTACGACACCCAGCGCGATCGACACGCCGACGATGAAGAGGAAGAACGGGAACACCAGGTCGGTCGGCGTGACGCCATGCCATTCTGCATGCAGCAGGGGCGGGTACACATGCGACCAGTCGCCGGGCGTATTGACCATCAGCATCGCGGCGACGGTCAGGCCACGCAGCGCGTCGACGGAGGCGAAGCGGGCCGGCGTGGCGCTCATGCGTGCGGCGTCACGCGCCACCGATCCAGGTGCCGACCACCTGCAGGCCGTCGTCCAGCGCGACCAGGTCGGCGGGATAGCCGGGTGCGATCCGACCATGCGTGCTGCCCAGACCGAGGAAATCGGCGGGATACGTGGAGGCCATGCGCGCCGCTTCTTCCAGCGGCAGCCCCAGCAGCCGCACGCAGTTGCGCACGGCAGTCGCCATGTCCAGCGCCGATCCCGCCAGTGCACCGGCCGCGTTGCGTACTACGCCGTCGACAGCGGTGATGGTTTCGCCATACAGGTCGAACGATGGATCGTCCGATCCGACCATCGGCATCGCATCGGTGACCAGGAACACCTTGCCGCGCGGCTTGGCCGCCAGCGCCACGCGCAGGCTGGCCGGGTGCACGTGCACGCCATCGACGATCACGCCGCACCAGCAGGCGTCGTCTTCGAGGGCGGCGCCGACCGCGCCGGGTTCGCGGCCCTGCAGGGGCGACATCGCGTTGTAGAGATGGGTGAAGCCACACACGCCGGCCTCGATGCCGGCACGGGCCTGCTCATACGTTGCCGCCGTGTGCCCGGCGACGACGATCGCGCCGCGCGCCACCATCGCGCGGATGGTCTCGGCCGGCACCTGCTCCGGCGCCAGCGTCAGCAGGGTGACCCCGTTGTCGAGCGAGGTCGCCATCGCGACTTCATCCGCGCCCGGCACGCGGAACTTGGCCGCATCGTGCGTGCCCTTGCGCGCCGGCGCGATGTACGGGCCTTCCAGGTGGATACCGAGCACGCCCGGCACGCCCTGCGCGATGGCGTCACGCGTGGCGGCAACGGCACGCGCCATCACGTCGGCATCGTCGCTGATCAGCGTCGGCAGCAGGCCGGTGGTGCCGAAGCGCCGGTGCGCCAGCGCGATGGTGCGTATCGCCTCGACGCTGGTGTCGTTGTTGAACAACGCACCACCGCCCCCGTTGACCTGCGCATCGATGAAGCCGGGCAACAGGTAACCGCCGCCCAGGTCGCGGACGTCATCGGCATGTCGCGCCGCCCGGGACGCATCGACCAGCGCGGAAACCCTGCCGCCTTCGACCAGGACCGCGAGGTCGGAACGGAATCCGTCGTCCGTAAGCACGTGGGTATTGACGATCGCAAAGGTGGACATGCGGTTTCAGACCTGGGAAATCGGGGGAATCGCCATCCCGGCGAACGCCGGGATCCATCTTGATTCTGCATGACAACCGCAAAGCAGAATGGATTCCGGCTTCCGCCGGAATGACCGCGTGGATCAGACTGTCTCGGTGACTTTGTTCAGGTGCGGCGGCACATCGGGATTGTGGCCGCGATGCAGCGCCAGCGCATTGATCGCGCGATAGAAACTCTGGATGGTCAGCAGCGGTGCGCACGCCGGATGCGGTGCTTCGACCAGCGGCAGATCGCCTTGCCGCGACGCCACCCACACCTGCGCGCCGCGACCGCGGAACTCCTGCGCCAGCGCCAGCGTGCCGGCCTCGGTTTCATCGGGTTGTGCGAAACAGAGCACGGGGAAGCCCGGCCCCACCAGCGCCATCGGCCCGTGCTTCACTTCGGCGGAACTGTAGGCTTCCGCATGCAGGCCGCAGGTTTCCTTGAACTTCAGCGCGGCTTCCTGCGCGGCGGCCAGGCCCAATCCGCGGCCGAGCACGAACAGGTTGTGCGCGCCGACCAACCCCTCCACCAACGGCGACCAGTCGGCCTGCCATGCGCGCCGCAGCGCGTCCGGCAGCGCCTCCGTCGCCGCATGCAACGGTGCTTCGTCCTTCCAGTACGCGGCCAGTTGCAGGATGGCTGCCAGCGAACCGAGATAACTCTTGGTCGCCGCGACGCTGCGCTCGGGGCCGGCGCGCAGCGGCAGCACGGTGTCGGCGAGTTGCGCCAGCGGGGAGTCCTCCACGTTGACCAGCGCCACCACGCGCGCGCCGGCCTCCTTCGCCTGCGTCGCGTTGCGCAGCAGATCCGGGCTCTTGCCCGACTGCGAAACCACCACATACAGCGCGCCTTGCAGCCGCTGCTTCGCTTCGTAGACCGAACCCACCGACGGCGAAGCCGATGCGGTCACCACGCCCAGCTGCGTTTCGAACAGGTACTTCGCATAGGTGGCCGCATGGTCGGAGCTGCCACGCGCGCAGGTGACCACGAAGGGTGGCGGATTGCGGCGCAGGTCGTCGGCCAGCGCCTTCACCGTGGCGGCGTTGCGGGCGAACTGGTCGGCGACGATGTCGGCGGTCTGGGCCGCCTCCTGGTGCATCAGCGTATCGGAGGGTGCGGGCAACGAAGTGTCGTTCATGGGGATGTCGGTTCGGGTCGGTCCGCGCGCGGCCTGACCGGCGCAGTGGAGCCCCGCACCACCAGTTGCGGCACGAAGCCCTGGTTGTGCACGGGCGAAGGATTGTCGTCGTAGGCGTCCTGGCGCAGGCCGGCGATCAGCAGGCGTGCGGCCTGTTTCGCGATGTCCTGCGTGGCCTGCTTGGCGGTGGTCAGCGGCGGCCACGACTGCTTGGAGAACGGGCTGTCTTCGAAGCCGGCGATGGACAGGTCGTAAGGCACGTTCATGCCGGTGGACTTCGCGGCGGCCAGCACGCCGGCCGCGATTTCGTCGTTGGAACCGAAGATCGCCGTCGGCGGTTCACGCAGGGCGAGCAGGCGGCGCGCCCCGCGGAAACCATCGTCGAAGGTGTAGTCGCCCGGCACGACAAGATGCTTGTCGAGCTGGATGCCGTAATCCTTGAGCGCCTTCTCGTAGCCCGCATAGCGCTCCGTGCTGGAGCGATGCGCCAGGCCTCCCCACAGGAAGCCGATGCGCTGGTGGCCCAGCTGGATCAGGTGTTCGGTGATCTCGTACGCCGCGTCACGGTCGTCGACGTAGACGCACGGCAAGCCATCGTCCGGATCTTCGGTGGCCGCGATGATGCGCACCAGCTTCACCCCGCGCGCGGCCAACGCCGTGACCAGATCGGCACGCTCCGACATCGGCGCGGTCAGCACCAGCCCGGCCAGGCGCGAGCGTTGCACGAACTCGACCAGTTCCTCCGCCAGCAGCGGCGAGGTGGAATCGACCGGATGGATCTGCAGGCCGAAGCCGGTTTCCTTGCACGCCGCCAGCACGCCGTTCTGCACGCCGATGATGTGGTACGGGTTGGGGTTGTCGTACACCAGCCCGATCACGAACGGCGTGCCGCTGCGCAGGTTGCGCGCGGACTGGTCCGGCTCGTAGTCCAGTTCGGCGATGGCGTGCAGCACGCGCGCACGCGTGCCCTGCAGCACCGAGGGTTCGTTGTTGATGACCCGGGACACGGTCTTCAGCGAGACCTTCGCGCGTTCGGCGACGTCCTTGATGGTGGGTCGGCGCATGGGCGTTTCCGTCATGGAGGCGAGTCCGCCATGATGCCGCGTTCCGGCACCGCCGTCGCCGGCCGCGACCGGCCCACCCGGTGCCCGGCCAGCGCGTAGTACAGGATGTACAGGTACCCCGGCACGGCCAGCCCGGCGAACACGGCCTGGAAGTCGTAATGCTGCTTCAGTACCGCGAACGCCTGCGGCAGGATCGCGCCACCGGCGATGCCCATGATCAGCAGGGCCGAACCCGTCTCGGTATGCCGGCCCAGGCCCTTGATCGCCAGCGGGAAGATCGCCGGCCACATCATCGCGTTGGCGAAGCCCAGTGCGGCGACGAAGCCGACCGATACGTAGCCGTGCGTCAACAGCGCGCCAAGCGCGAACAGCACGCCCAGCGTCGCGGAGATGGCCAGATAGCGTTCCTGCGACACGAAGCGCGGGATCGCGACCAGTCCGGCCACATAGCCGATCAGCATCGCCGTCAGCGTGAATGACGTGAAGAACTTGGTCTGGTCCAGCGACAGGCCGAAGCCGTTGCCGTAGGCGCCGATGGCATCGCCCGCCAGCACTTCCACGCCCACGTAGACGAACAGGCAGAGCACGCCCAGCCACAGGTGCGGGAACCGCGCCAGGCCACGCTCGCCGTCCGCGGCATCGTCCACCGGCGCGGCGTTGGCCTCCGACGGCTTCACCTCCGGCAGCGGCGAAAACAGAATGCCGATGGCGACCACCACCAGGATGCCGGCCATCACCAGGTACGGCAGGTGGATCTTCGCCGCGAACGCATCCAGCAGCGCCGCCTTGCCGGCGGCATCCGCGGTCTCCACCTGCGCGGCCAGATCACCCACGCCGTGCAGCACCAGCGTGCCGATCACGATGGGCGCCAGGACACCGGCGACCTTGTTGCAGATGCCCATCAACGCGATGCGCTGCGCCGCACTCTCGATGGGGCCGAGGATGCTGACGTAGGGATTCACCGCGGTCTGCAGCAGCGCCAGCCCACCGCCGATCACGAACAGGCCGGCCAGTGCGCCCGGATACCAGCGCTGGGTGGAGAACTCGCCGAACATCGCCGCACCCACCGCCATCACGAACAGGCTGATGGCCAGCCCCTTCTTCATGCCGGTGCGCTTGAGCAGCGCGGCCGCCGGCAGGGCGAGGAAGAAGTACGACAGGTAGAACACCATCAGCACGAGGAAGGCGTTCACCTCGTCCAGGTCGAAGGCCAGCCTGACGAAGGTGATCAGCGGTCCGTTGATCCAGGTGAAGAACCCGATGATGAAGAACAGCAGGCCGACGATGGCCAGTGAGCGAAGCGGGTTGGAGCCGGGTGCGATGGTCATGGGAATCCCCTCTGGCTGGCCGATGGGCGGGGTCCGGAACCGGCCCGACATCGGGAACAACGTTGTCAAAGATTTCGTGGAAGAACACCTGGATCGGTAATCGAGGCGACGGTACGACCCCTTCTGTGAGCGCCAAGGCCTCGTGCGCTGCAACATGAAGTCCTGCGAGACTTCAGGAAAATTGGCCTTCATATTCAACAATTAACGCCATAAGTGGAGTTAATCTATTCCTGAATGCGCCAATTGCTTCCGTTTCGCTACACCGGACTGCGTGCCAGACGCCTATTTGATGACAGAGTCTTGACAACGTTGTCAAACACTTTCCACACTCGGGCCATATCGGGATGCGGGAGTCCCGGCCGCGAACATGTGGGGAGACGTGTGGTCGCCATAGCAAATCCACTACCGGCAGATGCCATCCGCAGGGCGGAAGACGCCTTCATTGCGGCGGACGTCGGTGGCACGCATGTACGCATCGGCCTGGTCCGCGGCAGCGGCGATCCGGGTGCGCCGGTCAGCGTGCTCGAGTACCGCAAGTACGTCTGCGCCGACCACGCGGGCCTGGGGGACATCGTCGGCGACTTCCTTGCCCGACTGGGTCCGGCCCGGGCAACGCGTGCCGTGATCGCCAGCGCCGGCTACGCGCTGGAAGACGGCACCGTCATCACCAACAACCTGCCGTGGCGACTGTCTCCGAACGAACTGCGCGCGCAGCTCGGTTTCGACGACGTCCGCCTGGTCAACGATTTCGAAGCCGTGGCGCACGCGGCGGCACAGATGGACGCCAGCGAAGTGCTGCAGCTGGCCGGGCCGGCGATCGCGCCGAAGCACGGGCCCACGTTGATCCTCGGGCCCGGCACCGGCCTGGGCGCCGCGGTCTGGATTCCGACCGGCAAGCGCGCCGTGGTGCTGGCGACCGAGGCCGGCCAGGCCGCGCTGACCGCCGGCAACGCACTGGAGATGGCGCTACTCACCGAGATGCTGAAGACCCGCACGCACGTGCCGGTCGAGCAGGCCCTCTCCGGCCCCGGCCTGATGAACCTGCATGCTGCGCTGTGCGCGGTGCGTGGCGCAGCGCCTTCGACCTATGCGCGCCCCGGCGACATCACCGCCGCGGCGTTGTCCGGCAGCGACCCGATGGCGCGCGAGAGCCTGGACGTGTTCTGCGGCCTGCTGGGCAGCGTGGTTGGCGACATGGCGCTGCTCTACGGCGTGCAGGGCGGCGTGTACCTGGCCGGCGGCATCCTGCCGAAGATCCGCGATTTCCTGATCCAGAGCAGCTTCGTGCCGCGGTTCCTCAACAAGGGATCGATGCGCGAGGCGCTGGAACGCATTCCCGTGAAGCTGGTGGAGCACGGGCAGTTGGGCGTGATCGGTGCGGCCCGCTGGTACCTGGACCACGACGACGGCAATTGAGTGGAAGCGCCGGTACAGGCGCCGCATTACCGATGACGCCAGGGCTGGCGCATCGCCCCGCAAACCGGAACCAACCAAGCACGGCGGAACAGCGCGAGCGAGCTGCCGAAAACTCAGAAAATGATGGGAGAGACGTCATGAAGCACCGCAGATCCATTCTTTCCGCCGCCGTCGCGACCTGCCTCGGCATGGCCGTGCAGGCCCATGCGCAGGACGCTCAACCGGCCGATCCGCAAGCGACAGACCTCGATACGGTGATCGTCACCGGCATCCGGGGCAGCATCGAGAAAGCGCTCGACGCGAAACGCGACGCCGCTACGCACGTCGAAGTCGTAACCGCCGAAGATGTAGGCAAGCTGCCGGCCAAGAACGTGGCCGACACCTTGCGCCAGCTTCCCGGCGTCAACATTGCATCGTCCAGCGCCAGCGAAGGCGGCTTCGACGAGGCCGACCGCGTCAGCCTGCGCGGCACCAACCCCAGCCTCACCCAGACCCTCGTCAACGGCCACACCATCGGCACCGGCGACTGGTTCGTGCTCAGCCAGGTGGCCAATGTCGGCCGCAGCGTGAGCTATTCGCTGTATCCGTCCGAGATCGTGGACCGCGTCGTGGTGCACAAGACCTCCGAAGCGAAGCTGGTCGAAGGCGGCACCGCCGGCTCGGTGAACATCATCACCCGCCGCCCGCTGCAGTTCGCCGATCCACTCACCATCCAGGGCTCCATCGGCGCGGTGCATTCCGATCTGCCGGGCGACACCAAGCCGCAGTTCGACGCACTGCTGAACTGGCGTAACGAAGAGCGTACAGCCGGCTTCATGATTCAAGTGTTCAACGAAGAACGCAGCCTTCGCCGCGACGGCCAGGAAGTGGTGGGTGGCTATGGCACCATCAGCTCAAGCAACCCCGAACTCGATGGCGTGCTTTACCCCAATCTGATCGGCGCCGCGTTCTTCGAGCAGGTACGCAAGCGCAAGGGCGGTGTGGCCAACATCGAAGCGAAGGTCACCGACAACCTGACCCTCAACGTCAACGCGTTCTACTCCCGTCTGGAAGCGGACAACTACAACCGCAACTACATGATGTGGGCCAGCCAGTTCGTCAACTCGCAGACGCCCAGCAGCTATACGGTGCAGAACGGCGTGCTGACCAGCGCCACCTATGACCCGGTCACCTCCACCACGGTCACGCCTTACGGCGTGTACGACATGATCTCCCGCCCCGGCGCGGTCTCCACCTCGAAGTACATCGCGCTGGACGCAGAGTGGAATGCCAGCGATGCGCTGAAATTCGTGTTCCAGGCCGGCACCACCAAGGGCAGCGGCTCCAGTCCAACGCAGGACGTCCTGGAAACCGGCCTGGCCGGCAATGCCGGTGCCAGCTGGAGCATGAATGGCGCCGGCAATCCCATCGACTGGTCGCTGGGCGGCACCAACACGGCGGCGAACCATCTGCCGCAGAACGGCTGGATCTTCGGTGACCAGGGCATCGACGTGCTGGACAAGGAAGACTGGGGCTCGGTGGACGGCCAGTTCTTCTTCGATGGCGACGTCCTGTCCTCGCTGGACTTCGGTTATCGCCGCGCCACCCACGAGCGCAGCAACGACATGTCCATCGGCCAGGGCCCGAACTGGGCCAGCAACTGGCAGGACATCACCGCCTATCCGGGCGCGGGTGGCGCCTACCCGGGTGATTTCGGCATCGGCGGCAACGTGCCGTCCGGGATCTGGTACTACACGCCGGCGCAGCTGGCGGAAATCAATGCGCGCTTCGCCAATCGCGCCAATCCGGGACGCTTCAACTTCAGCAACGTCTATGGCGTGGACGAAGACATCGATGCGGCCTATGCGCAGCTGAACTTCCGTGGCGACCGCTGGAGCGGCAACGCCGGCCTGCGCTATGTGCGCACGCAGACCAACGTGCTGTACAACCAGTCCGTCGCCCCGGGCGTGCCCGGCGCAATCGGTGGCTCGGATTTCGGCGCCTACCTGCCGGTGCGGGTGGACAACGATTACAACGAGCTGCTGCCCAGCGTGAACTTCCGGTTCGAACTGACCGACGCACTGGTGGGACGCCTGTCGGCAAGCAAGACCATGACCCGCCCGGACTTCTCGGCCCTGGCTGGCGCACTCTCGCTGAACGACCTGACCCACGAAGGCAGCGGCGGAAACCCGAACCTCGACCCTCTGGTGTCGACGAACTTCGACGCTTCGCTGGAGTGGTACTTCGCACCACGCGCGCTTCTGGCGGCCAGCCTGTTCTCGATGGATCTGGATGGCTACGTGGATTTCGGCAACACGATCATCCAGTACAAGGACCAGCAAGCCAGCATCGACGCCGGCATGGATGTCTACGCCGACTACCTGGTCTCGGTTCCGGTCAATTCCAGCGGCAAGGTCAAGGGCGTCGAACTGACTTACGAACAGCCCATCGGCGACAACTTCGGCATCAACGCCAACTACACCTACGTGGATGGCGAAGCCCGCGGTGGCAAGCCGCTCAACGGCACCTCCGAGAACACCTGGAACCTGTCGGCCTGGTACGAGAACGATCGCTTCAACGCCCGCGTGAACTACAGCTATCGCAGCTCGTTCTATGCCGGCGTGAGCCGCGCCGACAACTTCTACCAGGATGATTTCGGCACGCTCTCCGCCTCGCTGGGATTCAAGGCCACCGACTGGCTGACGATCAGCCTGGACGGCTTGAACCTCAACGATCCGGAGCTGAAGTACTACACCGAGAACGATGCCGTTCCCGGCTACCTGCCGCATGCCTTCTACAAGAACGGTCGCCAGTACTACCTGAATTTCCGCTTCAAGTTCTGATGGGGACATCCGCCGGCAGGCCTCCTGGCCTGCCGGCGGCGGTCTGTCGCTTTACGCACGGCCAAGCGCCGGCATGGGAGAAAACCAGGGGAGCGCCGGGACAGGCGCATCACGGGCATGGCGTGGGGACGCCACCCGGCACATCGCAAGCGGCCGCGGGACCGGGCCGCACATTCTTCGAGCAATGATGGGAGAGACATCATGAAGCATCGCAAGACCGTTCTATCCGCCGCCATCGTGACGTGCCTTGGCTTCGCCATGCATGCGCAGGCGCAGGAGGCCACAGCACCTGCTGCAGCCAGCAGTGACGAAGCCACCGAGCTGGACCGTGTCACCGTGGTCGGTATCCGCGCCAGCCTTCAGCAGGCACTGGATACCAAGCGCAACGCCGACGCCATCATCGACGTGATCACCGCGGAAGATGTGGGCAAGTTCCCGGCCACCAACGTGGCCGAAGCGATGACGATCATCCCGGGCGTGACCATCGACAAGGCCTTCGGCCAGGGCGAGAAAGTCAGCATCCTGGGTACGGATCCCGCCCTGAACCGCACGCTGCTCAATGGCCAGACGGTCGCGTCGGCAGACTGGTTCATCGCCGACCAGCCAGGCCGCACGTTCAACTATTCGCTGCTGGCGCCGCAGATCGTCGGCAAGGTCGAGGTCTACAAGTCGCCCGAAGCGCACATCGACGAGGGTTCGATCGGCGGCACGGTGATCGTCACCACGCGCAAGCCACTGGACCTGGAAGCCAACAGCGTGTCCGGCCAGGTCAGCTACCTGTGGAACGACCGGGTGAAGGAGAACGACCCGCAGGCATCGCTGATGTACAGTTGGAAGAACGATGCCAGCACCTTCGGCGTGCTTGTCTCTGCGCAGACCTCCACCGAGAACATCCGCCGCGACGGCGTTGAGTCCTACGGTTCCGTCAGCGCACTCGACTACCGCGATGGCCAGGGCGGCGGCGGTTCGGTCAACAACCGTCCGATGGACTGGTCCGTCGGCGCTCCGAAACCGCAGGTCTGCGTGGACGCATGCGAAGACGCGCTGCAGAACAACCTCACCGCCCGTGGCCCGAACTCGCTGAGCGCGCACTACTTCGAGCAGGAGCGCAAACGCGACACCTACTCGCTGGCGCTGCAGTTCAAGCCGGTCGAAGAGCTGGACATCGAGTTCAACGCGCTGAAGGTCAAAGCCGGCTACGACAACATGAGCCATTCCATGTTCGCCTTCATGGGCAATGCATGGAACGGCCTGATGAACCTCACCGACGTCACCATCGAAGACGGCGTCATCACCCGCGGCACGTTCGACAACGCGCTGGTGGTCTACGACCTGATCAACCGCAAGGCGACGGTCGAAACCGACTCCTACGATCTGAAGGCCAAGTGGAACGCCGAGCGCTGGTTCGTCTCCACCGAACTCGGCACCAGCGAGGCCACGGGCGGAACCGGCCAGCAGGTGTTCGGCGAGTTCCTCAACTGGTCGGACTACACCTACGACATCAGCGGCGCGCCGGGCAATCCGGGCAGCGTGGTGTTCCATGGCACCAATCCCTTCCTGGACCCGAGCGCATTCCGCATGGATGGCGGCTGGGGCAGCGACCCGAACAGTGCCGCGACGTGGAACCCGGGCTGGGGCGGCAACATCGTCTTCAAGCCGACGAAGGACGAGGAAACGTACGGGCAGGTCGACTTCGGCATCAAGCTGGATTCGCCGTTCTACCTGTTGCGCTTCGGCTACAAGCAGCGCAGCCATGAAACCTCGCAGGTGATGGGTGGCGTATCGCTGGCCGCGGTGGCGGGTTACGGCGATGCCTCGGCCGCGCAGTTCGATCCTCGCCCGCTTCCGAGCAACTACCTGAGCGGCTTCAACGGCGTGGGCGACCTCAACAACCGCTTCACCATCGACGGTTGGGCACTGGCCGACTACATCCTCAGCGGCGACTGGCTGGCGCCGTGGCAGACCATGCCGACGCCGAGCACGTTCAACGACCCCTCCTTCGCCGCGAATACCTGGACCATCGAAGAGGACATCAAGGCCGCCTACGTGCAGGCCGACTTCAGCTGGGAGCGACTGCGCGGCAATGTCGGCGTGCGCTACGTGCAGACCGAGTCGGACAGTGGCAGCTGGGCATGCACCGTCAACGTCAGCCCGTGCCCGGCCACGTCCTACGCCTGGGCGAGCACCAGGAAGAAGTACAACGACTTCCTGCCCAACGTGAACCTGGTGTTCGAAGCTACCGACGAACTGGTTCTGCGCGCGTCGGCGGCCAAGGTCATCTCGCGTCCGAACTACGGCGACATGTCGACCTACCTATGGCTGGGCGACCAGACGCTGACCGGCGGCGGCGGCAATCCGGACCTTGACCCGTATGAATCCACCAACCTGGATGCCGCGGCCGAGTGGTATTTCGCCGAGAACGCGATCCTTTCCGGCTCGGTGTTCTACAAGGACATCGGCAGCTACATCCTGGTGTCGACGCGCCCGGAAGTGCATTTCAACCAGGCGCAGCAGGCCGACACCACCTACCAGGTGGCCCGTCCCTTCAACGCCGGCTCGGCCAAGGTCAAGGGCGTCGCGCTGGCGTATCAGCAGAACTTCGACAACGGCCTGGGCGTGATCGCCAACTACACCTACGCCGACGCAGAATCGGATACAGGTCGTCCATTGCCGTACAACTCGGAGAACCAGGTCAACATCAGCCCGTTCTTCGAGAACGACCGCTGGAATGCGCGCATCACCTACTCCTGGCGCTCCAAGTACTTCACCCAAGTGGACCGCGGTGACGACCTGTGGACCCGCGATTATGCGTCGCTGGATGCGTCGGTCGGCTTCAAGATCAACGACTACATGACGGTCAGCCTCGAAGGCATGAACCTGCTGGACGAGGTCTACCACAGCTATGCCACGGACGAACGCCTGACCCGCGGCGCCTACCGCACGGGTCGTCGCTACATGGCGTCGCTGCGCTTCCAGTTCTGAGTTCTCTCCACCGCTCCGGCGGATTGCAGTTCCCTCACGGGCCTGGACTTGTCCGGGCCCGCTTTTTTTTCGGCATGCTGTGCCCATCGCTACCGAGGACACCGATGAAACGACCCATCGCCCATCGCGCCCTGGCCGGACTGGCCTTCGCCCTGCTCGCCCTGACCGGCTGCTCGCCGAAGGCGGGTGACGACACCGACGCGACCACGTCTGCGCCCATCACTCCGTCACTGATCCCCGCGCCTGCCGCACTGCAGACGGGCGAAGGTGCCTTTGCCATCACTGCGGACACGCGCCTGGCCGCCAGCGGCGAAGCCGCAACGCGCGTCGCACGGCAATTCGCGGCCTATCTGCAGTCGGCAGGTGGGCCCGCACTGGCCACCACGCAGGACGAGGGCAAGGGCGTGATCCGCTTCGTGCTGGAGTCGGCCAGCACGGATAAGCAGAACCCGGAAGCCTACTCGCTCGACGTCACGCCCGACGGCATCACCGTGAAGGCGCACGACGAGCGTGGCCTGTTCTACGGTGCGGTCACGCTGTGGCAGCTCGCCACCCAGGGCGACAAGGGCGGCGTTACGCTGCCGGCGCTGCATATCGAGGACGCGCCCCGCTTCGGCTGGCGCGGCTTCATGCTGGACCCGGCACGCCATTTCCAGCAGGTCGATGACGTCAAGAAGATCATCGACGCGATGGCCCTGCACAAGCTCAATACCCTGCACTGGCACCTGACCGACGACCAGGGCTGGCGCATCGAGATCAAGCAGTATCCCAAGCTCACCGGAATCGGTGGCTGCCGCATCCCCGCCGGTGATGGCGGCAAGGACCCGAAGACGGGCGAGCCACGCCCGTACTGCGGCTTCTACACGCAGGACCAGATCCGCGACGTGGTGAAGTATGCCGCCGAGCGCCACATCACCGTGGTGCCGGAAATCAACGTGCCTGGCCACGCGACCGCCGCCATTGCGGCCTATCCGGAGCTGGGCTCGATCGACTCGCCGCTGGTGCCGTCGAACGAATGGGGCGTGTTCCCGAACCTGGTCAATGTCGAAGAAGGCACCATCACCTTCCTTGAGAACGTACTGGGCGAAGTGGTCACGCTGTTCCCCGGCACCTACGTGCACATCGGCGGCGACGAAGCGGTGAAGGACCAGTGGGAAGCTTCCGCGCGCGAACAGGCCCGCATGCGCCAGGTCGGCGCGAAGACCGAAATGGACCTGCAGGGGTATCTGGTCGAACGCCTGGAGAAGTACCTCGCCTCGCACGGCAAGCGCCTGATCGGCTGGGACGAGATCCTGGAGGCCAAGCTGCCGCCCGAAGCCACGGTGATGTCGTGGCGCGGCATCGAAGGCGGCCTGCAGGCCGCACGCCAGGGCCACGACGTGGTGATGTCGCCGTCCAACAAGACCTACCTCGACTATCTGCAGACCGCCTCGCCGAACGAACCCCCGGGTCGCCCCGCACTGATCACGCTGCAGGATGTCTACGGCTTCGACCCGGTGCCGCCGGCACTGGAAGCAAGCCAGCGCCACCACATCCTCGGCATCCAGGCCAACCTGTGGACCGAACACACGCGTACCTTCGCCCGCCTGCAGCACAACGCCTTCCCACGGCTGGCCGCCGTGGCGGAAACCGGTTGGACCCCGGCCGCGAAGAAGGACTTCGCCAGCTTCACCGCCCGCCTGCCCACGCAGTTGAAGCGGTACGACGCCATCGGACTGGGCTATGCGAAGACGCCGTTCGAGCCGCTGATCGCCATCGACGAAGACCGCAAGGCCGGCACTGCGAAGGTCACGCTGTCCAACCCGCTCGACTACCCCGTGCACTACACCACCGATGGCAGCGAACCGACGCAGGCGTCGGCGACATTCGCCGCGCCGCTGGAGCTGAAACTGCCGGCCACCGTGCGCGCCGCCGCATTCGCCGACGGTCGCGCGCTGGCATCGCCTTCCACGTTCGAGATCACGCCGGCGTCACTGATGACGCGCACCGACGAGGCGATGGCCGTCTGTCCGGACGCCGGACGCCTGCTGCTGCGGCTGGAAGACGACGGCCCGGCGGACGGCGAGCGGGCGATCTTCAACGCGACGATCTTCTATCCGTGCTGGCAGTGGAACCAGGCCAACCTGGACGGCATCGCGTCGATCAAGGTGCGCGCGGGCCGCATCCCGTACTACTTCCAGCTGGCGCACGACGAGCCGCACCGCACGTTCGAACCGGCGAAGTCGCCACTGGGCGAACTTGAGATCCTGGGCGGCGGCTGCAAGGGCCATACGCTGGCGACGGTGGCATTGCCTGCTGCACCGAACGCCGATGGTTTCCTCGATCTAGAAGCACCGTTGCCGTCCGGCACGTCCGGCAAGCAGGACCTGTGCGTGCGTTTCACCGGCGACACGCGCCCACAGATGTGGGTCCTGGACCGGATCACGCTGCAGCCCCGTTAACCTTCATGACCCTGCAGGAGGGGCTTCAGCCCCTCCTGCCATCATCCGCGCAGGCGGAGCAGCAGGTCGCGCAGCGGCGTGATCATCGTCGCTAGGCCCGCCAGCACGCCCAGCGTGTTCGCCACCGCATCACGCGGGTCGGCCATGCGCGTGCTGGTCAGCATTCCTTGCGCGAACTCCAGGCCGATCCCCAGCGCGACCAGCAGCAGGGCGATGAGCAGGCACGCGCGGCGTTTGGCGAACAGTTGCACGGACGACGCGGAAAGCAGTGCGTACGCCAGGAAGTGCTCCACCTTGTCGCCGCCTTCCGGCACCGGCGGCAATCCACTGAGATTCACCAGCGACAGCACGACCACCGTCGTGACCGCCACCAACCACAGCGCCAGCCACAGCCGCGGACGGCGAAATGGCTTGAACACGAATATCCCGCTCACAGGCGCCAGCTCAGATCGTTGAACAGGAACGCCACGCCGAACTCCACGTCGCGCGAAAAACCCATCACCTGGAACCGTTCCCCCATCTCGCTGGGCAGGGTCAACCGCTTGGCTTCGTTGCGCAGGCGCAACAACGTGGTCTCGTCCGCGCGCGCTTCGGCTTCGTTCAATCGCTCCTGCAGACCGTTGCCGAGCAGGAAATTGGCCTGCGTGGTGTAACCCGCCATGTCGAAGCCTGCCTGCGTACCGGCTTCCGCCAACGCGGTGAAATCCACCGAGGCGGTGATGTCCTGAAGGCCCGGCCACAGGTAGGCATCGTTGTGCACGCGGTGCCGGTAATACGCACGCAGGGTGCCGTCGTCGCGGTCGGGCTGGTAGAACTCGCGGCGCGTGTAGCCGTAATCGGCGAACAGCATCGCGCCGCGATCCAGTCCCCCCATCACCGCCTGGATCCAGTACGGCAGCTGCGGCAGCAATTCCGAACGGTAGCCATCGGGAAACGGTTGTTCGAGATAGCGCTCGACGTGCCGTACGGCCGCGGCGAGCAATGCATCGGCCGGGCGATCGGTGCGCATGAAACGCCCTGCGCCATCCAGCGCGACGGCTTCCTCGAACACTTCGCCATCGCGCAGCGTGAAGCGCGGCGTCGGCAGGGCGTCGATCACTTCGTTGGCGAACAACACGCCATCCCAGGTTTCGGACGGCGGACCGTCGAGCCATTCGAGCAGGTCGAAGACCGGCGGAATCAGGCGTTGCTCCAGTCGCTCGCGCTGGCGCTCGCGCAGATCGGCGCTGGGTTCGAGGATCGCGTAGCGCGCAGGCAGCGCATCCAGCTCCAGCAACCGCTTGAGCATGATCTCGGCGAAGGCGCCGCTGCCGCCGCCGATCTCCACGAATCCGGCCTCCGGACCCAGTTGCTGCAACACCGGCGCCACCGCCTGCGCCACGCAACTGGCGAACAGCGGCCCCAACTCCGGCGCCGTCGTGAAATCACCGGCCTCGCCGAACTTGGTGCTGCCCGCGCTGTAGTAGCCCAGTCCGGGCGCGTAGAGGCTGCGCTCCATGAACCGTGAGAACGGCATGCTGCCGCCCTCTGCGGCGATTTCGGCGCGGATCAGCGCAGCCAGGCGCTCGCTATGGGCCTGTGCCGCATCGTCGGGAACGGGTAGATCAGCCTGCATGACGCACCTGGAGCGGGAAACCACGTCATTGTACGGGCCGATTCACATTGGCACCGCAGCCCTAGCCAACCCCCGGGGCCACGCATAGAATCGTGGTGCACAGCAGCAACGGACACGCCATGACCTATTGCGTCGGCATCGAAGTCAACGAAGGCCTGGTCTTCGCCGCGGATACCCGCACCAGCGCTTCGTTCGACGATGTGCGCGTGTACCGCAAGCTGCACGTGTTCGAATGGCCGGGCGACCGCGTATTCGTCATCATGTCGGCCGGCAACCTGGCCACCACCCAGCTCACGTTGTCCAAGCTGCAGCGCGACGTGGACGATCCGCATGCGCCGCGCAGCCTGCGCACGTTCTCGCACCTGTACGAAGTGGCCGAATATGTCGGCGAAACCCTGGTCACCAGCCAGGCGCGGGTGATCGACGATGCCCAGCAGAGCGGCGTCAACGTGCAATCCACGTTGATCCTGGGTGGCCAGATCGCGGGCGAACGGCCCGGCCTGTACATGGTCTATCCGCTGGGCAACTGCATCGCCACGTCACCGGAAACGCCGTACCTCCAGATCGGCGAATCGAAGTACGGCAAGCCCATCCTCGACCGCATCATCCGGCCCGAGACCTCGCTGGAAGATGCCGCACGCTGCGCACTGGTGTCGCTGGATTCCACCATCCGCTCCAACCTGTCGGTCGGCATGCCGGTGGACATGGCGCTGCTGCGCGCAGGCGATCTGAAGATCAGCCAGAAGGTGCGGCTGGAAGCGGACACGCCGCTGTACGCCGAGATCCACGACACGTGGTCGCGCAAGCTGGAGGCGGCCGTGCACAGCCTGCCGCGGTTTCCCTGGGAACCGCAGCAGGAGCGCGAAGCGCCCACGGGCCCGCTGCCAGCGATGCCGCCGCGGCGCGCACCGTCGCGGCAGGATCCCGGCGACGCACAGGGGCAGCAGTAACGTCCCCGCGATTGTAGGAGCGACGTAAGTCGCGACCGCACGGCCGATGCTTTCGCCAACGTTTGGATCATGCGCAGCAGCCGGTCGTCCGGCGCTCTCGCTTGGTCGCGGTGCCGGGACGATTGGGCGTGCGGTCGCGACTTACGTCGCTCCTACAGAATGCCGCGTCCTCACCCATGGAAATAGCCTTCCGCGATGGCCGCATGCAGGGAACTCAGATGCACCTGGATCTGGTCCATGAAGGGCGCAGGATTGCGTGCCGCGAGCGAAACCGGATCGGCATTGCGGGTCATGCCGATCAGGCGGTTGAGATGACGGTCCACGCCGGGGCGTGGCGGCATGGTGGGCAGCACGCTCTGAGCGCGCGTCAGGCAGAACTGCACGCTGCGCGGAAACTCGTTGTTCTGCAGCAGGAAGCGCAGTGCCAGTTCGGCGGTGACGCGCTGGCGCACGTGGCGACGGAACATCTGGTAGCCGGCCAGCGAGCGCAGCACGCTCATCCACTGCATGTTCTGGAAGGCCTCACGGTCATCCTCGTTGCGCGGCGTCACCAGCCCCGACGCGCCGGCATCGATGATGCGCGTGGTCATGTCGGCCTGTTCCAGCGCCGTGCCGAGGCGCAGGAATTGGTAGCCGATGTCGCGGCTGACATTCGCGCTGAGCAGGCCCGACACCTTCAGGCAGCCATCGATGATGCGATTGAGGAACTCGATGCGGTAGCGCCGGCTCAGGCTGCGCTCGCCGTGTGCGCCGATGT
Organism: Pseudoxanthomonas sp. SE1; assembly: GCF_029542205.1. Taxonomy (NCBI): domain Bacteria; kingdom Pseudomonadati; phylum Pseudomonadota; class Gammaproteobacteria; order Lysobacterales; family Lysobacteraceae; genus Pseudoxanthomonas; species Pseudoxanthomonas sp. SE1. Next base: position 237,753 of record NZ_CP113783.1, on the reverse strand, counting down.
ACAGGTGCAGGTCGTTGATGGCTTCCCACACATCCTGCGGCAGGCTGTCGCGGATGCTGCGCAGGATCTCGCGCGCCGAATCCACCGAGGTGCGCAGCGACGACGGATTGCGTTCGTCCAGCAGCAGGAAATGGATCACGTCCACGTCGGCGGCATCATGGCCGGCGCCGGGATGGCATTCCTCGAAATACGGCCCGGCGCCGACGGTATCGATCATCGGCCGCCATGTGAAGCGGACAGAGCGCGGCATGTCCAGTTGCAACTGGCTGCCCACGCCCACCAGGCGCGCGGTGTTCTCGGCGCGCCGCACGTAGCGGCTGAACCAGAACAGGTTGTCGGCGACGCGCGACAGCATCAGGCGGCCTCCTCGTCGTGGTCGGACAGATCGACCACCCAGGTGTCCTTCGCGCCGCCACCCTGCGATGAATTGACCACCAGCGAGCCCTTCACCATCGCCACGCGCGTCAGCCCTCCCGTGGTGACGTAAGTGTCCTCGCGCGACAGGACGAACGGCCGCAGGTCGATGTGGCGGGGCGAAGGCCCCTGCTTGGTGACGATGGGCGCGGTGGACAGCGCCAGCGTGGGCTGCGCCATGTAGTTGCGCGGATTCGCCTCGATCAGCGCCTTGAACTTCTCGCGCTGGCGCTTGGTCGAGCGCGGGCCGATCAGCATGCCGTAACCGCCGGATTCGTTCGCCGGCTTCACCACCAGCTTCTCGATGTTCTCCAGCACGTACTTGCGCTCCTTCGCGTTGTGGCACAGGTAGCTGGGCACGTTGGGCAGGATGGGGTCCTCGTCCAGGTAGTACTTGATCATCTTCGGCACGTAGGCGAAGACCACCTTGTCGTCGGCCACGCCGGCACCGGGCGCGTTCGCCAGCGCCACCTTGCCCGCGCGCCAGCTGCGGATCAGTCCAGGCACGCCGAGCACGGATTCGGGATGGAATACGTCCGGATCGATGAACAGGTCATCGACCCGGCGATAGATCACGTCCACGCGTTGCGGACCGTATACGGTCCGCATGTAGGTGCAGTCATCGTCGGCGACGAACAGGTCGCTGCCTTCGACCAGTTCGATGCCCATGGCCTGCGCGAGGTAGGCATGCTCGAAGTACGCACTGTTGAACACGCCCGGTGTCAGCAGCGCGATGACGGGGGTGTTGCCGGGGCGTGGCGACAAGGCCGCCAGGGTGTCGTACAGCTGCGACGGATACTCGTCCACCGGCAGGATCGAGCTGGTCCCGAACAGCTCCGGGAACACCCGCTTGGCCACCATGCGGTTTTCCAGCATGTAGCTGACGCCGGACGGGATGCGCAGGTTGTCTTCCAGCGCGTACAGCGTGCCATCGCCGTCGCGCACCAGGTCCGAACCGCAGATGTGCGCCCATACGCCAAGTGGCGGCGTGACACCGACGCACTGCTCGCGGAAGTTCACCGAGTCCTTCAGCAGCATCGCCGGGAACACCTTGTCCTTGACGATCTGCTGCTTGCCGTAGATGTCGCCGATGAACAGGTTCAGCGCGCGCATGCGCTGTTTCAGCCCGGCCTCGGTGCGTTGCCACTCGCTGAGCGGGATGATGCGCGGGATCAGGTCGAACGGCAGCGTGCGGTCGACGTTGCGGCCATCGGAATACACGGTGAAGGTGATGCCCTGCACGCGCGCCACCACGTCGGCGGCGAGCTGGCGTTCGGCCAGTTCGCGACCGGAGAGACCCGCCAGGTACTCCACCAACCGGCGTGCGGCCGGACGCGGCCGTCCATCGGCCTGGATGAGTTCGTCAAAGGTCGTGGTGCGGTACTTCGCCCAGTCCATTCGCCCTTTCCGTTGTCCCTGGCCGGCGCATCCGGCGAAGGGTGATGCATCGCAACATGCACGCTAACCGTGCACGTCGTCAAGCTTCCGCGGCGGGATGGATTCGACTCACATTCCTGGCCGCCTGATTGCGCCATTGCGGTGCAAAGCAGGGACAATGCCGGCTCCCGCCATGGAATCCGTCATGCCCACATCGCGCCGCGTCGTCCTGGTCACCGGTGCCGCCCGTCGCGTGGGCGCGGCGATTGCGCGACGGCTGCATGCCGAAGGCTGTGACCTCGCCCTGCACTACCGCGGCTCGATCGACGACATGCGCTCGCTGGTCGCAGAGTTGGAAACGACGCGCAGCGGCAGCACCCTGATGCTGCAGGCGGACCTGGCCGTGTTCGACCGCCTGCCGGAGCTGGTGGCGAAGACCGTGGGCCACTTCGGCCGCATGGACGCGCTGGTCAACAACGCATCGGCGTTCTATCCCACGCCGGCCGGCACCGCCACGCCGGCGCAATGGGAAGACTTGTTCGCGGTGAACGCGCGCGCGCCGTTCTTCCTGTCGCAAGCGGCGGCGCCGCACCTGCGTGCCGCACGCGGCGCGATCATCAACATCGCCGACGTCTATGCCGAGAAGCCACGCGCGGACCTGGCGGTGTATGCCGCATCCAAGGCGGCGCTGCTGGCGGTGTCGCGCGGACTGGCGGTGTCGCTGGCACCGGATGTGCGGGTGAATGCGGTGTCGCCCGGCGCGATCCTGTGGCCGGATGCCGGGATCGATCCCGACGTGCAGGCGCGCTTGCTGGCGCTGACGCCGCTGGGTCGCGTCGGGAATCCGGACGATATCGCCGGCACGGTGGCGTGGCTGCTGGGCGACGCCGCCGGCTACGTCACCGGACAGGTGATCCACGTGGACGGCGGACGCTCGATCGGCTGAGCCCGGAACCCTCACCGGCCGCCACCGTAGCGCGGAGCTTGCTCCGCTGCGCCCATCGAGCCCCAGGATCGAGGAGCCGAGCAAGCCCGGCCCTACGGGGTTGCGTTGTCCAGTGGTACGGCCTGCGGGGGCACCTCGTGTTCCGGGTGTTCGCGCCACAGCGCCGCGAGCGTGCGCCCACTGCGCGGATCGACCATGTCGGGCGCGATGTCGACCAGCGGCAGCAGCACGAAGGCATGCTTCAGTTCGTCGCGCGGCAGGCGCAGGTTGCCCGGCCCCTGCATCACCAGGTCGTCGTAGAACACGATATCGATGTCGAGCGTGCGGTCGGAGAAGCGCGGACCGCTGCGGTCGCGACCGTGCGCGTCTTCGAGCGCATGCAACCAGTCGTTCAATGCGAGCGGATCCAGATCGCTGTCGATCACGGCGGCGGCGTTGAGGAAGTCGGTGCCATCGAAGCCGACCGAGCGTGTGCGGTAGATCGGCGACAGGCGGATGTCCCCGAAGCGTTCGCGCAGCGCCGCAATGGCAGCATGGAGGTGGCGTTCGGGCTCGACGTTGCTGCCCAGGCTCAGGTAGGCGGTTCCCACGGCGTCAGACCGGGCGCGTGCCGCGTTCGATCAGCACACCGACGTTGCGCGCACCCGTGACCGCGCCGGGCTTGCTCAGCTTCAACCGCACCCAGGCCACGCCGAACTCGTCGCGGATGATCGCCGCGCACTGCTCCGCGAGGGTCTCGACCAGGCCGAAGCTTGCCTCCTCCACGAAGGAGATCAGCCGCTTCGACACCGCCTTGTAGTCCAGCGTCAGTGCGATGTCATCGCGGGCGGCGGGCACGCGGTTGTCGAATGCCATCTCCACGTCCAGCGCCACGGTCTGGCGGATTTCGCGCTCCCAGTCGTAGATGCCGATGACGGTCTCGATGCGCAGGTCTTCGATGAAAACGGTGTCCATGGATGAAAGCCGTGATGGGTGATGGGTGATCGGTGGGACACAGGCTACGTGGAGTCCCGGCTTTTACCAATCACGAATCACAGACTCCGGCTCACGGGCGGCAGCGCCGCCATGTCCCAGCGTGGCGTGACCTTCACCTCTGCGGTCTCGTGCTGGCCCGCTTCAAGGCGCAGCGCACCGGCGAAGGCGATCATCGCGCCGTTGTCGGTGCACAGCGACGGCCGCGGGAAGCAGGCACGGCCGCCGCGCCTCGCGGCCATCGCCTGCAGCTTGGCGCGCAGCCGCTTGTTGGCGCCCACGCCGCCGGCGATGACGATGACATCGCTGCCGGCTTCGTCCAGTGCGCGTTCGCACTTGATGGCAAGCGTGTCGACCACCGCATCCTCGAACCCGCGCGCGATGTCGGCCCGGGTCTGTTCCGACTGGTCGCTGTCGCGCCAGGCCAACAGGACCTGCGTCTTCAGGCCGGAGAAGCTGAAGTCCAGTCCCGGCCGGTCGGTCATCGGACGCGCGAACCTGAAGCGGCCCGGGGTGCCTTTTTCCGCCAGGGCGGCCAGTTGCGGACCGCCGGGATACGGCAGCCCCATCATCTTGGCGGTCTTGTCGAAGGCTTCGCCGGCCGCATCGTCCAGCGTTTCACCCAGCAGCCGGTAACGGCCGATGGCGTCCACGGCCACCAGCTGGGTATGCCCGCCCGAGACCAGCAGGGCGACGAACGGCGCCTCCGGCGGATCGTCCTCCATCAGCGGGGCCAGCAGATGGCCTTCCATGTGGTGGACGCCGACGGCGGGGAGTTCCAGTGCCCAGGCCAGCGACCGGGCCACGCCGGCCCCGACCAGCAGCGCACCGACCAGCCCGGGCCCGGCGGTATAGGCCACGCCATCGAGGTCCGCCGTGGTCAGGCCGGCTTCGGCCAGGGTCTGGCGGATCAGCGGCAGCAGCTTGCGGACGTGGTCGCGGCTGGCCAGCTCGGGCACCACCCCGCCGTACTCGGCATGCAGGGCGATCTGGCTGTAGACCGCATGGGCGCGCAGGCCGGCGGCGCCGGACAGACCGGTGTCGTAGACGGCCACGCCGGTTTCGTCGCAGCTGGTTTCGATGCCGAGGACTTTCATGACGGGGATCTGGGGCTCCTGGAGGGCAGGGACAAGCCGGGTGGGTTGCAGCGCCGGAGTCAGCCGCTATAATACGCGGCTCACCCGGCGTGCCCGGGCCGTTTACTTCACCGAGATTACGTATGCCCAGCGTCAAAGTCCGCGAAAACGAGCCGTTTGAGTTTGCGCTGCGTCGCTTCAAGCGCACCTGCGAGAAGGCCGGCGTCCTGGCCGAAACCCGCAAGCGCGAGTTCTACGAGAAGCCGACCCAGGAGCGCAAGCGCAAGGCCGCCGCTGCGGTGAAGCGCCAGCTGCGCCGCAGCTCGCGCGACGTCACCAAGCGCCAGCGCCTGTACTGAGCCGCGTCGCTTCGCACGAAGCCGGCACGCGCGAGCGTCGCCGGCTTTTTGTGTTTTTGGCGCCTCACGGCCCCGTGCCACGCCCCTACCTGTTCCCCCGGAGCACACCATGTCCCTGAAACAGCAGCTTACCGACGACATGAAGGCCGCCATGAAGGCGGGCGAGAAGGACCGCCTGGCGGTCATCCGCCTGATCAATGCCGCCATCAAGCAGCGCGAAGTGGACGAGCGCATCGAACTGGATGACGCCGCCGTGCTGGCCGTGCTGGAAAAGATGGTCAAGCAGCGCAAGGATTCGGTGAACCAGTTCGAAGCCGCCAGCCGCGAGGACCTGGCCGCCATCGAGCGCGCCGAGATCGTGGTGATCGAAGCCTACCTGCCGGCGAAGCTGGGCGAGGCCGAGATCCTGGCCGCCATCGAGGCCGCCATCACCGAAACCGGCGCCACCGGCCCGGCCGACATGGGCAAGCTGATGGGCGTGCTGAAGCCACGCCTCGCTGGCCAGGCCGACATGGGCCAGGTCTCCGCGCTGATCAAGAAGAAGCTCGCGGGCTGAACCCGCCGCGTGGCGCCAGGCATCCTGGCGTCACGCCCCATCCGTGGCATCCTCGCGCCATGGATACCCCAGCCATCACCCTGCGCCCGGCCACCCGCGCCGACATCCCGCAGATCCTCGCCTTCATCCGCGGCCTGGCCGAGTACGAAAAGCTCGCGCACGAAGCCGTCGCCACGCCAGCCTTGCTCGAAACGCACCTCTTCGGTGAGCGCCCCGCCGCCGAAGTCGTGATCGCCGAGGCCGATGGCACGCCTGCCGGCTTCGCCCTGTTCTTCCACTCCTTCTCGACCTTCCTGGGCCAGCCCGGCCTGTACCTCGAAGACCTCTTCGTGGTGCCGCACTCCCGCGGACTCGGTATTGGAAGGCGGCTGATGGTGCATCTCGCGCAACTGGCCGTGGCGCGTGGCTGCGGCCGCTTCGAATGGTCGGTGCTGGACTGGAACGAACCCGCGATCCGCCTCTACCGAAGCCTCGGCGCGGTAGGCCTGGACGAATGGACCGTGCAGCGCGTCAGCGGCGACGCGCTGCAGGCGCTCGCGCGCGGCGATGCGTGAACATCGCGGGCACGCCACCATAACGACCTGCTGACATGCCCCGCGCCACGCTCGGCGCATGGAACATCGAACCTCCTTCAGCGCGCTCCGCGCACGGGCGCGCGATGCCGGCGGGCGCGTCCGTCGCAGCCTGCCCATCGCGCTGGTGCGGCGCTTCATCGAGACCGACCTGATGACGCAGGCCGCGTCGCTGTCGTTCTACGCGCTGCTGTCGCTGGCGCCGCTGCTGGTCCTGCTGCTGTGGCTGACCGCCTCGCTCTACCCGCCGGCGCAGCAGTCGCTGCTCGATCAGATCCACCAGCTGGCGGGCCCCAGCGCCGCCACGGTCGCCGAGACGGTGATCCGCAATGCCAGCGAACGGCCGGACGTCGGATCGCTGGCGGGCTGGTGGAGCACCTCGCTCCTGTTTGTCGGCGCCACGGTGGTGTTCGCGCAGCTGCAGGGCGCGCTGAACCTGATCTTCCGCACCGATGCCCAGCGGCTGGATGGTCCGCTCGCATGGGTGAAGAAGCGGGTGTTCTCGCTCGGCGTCGTGTTGGCGATCGGCTTCCTGCTGGTCGTGTCGATGGTCGCCACCACCGCATTGCAGGTGGTCTTCGCGCGCCTGCCCTCACTGCTGCCCGCGCTTGGCTACACGACGACCCTGCTGCTGTACGCGCTGGCGTTCGCCTTCTTCTACCACTACCTGCCGGACCGTCGCGTCGCGTGGCGGCAGGCGTTCCTCGGCGGCGCGATCACCTCGCTGCTGTTCGCGACCGGCCGCTACCTGATCGGCCTGTACCTCGCCGAAGCCGCGCCCGGCAGCGCGTACGGCTCGATGGGTGCGCTGGTCCTGCTGCTGGTCTGGATCTACTACGCCAGCGTGGTGTTCTTCGCCGGCGCGCTGATCACGGCGGTGATCGATGAGCGCAGGACTGTGGGCGAGAAGCGAGTGGAGCCGAATGAGGAGTGAGGACAAGTGGCTCTTCGCTCACACCTCACGCCGCTCCGCTCGCTCCTTCCAGCCCGCCTGCTTGCTGGTCATCCCGATACCCGGATTGAAGGTATTGGTGGGGTCCAGGCGGCGATAGAAGTCGGTCAGCGCCGGCTTGGCGCGGTAGAGATGGCCGACGTTGTGCTCGGCCGGATACTCGGCACCGCGCGCATCGAGCAGCGACCACAGCCGGTGTTCGACGGCCAGGGGGTCCACGCCCTTCTTCACGATGTAGTCCTGGTGGAAGACATGGCAGAAGAAGTGCCCGTAGTAGAGCCGCGCGATCATCGTGCCGGCGACGTCCGCCGGCAGAGCTTCCACCCACGCGCGGTCGTCGCGCCGCAGGGCGACGTCCAGCGCGACGATGTCCTCCACCTGTCCTGCATGCACGGCGCGGTAGCGCACCGCCGCGCCGGCAACGGCGAAGCGCAGCAGGAACGCCTTGCGCCCCTCATCGGCATCGCAGGCGAAGAACGCACCATCGCGCTGCGCGAAGAAGTCGGCGAGGAACGCATGCGTGGCGTCCGCGTCACGCCGCGAGACCTTCAGCAGCAGATGGTGTTCGTAGCGGTCGCGGTAGGTGCGCAACCGGGGCGGCAGGTGGTCCGGCAGCCATGCGGTGACAGACTGCAGCACGCGGTCCGCCAGACCGCGCAGGCCGAACCGCTCGCACCAGCCATCCACGCGACTCTTCAGCGCGAACGCCGCGGGTACCCTGTCGGTGCCGAAGCGGTCGATCAGCAGGAAGGTGTCCTTGCCGTAGCGGTCACCGATGTCGAAAGCGTCGCGATGCAGGTACTCGCCCGCGATCGGCAGGCGCTCGGACGCCGTCAGCAGGTGGCGGCGCACGCCGGTGAGATCGTCCGGATCGTTGCTGCCGATGTAGAAAACCGACGCGGCCTCTCTCTCGAAGGTGTCCAGGCGCACGGCGAACACGGCCAGCCGTCCCGCACAGCCGGACGCCTCGTGCAGGCGCGAGGGGTCGGCGTTGTAGCGCGCGGGCGTGGGCGCATCGACCTGCCGGACGTGCGCCGCATAGTGCGGGTCGGACGCCGCGCGCGCCGGATCGTGGGTGATGGCATCCGGCGCATAGTCCCCGGCCTGGAGCCGCGTCAGGATCTCTTCCGGCGTGTCGCCCAGTGCGATGCCCAGGTGGTTGACCAGTCGCAACACCCGGTCGTCGCCCAGCTGTGCATACAACGCCAGCTCGGTGTATGCGGGTCCCCGTCGCACCAGCGCGCCACCGGAATTGTTGCAGACCCCGCCGAGGACGGATGCCCCGATGCAGGAAGAGCCGATCACCGAATGCGGCTCGCGACCCAGCGGCGCAAGCACCTTCTCCAGCACATCCAGCGTCGCGCCGGGCAAGCACACCACCTGGCGACCGTCATCGAGCAACTGCACGCCGGCGAGGCGCATCGTGCTGACCAGCACGATGCCGCGATCGTAGTCATCCCCGTCCGGGGTGGAACCCCCGGTCAGGCCGGTATTGGCCGCCTGCAGCAGCACGATCCGGCCGGCCGCCACCGTGGCCTGCAACACCCACCACAACTCCAGCAACGTGCCCGGGCGCGCCACGGCGAGCACCGGGCCGTCGCCGAAGCGGTAGCCCTTCCTGTACCGCCGTGTGGCACGGGCGCCCGTCAGGACATGGCCACGGCCGACGGCCTCGCGCAACTGCGCCAGCAGGGCGTCATCGGAAGGGGCGTCAGCAGGCATGCCCGCATGGTAACGCGGCGGCCACACGGCCCGCCGTGGCATCCTATGCGATCCATGGCCCGCATCCCCGACGCTTTCATCGACGAACTGCTCGCCCGGACGGATATCGTCGAGGTGGTCGGGGGGCGCGTGCCGCTGAAACGGCAGGGCAAGGAATACTCGGCCTGCTGCCCGTTCCACGACGAGCGCTCGCCGTCCTTCACGGTGTCGCCCACCAAGCAGTTCTACCACTGCTTCGGCTGCGGCGCGCACGGCACCGCGCTGTCGTTCCTGATGAACTACGACCGCCTCGAGTTCCTCGATGCGGTGGAGGAGCTGGCGCGCCGCACCGGCATGGAAGTGCCGCGCGAAACGCAGCAGCGCAACGAGAACAACGATACCCGCGACCTGTTCAATGCGCTGGAAGCCGCGGCGCGCTTCTTCCAGCGCAACCTGGATACCAGCGACAAGGCCAAGGCCTATCTCGACGGCCGCGGCGTGGATGCGGCGATCCGCACGCAGTTCATGATCGGCTATGCGCCGGACGGCTATTCGGCGCTGAAGGATGCGCTGGGCACCGACGAGCGCCGGATGAAGCTGCTCGACCGCGCCGGCCTGTTCTCGAAGAATGATCGCGGCCACGTCTACGACAAGTTCCGCGACCGGGTGATGTTCCCCATCCACGACCGGCGTGGCCGCGTGATCGCCTTCGGCGGCCGCGTGCTGCAGAAGGATGATGGCCCGAAGTACCTCAACTCGCCCGAAACCGCGCTGTTCCACAAGGGCCGCGAGCTGTATGGCCTGTGGCAGGTGAAGCAGGCCAACCAGAAGATCGCGCGGCTTGTCGTGGTCGAAGGCTACATGGACGTGGTCTCGCTGTTCCAGTTCGGCGTGAAGGAAGCCGTCGCCACGCTGGGCACAGCCACCACGCCGGAGCACGCCGAGCTGCTGTTCCGCAACGCGCCCGACGTGTATTTCTGCTTCGACGGCGACGCCGCAGGCCAGCGCGCCGCATGGCGTGCGCTGGAATCGGTGCTGCCGCGCATGAAGGACGGACGGCAGGCCTTCTTCCTGTTCCTGCCCGACGGCGAAGACCCCGACACCATCGTGCGGCAGGAAGGTGCGGCCGGCTTCGATGCACGCCTGCAGCAGGCGACGCCGCTGTCGCAATTCTTCTTCGACGAACTGGCCAAGGACATCAAACTGTCCACGCTCGACGGCAAGGCACGCCTGGCCGAGCGGGCACGCCCGCTGCTCGCGCAGATCCCGGATGGTGCATTCGGCGACCTGATGCGACAGCGCCTCACCGAAATCACCGGCGTGGGCGCCGGCAGTACAACACCCTCCGCGCCACCGCCCGCACGCCGTCCTGCGCCTTCACACGCCGGCCAGAAACCGAGCCTTGTGCGCAGCATCATCGTGCGCCTCCTGCACAAGCCGGCGCTGGCGTTGTCGCTCGAATCCACGCACGGATTCTCGGCGTTGCGGCTGGCGGGCATGGATCTGTTGCTGGAGGTGATCGCGCTGGTGCACGCGCGCCCCGATATCACCACCGGGGTGCTGCTGGAGCATTTCGCCGAGCGCGAGGAAGTCGTCGCGCTGCAGAAGCTGGCGATGCAGGACCTGCCCGGCGACGAAGAGAACTGGCGCCTCGAAGTCCTCGATGCCGCCGTGCAACTGGAGAAGCAGATGCTGCAGCAGCGCCTGGACGAACTCCAGGCCAAGCAACGCAGCATGGGCCTGGACGAAGCCGACAAATACGAACTGCGCACCCTGCTGCAGGCCCGCATCGGCCGCCATTGAGGAGTCCGTGATGACACGTTTCGCGTTTTGCCTGTTCGCCACACTGCTGTGCGGCACCTCGCTCTCCACGCTGGCGGCGGAATTCACCCAGCCCCGTCCCGGCCTGCATACCGGCGGCCAGCCATCGCCGGAGGATCTGGCGCGCCTGCAGGCGCAGGGTGTCCGCGCGGTCATCGACCTGCGTGGCCCGCAGGAAGAACGCGGATACGATCAGGCCGCCGAAGTGCGCCGCCTCGGCATGGACTACATCACGCTGCCGATCGCCGGCAAGGACGATGTCACGCCAGCGAATGCCGCGGCCCTGCATGCCTTGCTGGATGCGCAGGACGGCGACGTGCTGCTGCACTGCGCCTCGGGCAACCGTGTCGGTGCGCTGCTCGCGCTGCGCGCGGCCGCCGCAGGCGTCCCGCATGAGGACGCGCTGGAACTGGGCCGGGAGGCGGGATTGAAGTCGCTGGAGCCGGTGGTGGTGGAGCGGCTGGCAGCGCCAGAGCAGACAGGGAGTACGACTGGCGACTGATCCCCTCTCTGTGGGAGCGACGCAAGTCGCGATCGCTTTCGATAAGGTCCCAGATGTCTTGAGTACCCAGCCTTCGGCATCGCGACTTGCGTCGGTCCCACACAGGCAGATCGATCGCCCTGAGCTATCCCGCCGGCACGAACTCGATACCGGCCGTCGCTGCCGCCGGCTGCAGCAGCGGCATCACCCAGTGGTCCACCAGCAGGAACGCGAACAGCGCCATCAGGTAGACGATGGAGTAGTTGAACACGCGCATGGCGAAGAACTCGTCCGGCGGATCCAGCAGGCGCCATGCGTACCAGAGGAACACCGCGCCCAGCACCAGCGCGCCGCCCAGGTAGAAGAAGCCGCTCATGCCGAACACCACCGGCAACACCGTCACTTCGACCAGCAGCACGGTGTAGAACAGGATCTGCCAGCGCGTGTAGGTCACGCCGTGCGTCACCGGCAGCATCGGCACCAGCGCGCGCGCATAGTCTTCGCGACGGAAGATCGCCAGCGCCCAGAAGTGCGGCGGCGTCCACACGAAGATGATGAGCACCAGCAGCAACGCGTGCGGCCAGTCCCACTCGCCTGTCATGCCGGTCATCGTGGCCCAGCCCAGCAGCGGCGGCGCCGCGCCGGCGATACCGCCGATGACGATGTTCTGCGGCGTGGCGCGCTTCAGGAACACGGTATAGATCACCGCGTAGCCGATCAGCGAGGCGAAGGTCAGGATTGCGGTGATCGTGTTGACCCATACCACCAGCACCGTCATCGACAGCGCCGCCAGCACCAGCGCGAACACCAGCGCCTGCCACGGTTTCACCTGTCCCTGCACCAGCGGACGCCAGGAGGTGCGCGCCATCTTCGCGTCGATGCGCGCGTCCAGCAGCTGGTTGATGGCAGCCGCGCTGGAAGCGGCCAGCCAGATGCCGAGGAAGCCCAATGCGCCGCGCAACAGCTGTGCGCCATCGGGCAGGCCGTCGATGGCGAGGAACATGCCGACGATCGCAGTGAACACGATCAGCGCCACGACGCGCGGCTTGGTCAACGCCCAGTACTGGCGGAACGTCGAGGCCATGTCAGTCGGGCCTGCGCAGGCGCGCGGTCAGCGAGACCAGGGTGAACAGCAGCAGCACCGCGCCACCGTTGTGCGCCACGGCTACCGGCAGCGGCAGGTTGAGCTTCACGTTGAGGATGCCCAGCGTGACCTGCGCGGCGATCAGCACCAGCAGCGTCAGCGCCCAGCTGCGCATGCCCGGGGTACGGAACAGGCGCCACGCGAGGGCCAGCACGTAGAGCGCGACGACCACCGCCATGATGCGGTGGGTCATCTGGATCGCGATGCGTGAGGCGCCATCCAGCACGCCGCCTTCATAGTCCACACCGATACCGCGCCACAGCACGAAGCCTTCGCGGAAATCCGCGGGTGGCCACCACTGGCCGACGCACTTCGGGAAATCCAGTCCGCACGCCAGTGCCGCGTAGTTGGCGCTGACCCAGCCACCGAGTGCGATCTGGATGCCGAGCAGCACCAGGCCACCGATCAGCCAGCGGCGCAGCACGATCGCATCGGCGAGCGTGATCGGCCGGTCGGTCGCACGCCACGCCATCCACGCCAGCAGCGAGAACGTGGTCAGGCCGCCGATCAGATGGCCCATCACCACGATGGGCTTGAGCAGCCAGGTGACCGTCCACATGCCCAGCAGCGCCTGGAAGATGATCACCGCCAGCGTCAGCGCACCCGCGCGCGCCAGATCGATGTTGGACCAGCGCAGCGCGGCGAACAGCAGGATCGCTTCACCGAGAATCGCCAGCGCCGAAGCCGCGCCGTGTTCGCCGTGCATGTACAGCGGGATCGCCGCGCCGACCAGCCCGGCGGCAACCAGGATCTGCGCGATGCCCCAGCGGCGGCGGCGCGCGGCGAGCAGTGCGAGCACCAGTACCAGCACGCCCAGCGAGGCGGCGATGTGGCGGTGCACCTGCTCACGCCACGCCTTGTGCGTCTCGAATGGCCGGATGTCGCTGGCCGCGTGCGAAGCGGCTTCGTTGACCGCGCCCGGCCACGCGGCGCGGCCATAGCAGGTGGGCCAGTCGGGGCAGCTCAGGCCGGCATCGGACAGGCGCACGAAGGCGCCGAACACCACGACGCACAGCGTCAGGGCCACCGCCAGCCAGGCGATTCTATGGAAATGTCGGTAGATCACGGGACGTGCGACAGCGTTCATCATCATCTGCAGTTCGGGCGAGCGCTCAGATGAGCTTGATCAGTTTCGAGACATCCGTGCGCAGGCCGGCCGGGTCGAAGCCCGGGGCGTAGCGCAGGATCACGAAACCGTGCGGGTCGATCACGTACACAGGCGTGCCGGCCGGATCGTCCACCTGCGGCAGCAGGCCACGCAACGGGCCATCCGCGCGAACCAGGCGCAGCGCACCATGCCGCGGCGCTCCGTCCGGATAGTCGCCGATCCACAGGATGTCGACTTCGTCAGCGTTGTGGCCGAACAATTGCCATACCTTGTCCAGGTCCTGCGCCAGTTTCAGGCAGACCTCCGCGCACCCCGGTGCCGGCGCGGCGACGATGCGCCAGCGGCGTTCGCCCGGCCGCCAGTCGTAGGCGCTGCCATCGGCGAGCATCGGCACGATGCCTCGCGCATCCGCAGGCGGCTGCAACATCAGGCCATGGTTCTTGTGCGCCGCCGGCTGCCAGCCGGAGAACCGCAGGATGCCGGCACCGAACACGGTACCGAAGAACAGGGCGAACAGGGCGACGAGCATCCACCGCCCGCGACGCCGCTGGGCGGGATCGAATGGTTTTGGGTCCATGGCCGCATTTTCTCACGCCCGGGCGATCATTGCCCCTATGGCAACGCTGGGCTCTATGCCGCCCAGCGACCAAAGCCCCTTGCATGGCGTTCAAAGCCTCTTGAATGCCGTTCGTGGTGAGCCTGTCGCACCACGCTTTTCACGCCGAGGGGGGCCGTTGTGACGGGTCGATCCATCGCAAAGAACGTGGTTCGACAGGCGCACCACGACCGGATCGGGTATCCAGCGCGTTCCTGCAAGGCGTGTCCAGAGGACGCCTATCTGCTCTTCCGACGGCTGCGCCAGGTCAGGATCAGCGCGGTGACGAACACCGCGCCTGCCAGTCCGAACCATTGCACGGCATAGCCGATGTGACGCTCCGGCGGCAGCGTGTTGGGCAGGACGTCCAGGTCGCGCGCGTAACCGAGCGGCAGGTCGGGGTCCAACTTCAGGACGCGCGGCGACAACGCAGGCAGCGCAAGCGCCTTGGCCAGCGCATCCGGCTGCAGCGCGATCACCAGCAGGCTGCCATCCGGTTGCGCGGCAGCGGCGGCGCTGGCAATACCTTCCGAGGGCGGCGGTACCAGCAGCCCCGCCATGTGTTGGCGACCCGGCAACGGCGGCACCGCCGGCATGGTGCGGTCACCGGGCACGGCCTGCCAGCCAAGCTCCACCAGCAGTGGCACACCGCCCTCGATGGGCTGAAACACCCGATAGACACGGACACCGGGCTGCCGCTCGCGCGTCTGGTTGTCCAGCAGGATCGCGCGGGCAGGCAGGAATTCACCCTCGCCCGCCACCCAGTCGTACGCCTGCGCCCGCGCGGCATCGGCTGCCACCGCCAGCGACTGGGCCTGTCGTTCGGCCAGCACGCGCGCTGTCTCGGCCAGCAGGGCTTCCTTCTGTTCCGCCCGCCCCCACTGCCAGGCGCCCAGGCTGCCGAACAAGGACATGGCCAGCACGGCCAGCGTCCAACCGACCGGCAGCGGCATGCGCCGGCTCACGGCATGCGTCCGAATGTCGCACCCACCATCGGCTCACGCCACCGGGGCGATAATGCGCGCCTCACTGCCGGCCCCGTCGAGGACGCCATGAACGATTCGCTGAAAACCCTGCTGATCATCGCCTTCCTCATCCTCATCGTGTGGAACCTCGGCGCAGGCCTGTACTACATGCTGGTGGACAAGGGCGGGAGCAAGCGCACCGTCAACGCGCTGACACGCCGCATCGCGCTGTCCGTGGGCCTGATCCTGCTGGTGGTGCTGGCCATCAAGATGGGCTGGATCCAGCCGCATGGCATCAATCCGGGCTGAGCGGGCATTGTCCCGCGCGCGGCCCGCCGCGCCAACCGGGCAAAAGAAAAGGGCCGGCATTGCCGGCCCTTTCTTCGCTACGGTGTCGCCCGCGCTTTACAGCACGTAGACGAACAGGAACAGGCCCAGCCACACCACGTCGACGAAATGCCAGTACCACGCCACGGCTTCGAAACCGAAGTGGTCGTCCTTGGTGAAGTGGCCCTTGGCGCAGCGGAACCAGATGATCGCCAGCATCAACGTGCCCAGCGTCACGTGCAGGCCGTGGAAGCCGGTCAGCATGAAGAACGTGGAACCGTAGATGCCGGAACCCAGCGTCAGGTTCAGCTCCTTGTAGGCGTGGATGTACTCTTCGGCCTGGTAGTACAGGAACGTGCAGCCGAGCAGCACCGTGGCACCCAGCCAGATCAGCAGCTGCTTGCGGTCGCCGGCCTTCAGCGCATGGTGCGCGATGGTGATGGTGACGCCCGAGGTCAGCAGGATCAGCGTGTTGATCAGCGGCAGGCCCCATGCCGGGATGGTCTGGAACTGACCGCCCACCTGGCCCGGACCGGCGCTCGGCCATGCCGCCGAGAAACCTTCCCACAGCAGGCTGTTGGTCATCACGCCATCGCCTTCGCCCCCCAGCCACGGCAACGCGAGCGTGCGGGCATAGAACAGCGCGCCGAAGAAGGCTGCGAAGAACATCACTTCCGAGAAGATGAACCACACCATGCCCATGCGGAACGACACGTCCACCTGGCGGTTGTAATGGCCGCTCACCGATTCGCGGATCACGTCGCCGAACCACATGAACAGCGTCGCGCTCAGCATCACCAGGCCGGCATAGAAGACCCACATGCCCCAGGCCGCGTCATTGAGCCAGCTGGCCACGCCCACCATGGTGACGAACATGGCGATGGAACCCACGAACGGCCACTTGGAGCTGTGCGGCACGAAGTAGATGTTGGCGTCTGGCGAATGGGTTTGTCCCATGGCGTGGCTTCCGGTTGCTAAGCGTGATCAGGGTGCCGCGAGCGGCGAGGGCGATGCATTGCCCGTGCCGATCTGCGCGGTCAGTGCATCGTTCTTGAAGAAGGTATACGACAGGGTGATGGTCTTCACTTCCGCCGGCAGGTCCGGGTCCACGATGAAGCGGACCGGCATGTCGCGGCTTTCGCCGGCCTGCAGGGTCTGGGCCGTGAAGCAGAAGCACTCGGTCTTGGTGAAATAGCCCGAGGCTCGCGCCGGCGCGACGGACGGCACCGCGCTGCCGACGACGGCCCGCTCGCTGTCGTTGCGGGCGAAATACTTCGCCTCGTACAGCTCGCCGGGCACCACTTCCATGGTCAGCTGTTCCGGCTGGAACGCCCACGGCAACTTGGAATTGACACCACCATCGAACTGCACGGTCACCGTGCGCGCAACCTTGGCTGCCGCGACCGCAGCCGCCTGGCCGGGCCCTTGCTCCAGGCGGATGCCGAACACCTTCTCGCAGGCGATGCGGTACAGCGGCACCAGCGAGAACGTCAGCACGAATACCGCCACCGCCACGCCCACCAGCTTGAACAGCCCGGCCGAGTTGGACTTGGCCGCGCTCATGCGCTCAGCACCGCGCGGCCGATGAAGGCCACGAAGATCGCGAGCGCGATGCCGCCGATCACCCACGCCGTCCGCAGCACCGCCTTGCGGCGGCGCGCGAGTTCCTCGGGGGTCAGCACGGGGGCGTTCATGGTGCGATGCTCAGCCGTTTCAGTGCGTCACGTCACCGTGCGCCAGGTCGCCGTCCTTGATGACCGGCGGCGTGGTGAACGTGTGGTGCGGCGCCGGCGACGGCACGGTCCATTCCAGGCCCCTGGCGTTTTCCCAGGCGCGCGCTTCGGCCTTCTTGCCGTTGCGCAGTGAGGCCCACAGGATCGCGGCCATCATGAACGGCGTCAGGAACATGCCGAACGCGCCGATCGAACTGATGAGGTTCCAGTCCGCGAACACCGGGTTGTAGTCCGGGATGCGGCGCGGCATGCCGGCCAGGCCCAGGAAGTGCTGCGGGAAGAACAGCAGGTTGACGAACACGATCGTCCACCAGAAATGGAACTTGCCCCAGAACTCGCTGTACATGCGGCCGGTCCACTTCGGCCACCAGTAGTAGGTCGCCGCGATGATGGAGAACAGCGCGCCGGTCACCAGCACGTAGTGGAAGTGCGCCACCACGAAGTAGGTGTCGTGGTACTGGAAGTCCGCCGGCACGATGGCCAGCATCAGGCCGGAGAAGCCGCCGATGGTGAACAGGATGACGAAGCCCACCGCCCACAGCATCGGGGTTTCGAAGCTCAGCGAGCCCCGCCACATCGTGCTGACCCAGTTGAACACCTTCACGCCGGTCGGGATGGCGATCAGCATGGTGGCGAACATGAAGTAGATCTCGCCGCCCAGCGGCATGCCCACCGTGAACATGTGGTGCGCCCACACGATGAACGACAGGAACGCGATCGAGGCGGTCGCGTACACCATGGCCTGGTAACCGAACAGCGGCTTGCGGCTGAAGGTCGGGATGATTTCCGACACCACGCCGAACGCCGGCAGGATCATGATGTAGACCTCGGGGTGTCCGAAGAACCAGAAGATGTGCTGGTACATCACCGGGTCGCCGCCGCCGGCCGCGTTGAAGAAGCTGGTGCCGAAGAACTTGTCGGTCAGCAGCATGGTCACCGCGCCCGCCAGCACCGGCATCACCGCGATCAGCAGGAACGCGGTGATCAGCCAGGTCCAGCAGAAGATCGGCATCTTCAGCAGGTCGATGCCCGGTGCGCGCATGTTGAGCACGGTGGCGATGATGTTGATCGCGCCCATGATGGAGCTGATGCCCATCATGTGGATGGCGAAGATGGTCAGTGCCACGTTCGCGCCGCCCTGCAGCGACAGCGGCGGGTACAGCGTCCAGCCACCGGCCGGCGCGCCGCCCGGCAGGAACAACGAGCTGAGCAGCAGGGTGAAGGCGAACGGCATGATCCAGAAGGACCAGTTGTTCATGCGCGGCAGCGCCATGTCCGGTGCGCCCACCTGCAGCGGGATCATCCAGTTGGCCAGGCCGACGAAGGCCGGCATCACGCCACCGAAGATCATGACCAGCGCATGCACCGTGGTCATCTGGTTGAAGAACTCGGGGCTGACCAGCTGCAGGCCCGGCACCATCAGCTCGGCACGGATCACCACCGACATGCCCGCGCCGATGATGAACATGATGAAGCTGAAGATCAGGTAGAGCGTACCGATGTCCTTGTGGTTCGTGGAGAAGAACCACCGCTCGATGAAGCTCTGCTGGTGACCGTGGTGATCGTCATGATGATCGACGGCGGTGTTGGCCATGTGCGTAATCTCTTGCAGCTGATGCGGGCGGTCGATCAACCCTGCGCCGACGGCGCGGGGGTCTCGGCGGTGGGGGCGGCTTCAACGGCCGGGGCCGTCGTGGCGTCGGCCGGCGCGGCCTCTTCCACCGGCGCGGCCGGAGCGGGTGCGGCGGCCGGGGCGGGCTTCTTCGAGGCCAGCCACTGCTCGTACTCGGCCTTCGGCACCGCCTTCACGACGATCGGCATGAAGCCGTGGTCCTTGCCGCACAGCTCGGCGCACTGGCCGCGGTAGATGCCCGGTTCCTTGATGTCGGTCCAGGCCTCGTTGACGATGCCCGGGATGGCGTCCTGCTTCCAGCCCAGCGCCGGGACCCACCACGCGTGGATGACGTCGTCGGCGGTGATCACGAAGCGGATCTTGGTGTTGGTGGGCAGCACCAGCTGGTTGTCGACGTCCAGCAGGTAGTGCGGGTGCGCCTTGATCTCTTCCTGCGTCGTCGCCTTGTTCTGGCGCAGGCGGTCGGATTCGCGGTCCAGGCGGCTGGTGAACTCCACGCCCTCGCCCAGGTATTCGTACTTCCACATCCACTGGTAGCCGGTGACCTTGACGGTCATCTCGGAGTCGCGGGTGTCGTACATGGCGATCAGCTTGGCGGTCGCCGGCCAGGCCATGACCACCAGGATCAGCACCGGGATGACGGTCCAGATGATCTCGGCCGTGGTGTTGTGGCTGAACTGCGCCGGCACCGCGCCCTTGGAGTGGCGGAACTTGAACATCGCGTAGCCCATCGCACCGAACACGATGACGCCGATCACGATGCAGACCCACAGCGCGATCATGTGCGCGTCATAGGCATGCTGGGAGGACGCAGTCACGCCCTTGCCCATGTTGAGCTGCCACGGCTTCGGGTCCGCCGACTGCGCCCAAGCCAGCGCCGGCATCGCCAGCAGCGTGCACGCCGTCACCAACCGCTTCCACATCCCATTCACTTGCGTCATTGCCTAGACCCCAATGCGTCATCGGTTGCGGCCACTCGCGGCCGCCAGTAAATCCTGCAATCTGTCCGCCAGCTCCCGGCGTTCGGCCGGTCCCAGGAAGTTGCCAACCTGGACCTGCCTGCCGCTGGAGGCCAGCGAAATCCTTTCGCCATCCCGCTCGATGCACAGGCGCACCCAATAGGGATGCGCCCGGAACACCGCCCCAGACACGGAGGTGGTGACCTCCACCGCGTCGGGGCCGATGCTGATGTCTTCCCTCCGGTCGCCACTGCGCCACAACGCGCGCAGCGCCGTGGCCACGATGGCCGAATGGAGGAATGCAAAGGCTGGCGCGAAGGCATTGCCTCCCCACCAGCCCAGCATGGCGACGATCCACATCGCGCCCGACAGCACCACGAACAACATCACGAACTGGCGGCGCGTCAGCGCCCGCGGCGGCCGCAGCCTGAGCCGCGCGCCGTGTCCGTCCCACGATGACGGCACCATTTCGATCATGTCGCCCGCCACACGATCCGGGCTGCGGAAAACCGTTAAATGGTAGCTCCCGGCACACTTTGCGGCAAGTTTCATTGATCCTGCACAAGGCGCGCGGGACACCCGCTCAGGCCGCACCGCGTCTTCGCGGGGCGATTCCGCGACCGCCGTCACCGCTCCGCCGACGCGCTCCACCGACACCCTCTGATCCGGCGCGGCAGGCATACCCGGCCTGCCCGCACGGCCCTAAACTAGTGGACTGCCTTTGGACTGCCCTGCCGTCATGTCGACTCCTTCACCCGCTCCGTCGCCCGCCGCTCCGCCGGCCGGCAGCATCGTCGCCCCCGAACTCCCGGCACCGCCATCGCCGCTGCGCGCCGCCATCACGGCCGCCTGGCTGCGCGACGAGACCGGACATGTCCGCGAACTGCTGGAGCACGCGCGCCTGCCGGCCAACGAGCAGATCCAGGCCCAGAAGCTGGCCATGGACCTGGTCAAGCGGGTCCGCGCCCGCGCCCAGGACCAGGGCGCCATCGAAGCCTTCATGCGCCAGTACGACCTCGGCAGCGAGGAGGGCGTGCTGCTGATGTGCGTGGCCGAGGCGCTGCTGCGCATCCCCGACCAGGAGACCGCCGACAAGCTGATCCGCGACAAGCTGGGCGATGCGGACTGGGAAAGGCACCTGGGCCAGAGCGACTCCGTGCTGGTCAATGCCTCCACCTGGGGCCTGATGCTGACCGGCAAGCTGGTCAACCTGAACGACCTGACCCGGGCCGACGTGCCGGGCGCCTTCAAGCGCCTGGTCGGTCGCGTGGGCGAGCCCGTCATCCGCCTGGCCGTGCGCCAGGCCATGCGGATCATGGGCCACCAGTTCGTCATGGGCCGCACCATCGACGAGGCGCTGGCCCGCAGCCGCAAGGGCGAGAACGCCGACTACCGCTATTCCTTCGACATGCTGGGCGAAGGCGCGCTGACCACGAAGGACGCCGCCCGCTACCTGGAGGCCTACCGGCAGGCGATCCATGCCATTGGCCGCACCGGTCCCTTCGCCGACGTGCTGGCGGCACCGAGCATCTCGATCAAGCTGTCCGCGCTGCACCCGCGCTATGAGCACGCCAAGCGCGCCCGCGTGATGCGCGAGCTGGCGCCGGCCATCCTGGAGCTGGCCCAGCTGGCCAAGTCCTACGGCATCGGCTTCACCATCGACGCCGAAGAAGCCGACCGGCTGGAGCTGTCGCTCGACCTGATCGAGGCGACCTTCTCCGACGCCTCGCTCGACGGCTGGGAAGGCTACGGCCTGGCCGTGCAGGCTTATCAGAAGCGCACGCCGTACGTGATCAACTTCCTGGCAGACCTGGCCCGCCGCGTCGGCCGCCGCATGCCGGTGCGCCTGGTGAAGGGTGCGTACTGGGACGCCGAAATCAAGCGCGCGCAGATCGACGGCCACCCGGGCTACCCGGTGTTCACGCGCAAGCCGAACACCGACGTCTCGTACCTTGCCAATGCGCGACGCATGCTCGACCACGGCGACGCGCTGTATCCGATGTTCGCCACCCACAATGCGCAGACCATCGCGGCGATCCGCTTCATCGCCAACGGCCGTCCATACGAGCACCAGAAGCTGCACGGCATGGGCGACGACCTGTATGCCGAGGTGGTGCCGAAGCATCGACTGGACATCCCGTGCCGCGTCTACGCGCCGGTCGGTTCACACGAGGACCTGCTGCCCTATCTGGTCCGCCGCCTGCTCGAGAACGGCGCCAACAGCAGCTTCGTCAACCGCATCACCGACGAGAACGTCGCCATCGAGGATTTGGTGCGCGACCCGGTGCAGACGGTGTCCGAGTTCGAATCCATCCCGCACCCGCGCATCCCGCTGCCGGTCGATCTTTTCCGGAGCCAGCCGGCTCCCATCGCCTCTTCTGACAGGAACAACTCCATGGGCGCCAACCTCGCCAACGACAACGACCTGCGCGCGCTGGCCGAGCGCATCAACGCGGCGGTCAAGCCGTGGCGCGCCGCGCCGCTGGTGCCGGGCGCCGTCGTGTCCAGCGCTGCGTTGCCGGTGACCAACCCGGCCGACCGCCGCCAGACAGTGGGCGAATGGCAACCGGCCGACAGCGGCACCGTCGAGAAGGCGCTGGCGAATGCGGTGGCCGCGCAGCCGGCCTGGGACCGCACGCCGGCCGCCAGCCGCGCCGCCATCCTCGAGCACGCCGCGAACCTGCTGGAACAGCGCCTGCCCGACTACATCGCGCTGTGCGTGAAGGAAGCGGGCAAGACCATCCCCGACAGCGTGGCCGAAGTGCGCGAAGCGGTCGACTTCCTGCGCTACTACGCCGCGCAGGCGCGCGCGCAGTTCGGCGCGCCCGAACAGCTGCCCGGCCCGACCGGCGAATCCAACCAGCTGCAGCTGCAGGGCCGTGGCGTGTTCGTCTGCATCAGCCCGTGGAATTTCCCGCTGGCGATCTTCCTGGGCCAGGTCAGCGCCGCGCTGGCCGCCGGCAACAGCGTGATCGCCAAGCCGGCCGAACAGACCAACCTGATCGGCCACGCCGCGGTGAAACTGCTGCACGAAGCCGGCATTCCCGAAGCCGTGCTGCAGTTCCTGCCCGGCGACGGCGCCACTGTCGGCGCGGCGCTGACGAAGGATCCCCGCGTGGCCGGCGTGGCCTTCACCGGCTCCACCGAGACCGCGCGCGCGATCAACCGCGCGCTCGCCGGCCGCGAGAGCGGCCCGATCGCGACGCTGATCGCCGAGACCGGCGGCCAGAACGCCTTCATCGCCGACTCGTCCGCGCTGCCGGAGCAGCTGGTGAAGGACGCGATGGGTTCCGCGTTCACCTCGGCGGGCCAGCGCTGCTCGGCGGCGCGTGTGCTGTTCGTGCAGGACGACATCGCCGACAAGGTGATGACGATGCTGGCCGGCGCGATGGACGAACTGAAGATCGGCGACCCGGGCCTGCTGTCGACCGACGTCGGTCCGGTGATCGATGCCGATGCGCTGAAGATCCTCGACGATCACGCGACCCGCATGGCGAACGAGGCGCGCCTCATCAAGCAGGCCAACGCAGGCGAGGACACCGCGCACGGCACGTTCTTCGCGCCGCGTGCGTGGGAACTGAAGTCGCTCGACCAGTTGCACAAGGAAATCTTCGGACCGGCGCTGCACGTCGTACGCTGGAAGGCCGATGACCTGGACAAGGTCATCGACGCGATCAACGCCACCGGTTACGGCCTGACGCTGGGCGTGCATTCCCGCATCGACGAGACCATCGACCGCATCGCCGCACGGGTGAAGGTGGGCAACGTCTACGTCAACCGCAACCAGATCGGTGCGGTCGTCGGCGTGCAGCCATTCGGCGGCCAGGGGCTGTCCGGCACCGGACCCAAGGCTGGCGGCCCGCATTACCTTCCGCGTTTCGCCACCGAAAAGACGGTCACCGTCAACACGACGGCCGCCGGTGGCAACGCCTCGCTGCTGACACTCGGCGACTGAATCCGGGTGCTGCCGCGCATCGGCAGCCCTCGGCGTCGCACGCACAGCCCCGCTCCGGCGGGGCTTTTCGTTGGGCATGACCCACGGCACTGACGACGCCCGCTGCACGCGGCGATCCTGCGGGCTCCGCGGTTGCCGTCGCTGAACTGCCTCGGCGGTTGCGCGGCCCCCGTATCGCTCCCATGCCGGATTGCGCCTTATTCTGCGTTCTGGCATCGACAGGGAGCTCCAGCGCCAGCAGGGCGACGACGACGCATGACGACCGATTTCTACAACCTGCTGCTCAGCGACTGCGCGCTCGCCGCCGTGTTGCTGGCGCTGTTCTTCTACGTGGGCAAGGTATCGCGGGGCGTCCGTGGCATTGCAACGTGGGGCGTCGCGCATTTCCTGTACTCGCTGGGCGCGGCGATGCTGGACGGCACGGCACAGACACTGGTGCGGGCAGGCGATGAATCGCTTGCCGCCGGCATTGCCGGCGCAGGGGGCCTGTTGGCATGCGCCGGCCTGGTGGGGCTGGCGTGGTCGATCATCCAGTTCGTGCAGCAGCGCGCGCTGGCGTTGTGGGAACGCGCGCTGTTGCCGCTGTGCCTCGCTTTCTCGCTGGTCGGCGTGGTCCTGGGCGGCGGCGTGGATGCGCAGGGCGCGGCTATGAGCGCGACCGAAGTGATCGTGCTGCTGGTGATGCTGCGCCACCTGTTGGCGCTGCGCAGTGCACCGGACCACGTTCCGGCACGCCTGATGATCGTGGGCTGCCTGGTGCTGCTGTGGCTGTACGGTGGCGACCTGCTGGCGGCCCTGAGCGGCCGCTATGGCCCCAACCCGATGTGGGTGAACCTGGACCTGTCGATCTGGTTCCTGCTCAATTTCTGCATGCTGATGCTGGCCAGCTTCCGCGCCGCGGAGCCACTGCGGCGCAGCGCGCTGTTCGATCCGCTCACCGGCGCACTCAACCGTCGCGGCCTGGACAACGAACTGCAGGCCCGCGGCGGACGGCAGGGCGCCGAACACGGCCTGGCCGTGATCGCGCTGGACCTGGACCACTTCAAGGCCGTCAACGACGACCATGGCCATGAAGCCGGCGACCTGGTGCTGCAACGGTTCTCCGACGTGGTGCGCGGCTGCATCCGCGGCGACGACCTGTTCGCACGCCTGGGCGGAGAGGAGTTCATGCTGGTCCTGCGCGACACGCAGGCCGAGACCGCGCAGGCCCTGGCGGAACGCATCCGGCAGCAGGTGATGGGGCTGGAGTTCGCTCCGTCCGGTGCGGGAATCCACGTCACCGTCAGCCTGGGTGTTTCCTTCGCCGCCGACCGCAACGCGCCCTACGACACCCTGATGCGGCTCGCGGACGAGGCGCTCTACGCAGCCAAGCACAAAGGCCGCAACCGGATCGAGGTACGCTGGCTGCCCGCCTGACCCGAGGACCGCCATGCCGCGTTGCCGCCGCCTTGCCCTTGCCCTGCTTGCCAGCTTCGCTGCTCCGCTGGCCCACGCATCGGCCCATGCCTCCGTCTGCCCGGCCGATTCCGGGCGTGCGCCCACCGGCGACCTCACGGCCACACGAGTGTCTGCTGCGCGCGTGGACGACAGCGAAGATCGCCTCTACGAAGGCCCGGTGTGGCGCGATGGTGCGCTGTACCTGTCGGACTTCGTGCACAGCGGGACGTTTCCGTCGCGCATTCGCCGCTTCACCCCGCCGGATCGCTGGGAGACCGTGGTGGAAGACAGTGGCAGCAACGGGCTGACGCTGGACCTGGACGGCCATCTGCTCGCCGCCACCCACGACCGCAAGCAGATCGCGCGCGTGAGACTGGAAGACGGCACGCGCATGCCCCTGGTGTCGACGTTCGACGGCCTGCCGTTCAATTCCCCCAACGACCTGGTGATGGGCACCGACGGCAGCCTCTACTTCACCGATCCCGACTACCAGCGCAAGGCCGCGCCCGGCGGCCAGCCCCTCACCCGCGTGTATCGCCACCATGAAGGCGTGACTACGGTGGTCGACGACAGCCTGCGCAATCCCAATGGGATCGCCCTGTCGCCGGATGGCGACACGTTGTACGTGGCGGGTGGAACCGGCGATGGCGATGTATTGCGCACCTATCCGTTGCGCGAAGGCGTGCCCGGCGCAAGCCGCGACCTGGCGCGCATCACAGGCGGTGACGGCCTGACGCTGGATTGCCTGGGCAACATCTACGTCACCGAACACGGCCAGCAGCGCGTACGCGTGTTTTCCCCTGCGGGTGACGTGCTGGCCACGATCCACGTGGACGCCAACATCACCAATGCCGCGTTCGGCGGCAATGACCGGCGTACCCTGTTCCTGACCGGCGCCGCCAGCCTGTGGTCGATCGAACTGCCGGTCGCCGGCCTGCCGTATTGACCGAACAGGGCAGGAGGGGCTTCAGCCCCGATGCCGTTCGCGCAGAAGCCTCGGGGCTGAAGCCCTCCTGCAAGAGCGCCGACAACAAAAAACCCCGCCGAGGCGGGGTTTTTCGTGGTTCCGATGCGCGGGGCGATCAGAACTTGTATTGCATCGACACGCCGTACAGGTCGGCGCCGCCGTCGAACTCGCCGACCAGGCGCGCGCGGGTGCTGGTGGTCAGGTCGATTTCGGGCGTGTCGACGATGTCGATCTTCACGTAGCTGGCGTTGAGTTCCAGGTGCTCCGACAGCGCCCAGGTCAGGCCCAGCGAATACCACATGCGGTCCTGGTCGGGCAGGCGCGGGGTACGGTACGGACGGCTCACCGGGGAGTCGTCGCGCGCCACGCCGGCGCGGAAGGTGAACGCATCGCTGAACTTGTATTCGCCGCCGATCGAGTAGAACCAGTTGTCGCCCCAGTTGTACTCCTCGGCCGAATCCGGCTGGCCGGGGTTGTCGAACTCGATGCGGATTTCCTGCAGCGAGGTCCAGTCGGTGCGGCTGGCTTCGGCCATGACGGTGAAGCGGTCGGTGGCGTAGTAGGTCGCACTGAAGGTGTCCACGGCTGGCGTGGTCAGCTTGGCCAGCGCGCCGCCGTCCAGGAACAGCGGACGGGTCAGCGGGTTGGCGTCGAACGCGGTGCGCACGGCCGGCGGCACGGTGAAGTCGCCTTCGCCTTCCAGCTCGTGGTCGATCTCGGAACGGTGCGAATAACCCAGCGACAGCTTGTCGGTCGGGCGCCAGTTCACGCCAACGATCCAGCCGAAGCCGTTGTCGGTCCCGTTGATGTGGGCGATGCCGTCGTTGCGCTGCGGACCATAGGGCGAGCCCGGCGTGAGGCAGGCGGTCGGGTTCTGGCCGCAGATGACGGTGCCGAAGTCGACCGCATTGGACAGCGTGACGTCGGCGTGCTCATAGACCAGGCCGGCACCGACGGAGAAGCGCTCACCCAGCTCCAGCGAGGCCGCCAGCGTCAGGTCGATGATCTTCACGTCCGATTCCAGCGCGTGGTAGCGACCCACCCAACCCGCGTCGTAGTCGGTCTTCAGGCCGAACGGCGCGCTGATCATCATGCCCAGCGTGACGTATTCGAAGTCGCCGCTCAGCGGCAGGACGAACGAGGCGGCCGGCACGGCGGCCACGTCACCGGCGTCGCCGCCGTTGCCGCCGGTCAGCGGCTGCTGGAACGGGGTGCCGGTGGCGGCAGTGCCGCTGCCGCTGAACTCGTAGGACAGGTCGATCGCGGTGACGTCGGCCTGCAGGGTGCGCTCGGTGAAGGTGGACATGACGGCCGGGTTGTTGACCACGACCGAGGCGTCGCCCTTGGCGGAGGCCGCACCGGCCATCGCACGGCCCTGGGCCTTGACGCTGTTTTCCTTCAGCTGGAAGGCGGCGGCGTGCACATCGCCATAGGCGAGCACGCCTGCGATGCCGAGCGCCAGCGCGGACACGCGGGTGATGTTCTTTGCAAATTCCATGAATGGTTTCTCCGGAGACGTGGGTAAAAGCGCCTGCGTCGTCCATGGCCGCGGGTGTTGTGGTCCACCCGTTCGGCCTGCCGGAAGCCCCTCCCGACATACGACGCCGTATGCAGTATACCCGCTAACTAAACTCTAACAATCCGCCGTAAGTCATTGCCCCTATTCAGTTTCGCCGCATCGCACCATGGGCAGTCAGGCAGCGAGCGGGTACAGTGCCGGCGCATGTTCGTTTCCCTCCCGTCACGCCGGAAACCGCCCGTCCGCTGGGCCACGCCGACCCTGCTGGTGTTGCTGTCCGCCGCCTTTTGCTGGGCGTTGACCCTGGGGAACGCGGCCCAGAGCCACCTGCTGACCCAATGGGGGGCGCTGACCGGCGGCATGGTGGCGCCCGAGGTATGGCTGGCGTCATTGCAACGCGGCACGGTGCTGCGCCTGTTCACCGCCTTGTTCCTGCATGCGGACTGGGCCCACCTGCTGGGCAACCTGGTGTTCCTGCTGATCTTCGGCCTGCCCGCGGAGCGGGCGATGGGGCCTTGGCGTTTCCTGTTGCTGTTCCTGGTAGGCGGCGCGGTGGCGAACGTCGCCGCCGTGCTCAGCATCGGGACACCCGACCGCGTCATCATCGGCGCCAGCGGCGCCATCTCCGCCGTCATCGGCGCCTACCTGGCCCTGTTCCCTACCGCAAAGCTTGGCGTGGTGCTGCCGCTGGGCCTGTTCCTCGAATTCGTGAAGGCACCGGCCTCGCTCCTGATCGGCATCTGGGCACTGCTGCAGGTGGTCTTCGCCTACACGGGCCCCGCGTTCGGCACCGTGGCGTGGTCGGCGCACATCGCCGGCTTCCTGTTCGGCGTGGTGTTCGCGCTGTTCGTGCGCGCCGCGATCGCACGGCGGATGCGCAAGCGGCAAGGATATTGAAGGCAGGAGTGAGCGGGGAGGCGTGAGGAGTGAGCGACGGCCGCGGCTTCTACTCACTCCTCACGCCTCTCCACGCACTCCTATAATCGGCGCATGAAGAAGACGCTCTACAAGATCACCTTCCACAACCACACCAAGGTCTACGAGCTGTACGCACACAAGGTGGCGGCCAGTGGACTGTGGGGCTTCACTGAAGTCGCCGACCTGGTCTTCGACGTGCACGAGGGACTGGTAGTCGATCCCACCGAAGAGCGACTGCGCGACGAGTTCGGCAACACCAAGGTCCTGCACCTGCCGATGCAGAGCATCATCCGGGTGGAAGAGGTGGAGCGGAAAGGCCAGTCGGCCATCCGCGATGCGGCCACCGGCGAAAAGGTGGTGACGCCCTTCCCGATGCCGGCGAAGCCGCGCTAGGCGAACCGATCGCGCTTGCGGCAGCGACGTCAGCCGCTATCCGGCCGGTCGCGCCCGACGCTGCTCCCCGCACCTGCCAACGCTCAACGCCGCTGTGGGTTCAACGGCGCCCGCGCTGTCGCGACCACCTTCTTCAGTTCGACCAGCGCCGCCGTGATCGGCGCATCACCGTCGAGCACGTCACCGGGCGTGTAGCCGGCCGCACCTTCTTCGTCGCCGCGCAGGTGCCCGGGCAGCGTGGCCTCGGTGATGTAGGGCTGGCCATCAGGCCCGATGGGGGCGCCCGCCTTGGCATCCTGCTCTGGCCTGACCACCACGTCGGGCACGATGCCGCTGGCCTGGATCGATTTGCCGCTGGGTGTGTAGTAGCGCGCGGTGGTCAGCTTGACCGAATCGCCATTGTCGAGCGGCAACACGGTCTGCACCGAGCCCTTGCCGAAGGTGCGGCTGCCGACCACGCGCGCGCGCTGGTTGTCGCGCAGCGCGCCGGCCAGCACTTCCGACGCGCTGGCCGAACCTGCATCCACCAGCACCACCACCGGCGCGCCGTTCAGGCGGTCGCCGGGGGTGGCATCGAACTTGGAATCGCTGATCGACATGCGCCCGCGGGTGCTGACGATGTTGCCCTTGTCGAGGAGGTCGTCGGCCACCTGCACCGCGGCCAGCAGCAGTCCACCCGGATTGCTGCGCAGATCCAGCACGAGTCCCCGCAGCTTTCCGTTCTCCTGCAGCTTGTCCACCTGCTTCTGGAAATCGGCGGCGGTATCGGTCTGGAAGGCGCTGATGCGAACGTAGCCGTAGCCCGGCTCCAGCACGCGGCTGCGCACGCTGGTGATGCGGATGGTGTCCCGCACCAGGGTCACGTCGAATGGCTTGGGCGTGCCATCGCGCAGGATCGTCAGCACGATCCGGCTGCCCGGCGCGCCACGCAGCGGCTCCATGCCGTCTTCGGCGCTGATCGGCTTGCCGTCGATGGCGGTGATGACGTCGCCGGACCTGATGCCTGCCTTCGCGGCGGGCGTGTCGTCGATCGGCGACACCACCAGGAGCGTCCGGTCGGGTTGCTGCTGCAGTTCCACGCCGATGCCTTCGTAGGCGCCGGTGGCCTGTTCGTCAAAGGCGTCGGAATCTTCCTTGTCGAAGTACGTGCTGTGCGGATCCAGGTCCAGCAACAGGCCACGGATCGCGGACTGCATCAGTTCGCGGTCTTCGACCGGTTCGACATACGCTTCCTTGACCGCATTGAACACCGCCACGTAGCGGCGGATCTCGTCCAGCGGCACCTTCGACGGTGCGTTTTCCGCGGCGTCGGGATCGTCGCTGGGCGCGACCACAGGCGGCGTTTCCGGCAGTGGCGCCTGCTGTTGCGCCCACGCCGGCATGCAGGCGGACAGGGCGACGGTCAGGGTGGCCAGGGAAAGACGCAGCGGCATGCAGACGCTCCAGATGGGGCAAGGGGGACTTCGCGCACGGACGCGAAGTTCACCGGATTATGCGCGAAGCCACCTGGCCTGTTTGTTCAAGCCGGGTTAGGGCCCGGCGCCCTGTTCATCGCCGCTGCAGCCACGATGCCGGGTCGACCGGCTGGCCGTTGCGGCGCAGTTCGAAGTACAGCGCGGCCTGGCCCTGTCCACCCGACGTGCCGACGCGCGCGACCGCATCACCGCGCTTGACCCGATCGCCACTGTCCTTCAGCAGGCTGTCGTTGTGCGCGTACAGGCTCATGTAGCCGTTGCCGTGATCGAGGATCAGGATCAGGCCGTACCCCGTCATCCATTCGGAAAACACCACCGTGCCGTCCGCCACCGCCGTGACCGGCGTGCCAGAGGGCGCGCCGATCAGCACGCCGGTACTGGCGCGGCCGTCGGGCAGGCGCCCGCCGTAGTGCGCCAACAGGCTGCCCGACACCGGCCAGCCCAGACCGCCCACTTTCAGCGGAGGTGCGGATGCCACCGCCGGGCGGGGTGCAGGGGTGGTCCGCGTGCCGCGCGATGCGCCGCCGGCACTTTCGCGTTTCTGTGCCGCTGCGGCCGCCGCCTCGTGGCGCGCGGCGGCACGACGTTCCGCCTCCGCACGCGCAGCGGCGGCGCGCAGGTTGTCCAGCAGGCGTTGCAGCGAACGCGCATCCTGGCCCAGCGCCTTCTCCTTCGCCGCACGATCCTGGTATCGCTCGTCCAGGTCCGCGACCAGGCTCGCGCGGGTCCTGCGGGCCTTCTCCAGTTGCGCGACCTGGTCGCGCTGCCTTGCCCGCGCGGTATCCAGTTCGGTGCGACGGGCCACGATGTCGCGCTCCACCTGGTCCAGCGCTTCCAGCTCGGCGTTCAATGTCGCGATGCGTCGCGTCTGGTCGCGCTGCACGTAGCGGTGGTAGGCCAGCAAACGGTTCGCATCGGCCACGCGTTCCTGCGACAGCAGCACCTTCAACGGGGCATCGTCGCCCTGCTGGTAGGCGGCACGCACCAGCGCCGTCAGCTGTCGTCGCTGCGACGCCTGTTGCGCCTGCATGGCGTCGCGCTTGAGTTGCAGCTCCTGCAGCGCGGCGGCCTCGCGGCGCAGTGCCGCTTCGGTCTCGGAAAGCGACCGCGTCGTGCGGCCCACCTGCTCATCCGCATCGCGCAGTTGGCGCGATGCCGTGCCGCGCTCGCCTTCCAGCTTGCGTCGCTCCTGCGCGATCGACCTCAGCTCGCTGCGCACGCGCTCCAGCTTGCGCTCGGTTTCGCGTGGATTCTGCGCCGTCGCTACCGCCGCGGCGGCCAGGCCGGCGAGCAGGATCGCGGTGAACGCAGCGCGCCAGCGGTTCGGCATCAGGCGTCGATCAGGCTGCGGCCGGTCATGTCGGCCGGCTGGGGCAGGCCCAGCAGGTCGAGCAGCGTCGGTGCCACATCGCGCAATGCGCCGCCACTGCGCAGCGTGGCCGCGTGTTCGCCGGCGCTGCCGGGCAACACGAGGACCAGCGGCACCGGGCCGACCGTGTGCGCGGTGTGCGGCTGCCCGGTGGCCGGATCTCGCATCATTTCCAGGTTGCCGTGATCGGCGGTGATGATGAGGGCGCCACCGGCCGCGCGCACCGCGGCATCCACCGCGCCGATGGCCACGTCGACCGCCTGTGCAGCGAGGATGGCGGCCTGCAGATCACCGCTGTGGCCGACCATGTCGGGATTGGCGATGTTGCAGATGATGGCGTCGAAGCGGCCGGAGCCGATCGCCTCCACCAGCTTCGCGGTCAGCTCGGGGCAGCTCATTTCGGGCTGCAGGTCGTAGGTGGCGACCTTCGGGCTGGGGATCAGGATGCGCTCCTCGCCGGCGAACACGTCCTCGCGTCCGCCGCTGAAGAAGAACGTGACGTGCGCGTACTTCTCCGTCTCGGCGATGCGCAGCTGCGTCAATCCGGCATCGGCCAGCAGTTCGCCGAAGGTGTGCCGCAGGTCGTCCGGCGCGAACGCCACCGGCGCGGGGAGTCTGGC
Organism: Pseudoxanthomonas sp. SE1; assembly: GCF_029542205.1. Taxonomy (NCBI): domain Bacteria; kingdom Pseudomonadati; phylum Pseudomonadota; class Gammaproteobacteria; order Lysobacterales; family Lysobacteraceae; genus Pseudoxanthomonas; species Pseudoxanthomonas sp. SE1. Next base: position 205,409 of record NZ_CP113783.1, on the reverse strand, counting down.
GTCGTATTCGGTCAGGCAGACGAAGCGGGCCAGCGCCGGCTTGCGTGCATCGAAGCCGTCGAACGCCGGCGACACGAACGCCGCGGTCAGCTGGCGCGCACGGTCGGCGCGGAAGTTCATGAAGACCACGGCATCGCCGTCCGCCATCGGCCGTGCACCGTCGATCACGGTCGGCAGCACGAACTCATCGTTCTCGCCGCGCGCGTATGCGGCTTCCAGCGCCCCCACGCCGCTGGCGGCATGGTGATCGCTGCTGGCTTCCACCATCGCGTCCCACGCCAGGCGCACGCGGTCCCAGCGCTTGTCGCGGTCCATCGCGTAGTAGCGGCCACTGACCGAGGCGATGTGCGCGTTGCCGAGCGTCGCGCACAGGTCCTGCAGCGCACGCAGGCTGGGTTCGGCCGACTTCGGCGGCGTGTCGCGGCCATCCAGGAAGGCATGCACCGCGACACGCGGCACGCCCTGGCGCTTGGCCAGGTCCAGCATCGCGAAGATGTGCAGCTCATGGCTGTGCACACCGCCCGGCGACAGCAGACCGAACACGTGCAGGGTCTTGCCGTCGGCCTTGGCCGCCTCGCAGGCAGCGACGAGTTCGGCATTGGCGAAGAAGCTGCCGTCCTCGATGGCGGCATCGATGCGGGTCAGGTCCTGGTAGACGATGCGGCCCGCGCCCAGGTTCATGTGGCCCACTTCCGAATTGCCCATCTGCCCATCCGGCAGACCCACATGACGGCCCTCGGTGTGGATCAGCGTATGCGGCGCGCTGGCGAGCAGGCGGTGCCAGTTCGGCAGCGTGGCTTGCGCCAGCGCGTTGTCGGCGGGATCTTCACGGTGCCCCCAGCCATCCAGGATCAGCAGCACGACGGGCTTGGGACGCTTCACGACCATATTGTCTACGGGCACGGGAGATGCGGACACGGCGGGGGGTTTCCAGTGACTTCAGGCAGGTGACGATTGTAGCGAAGCATGGTGCCATGGCACCCCCGATGACGGCCGGGCTAAACCTTTCCCTGCCCGTGCGCATCACAGTCATCAACACCACCCGAAGGATGACCCCATGACCCGTACCCGCACCGTCCTGCTGCTGACCCTGGCCCTGGCTGCCACGCCCGCGCTGGCCCAGCAGGAGATTTCCAAGGTGAACGGCAGCGTCACCGCCGAGGCCGGCCAGACCTATGCCGACCTCGAAACCGTCAACGGCAGCATCCGCATCGCCGACGGCGCCATCGCCGAGGACGCCAGCACGGTGAACGGCAGCATCAACGCGGGTGAAAAAGCACGCGTGGACTCGCTCGAGACCGTCAACGGCTCCATCCGGGTCGGCAAGGACGTGCAGGTTCGCAACGACATCGAGACCGTCAACGGCAGCATCTTCACCGACCGCGGCACCACCGTGGGCGGCAATGTGTCCACCGTCAACGGCGCCATCGGACTGGTCGCCACGCAGCTGGCGGGCAACATCGAGACCGTCACCGGCGACATCACGGTCGGCGTCGGTTCGCACGTCAAGGGCGGCCTCAAGGTGGAGAAGCCGCGCGGCGTCAACTTCTCGTTGAAGCCCAAGCGCGACCCGCGCATCATCATCGGGCCGAACGCGGTGGTCGAAGGTCCGCTGGTGTTCGAGCGCGAGGTGGTGCTGTACGTGCACACCAGTGCCAAGATCGGCCCCGTCACCGGCGCCACCGCCAAGCCGTACAGCACCGACACCGCACCCACGGAGTGAGCCCGGCGAAAGGCGGGACACGGCACAGGTCCCGCCCGGCCATTCCCGCTAGAATCGGGATTCCTTTCGTTGAGGAATCCCGATGTCCCGCAAGTTGATGCTGCTGCTTGCCGCTTCCGCCGCACTGACGGCATGCAAGCGCGAAGCCGAGGCTCCGGCCCCCGCGCCCGAAGCCGCCACGCCGCCCGCCGCGGCGCATACGTTTACCGCCGACATCACCGAGGGCGACTTCGCCGACATGGTGAACGCGCTGGCGTCGGACGAGTTCGAAGGCCGCGCGCCCGGCTCGGTCGGCGAAGAGAAGACCACCGCCTACCTCGAAGCGCAGATGAAGCGCATCGGCCTGCAGCCCGGCAACAACGGCAGCTACTTCCAGGACGTGCCGATGGTGGAGACCACCGTCGACGAGGCCGCGACCACGCTCTCGCTGACCACCTCCGCCGGCACCCGCGACCTGAAGTTCGGCACCGATTACGTCATCGGCACCCGCACCGGCGAGACCCAGGTCAAGCTGGACGCCAGCGAGCTGGTGTTCGTCGGCTATGGCGTGGATGCGCCGGAGCAGAAGTGGAACGACTACGCCGGCCAGGACTGGACCGGCAAGACCGTCGTGATGTTCGTCAACGACCCGGGCTTCCACGCCAAGGACGAGACGCTGTTCGGCGGCAACCGCATGACCTACTACGGCCGCTGGACGTACAAGTTCGAGGAAGCCGCGCGCAAGGGCGCCGCCGCCGCCCTGATCGTGCACGACACCCCGGGTGCCAGCTACGGCTGGGACGTGGTGAAGAACTCCTGGGCCGGCCCGCAGTACGACCTGCCCGCCAAGGACGATCCGGAAAAGCGCATCCCGATGCAGGGCTGGTTGAGCGCCGAGGCTGCGAAGCAGTTGTTCGCCGACGCCGGCCTCGACCTCGACGCCGCCTACGCAAGCGCCGGCAAGCGCGGCTTCAAGCCCGTCCCGCTGAAGGCCAAGGCCTCCGCTTCCTTGACCAGCACCATCACCGAGAAGACCTCGCGCAACGTCATCGGCGTACTGCCGGGCAGCAGCAAGCCCGACGAAGCCGTGCTGTACATGGCGCACTGGGACCACCTGGGCAAGCATGAAGGCGAAGAGGGCGACAACATCTACAACGGTGCCGTCGACAACGCGACCGGCGTGGCCGGCATCCTGGAGATCGCCGAGGCGTTCGCCCACCAGGATCCGAAGCCGGCGCGCTCGGTCGTGTTCGTGGCGGTGACGCTGGAGGAGTCCGGCCTGCTCGGTTCCAAGTACTACGTCGCCCACCCGACCTTCCCGCTCGACAAGATCGCCGGCGTGATCAACCTCGACGCGATGAGCGTGGGCGGCAAGTCGCGCGACTTCGTCGTCACCGGCAAGGGCAACTCGCAGCTCGAAGACATGCTGAAGGTCTACGCCGACCAGCAGGGCCGCGTACTCGCCGAGGAAGGCAACCCGGCCGGCGGCTACTACTTCCGCAGCGACCACTTCAACTTCGCCAAGGCCGGCGTGCCGGCCCTGTACGCCAAGGGCGGCAACGACCTGCTGGAAGGCGGCGTGGACGCCGGCAAGGCGGCCAGCGAGGAATACGCCAAGCGCTACCACCAGGCCAGCGACGAAGTGCACGCAGGCTGGAAGCTGGACGGCGTGGTGCAGGACCTGCAGGCGCTTTACGGCGTGGGCAAGGACCTGGCCGTGGAAGGCACGTGGCCGAACTGGTACGACGGCAACCCGTTCAAGGCCGCGCGCGACACGATGATGAAGGCGGAACCGGCGAAGAAATAAGCCGCCTGTTCCGATGCGACATGAAAACGGCGCCGAGAGGCGCCGTTTTTTCTTTCCAGCCGCGCGACCCACCATCGACCCCTAGCCGTGGGAGCGACGTAAGTCGCGATGAAGCGTTACCGGTGGCCCATCGCGACTTACGTCGCTCCCACAACAAGCTCGCCTCCGGCACGCATTCCGTTGCGACCCCTCTCATCCCACCTCCGGCACAGGCGGAAGAAGAGACGCAAGCATGGACGACCGCCCTCGCCACCCACTACCCTGCGCCATCCTAGGAGGGAAACGCTCATGTCCATCGCCTACTGGTGCATCCTGATCACCGCGCTGCTGCCGTACCTGTGGGTCTTCATCGCCAAGCGGTCCGGCGAGCGCTACAACAACCGCAACCCGCGCGCCTGGATCGCCAAACAGGAAGGCAACTACAAGGTGCAGCGCGCCAACGCCGCGCACCTCAACGGCTTCGAGGCGTTCCCCGCCTTCGTCGCGGGCGTGCTGATGGCGCAGCTGGCCGGCGTGCCGGAAGAAGCGGTGACACCGCTCGCACTGGGGTTCGTTGCTGCACGCGTACTGCATGGCGTGTTCTATTTGGCAGACAAGCAATCGCTACGCAGCCTGGTGTGGCTGCTCGGCATGCTGTGCGCCGTGGCGCTGATGGTGCTGGCGGCGATGCGGGTGGCGTGACGCTGCTCTCTGTAGGAGCGACGTAAGTCGCGACCGCACACCATGAAAGCCCGCTGGTGTTTCAGGGGCAAGGAGCCTCGCCGATACGACCGCTCTTGGTCTGACCATCCCGGCATTTCGCTTCTGCGGTCGCGACTTACGTCGCTCCTACAGAGAGCACCGCTCAGCGCAGATCCTCTTCCCATCCGAACAGCGCATACGCCTTGCGGAACTCGTCGTCCAGCGGTGCCACCGCTTCGATGCGTTCGCCCGTTGCCGGATGCGGGAACGACAGCCGCACCGCGTGCAGCAACATGCGGTGCACGCCCTGCATACGGAAATTGCGGTTGTGCCGACCATCGCCGTGGCTGGTGTCGCCGATCAGGTGATGGAATGCATGCTTCAGGTGGCGGCGGATCTGGCGGAAGCGCCCGGTCTGCGGCTGGCAGCGCAGCAGCGCATAGCGCGAGGTCTCGAAGCCGCCCGACGGCAACGGCAGTTCGCCCGTCGCCAGTCGCACGAAGCGCGTCACCGACGGCTTCTTTTCCGGCTTGCCCGGACCGCCGTCGAGCGGATGATCGACGATGAAATCCGGTTCCGGCCAGCCGCGGCACACCGCGAGGTAATCCTTTTCCACTTCACGCGACATCAGCACCTTGCCCAGCGTCGAAGCGCTCTCGCGATCGAACGCCACCAGCAGGCAACCGCTGGTGGCGCGGTCCAGCCGATGGATCAGGAAGATCGGCTTGCCGAACTGCGCGCGCAGCCGGTCGGCGACGAAATCCGTTTCCCCACCGGCCAGCTTGCTGTCGTGCGCCATCACACCTGCGGGCTTGTTGACCACCGCGATCTGCGCATCGGCATACAGCACGGGCACTGCGCCGTCATTCGCCTTCGTCTCACCGTAATCCATGAAGCTGCGTACCTTCCAAATCTGCGAAACTCGGGGTTCGCCGCACGCGATGGACGCACGCGGCCTTGAAGGAGGATTGAGGATGAAGTCACCCCGTTTCATTGTCGCATTCGGCCTGGCCGTGGCGCTCGCCCTGGGCCAGCCGGCCTGGGCGGACACCGTCGCGCTGCCGAAGGGCGTTGCTGCCGGTCCCAGCATCGAGGGCATCAGCGAGTACACGCTGGCCAACGGCCTGCGCGTGCTGGTGTTCCCCGACGCCACCAAACCCACCGTGACCGTCAACCTGGTCTACGGCGTGGGCTCGGTGCACGAGAACTACGGCGAGACCGGCATGGCCCACCTGCTGGAGCACCTGCTGTTCAAGGGTACGCCCACGCATGCCGACATCAGTGGCGAAATGAAGAAACGCGGCATCGACTTCAACGCCACCACGGGGCTGGACCGGACCAACTACTTCGCCTCCTTCCCGGCCAACGACAACACCCTGGAGTGGGTGTTGAAGATGGAGGCCGACCGCATGATCAACTCCCATGTCGCGAAAAAGGACCTCGACAGCGAGATGACCGTGGTCCGCAACGAACTGGAAGCCGGTGAGAACAGCCCCGGCGGCGTGCTGTTCCAGCGCATCCGCTCGACGGCGTTCCTGTGGCACAACTACGGCAACACCACCATCGGCGCACGCAGCGACGTGGAAGGCGTGCCGATCGACAAGCTGCAGGCGTTCTACCGGCAGTGGTACCAGCCGGACAACGCCACCCTCATCCTCGCTGGCCGCCTCGACACCGCCGACGTGCTGGCCCGCGTCGCGCGCCATTTCGGTGCGCTGAAGAAACCCACCCGCGCATTGCCGCGTTTCTACACGCAGGAACCCGCGCAGGACGGCGAGCGCGAAGTCACGGTGCGCCGCGTCGGCAACCTGCGGCTGGTCGCGGCCGCCTACCATGCCCCTGCGGTGGCGCATCCGGACAACGCGCCGCTGAGCGTGCTGGCCAACGTGCTGGGACACACGCCCGGTGGCCGCCTGCACAAGGCGCTGGTGGAGACCAAGCTGGCCGCCGGCAGCGGCGCCAGCAGCGAGTCCATGCGCGACCCCGGCCTGCTGACCGTGGTGGCCGTGGTGCCCAACGACGGCGATGCCGCGAAGACGGAAGCCGAACTGCTGAAGCAGGTCGAGCAGCTCGCCACGCGCCCGGTCACGCAGCAGGAAGTGGACGAGGCGAAGCAGCGCATCGGCAACGCCTACGACCTGTACTTCACCGACGTCAACGCCGTGGGCATGGGCCTGTCCGAGTTCCAGTCCGCCGGCGACTGGCGCCTGCTGTTCACCAGTCGCGATGCCATTGCGAAGGTCACCGCCGATGACGTCAACCGCGTCGCCGCGGCGTACCTGAAGTCGAGCAACCGCACCTTGGGCCGCTTCATCCCCACCCCGGCACCGGAGCGCGTGGAGGTTCCGGCCGCGCCCGCCGTCGCGTCGCTGGTGGACGGCTACATCGGTCGCGCCGCCGTGAGTGCGGGCGAGCAGTTCGATCCCTCGCCGAAGAACATCGAGGCACGCACGCAGACCTTCATCCTGGGCGACGGCCTGAAGGTGTCATTGCTGCCGAAGAAGACGCGTGGCGGCACGGTGGTGGTCGACGCCAATTTCCGCTTCGCCGATGAAGCCTCGCTCACCGGCCGCGAAGGTGCCGCCGGCATGGCGGGCGCCATGCTGATGCGCGGCAGCAAGACGATGACGCGCGAACAGATCGACCAGCGCCTGGAACAGCTGAAGACGCAGGGCAACGTGGGCGGAAGCCTGCAAGGCGCCAGCATCGGCCTGCAGACGCGCCGCGAACACCTGGCCGATGCCCTGGCGCTGGCTGCCGACGTCCTGCGCAATCCCGCGTTTACGGAAGCCGAGTTCGAACAGCTGCGCCTGCAGGCGCTGACCGGCATGGAAGCCTCACGGCAGGAACCGGGAGCCATCGCCGGCCGTGCGCTGGCGCAGTACTTCGATCCCTGGCCGGTCGGCCACCCGTTGCGAAACCGCACGCTGGATGAATCGCTGGCCATGATGAAGGCATTGAAGCTGGACGAAGTCCGTGCGTTCCACCGCGATTTCTACGGCACGGCCGACGGCGAGATCGCCATCGTCGGCGATTTCGATCCGGCGGCCGTGCGCGCGCAGCTGGAGCAGCTGTTCGCCGGCTGGAAGAGCGGCAAGCCATACGCGTCCATCGCCACCCGCTACACCAGCGTCGCTCCGAAGCAGGAGCGCTTCGAGACGCCGGACAAGCCCAACGCCGTGCTGTTGGCCCGCCACAACCTGTCGCTGAAGGTCACCGACGCGGACTACCCGGCGATGGTGATCGCCAACCGGGTGTTCGGTGGTGGTGCACTGAAGTCGCGCCTGGGTGACCGGATCCGCCAGCAGGAAGGCCTCAGCTACGGCGTCTCCAGCGGCATGCGCGCCGACGACAGCCGGACCGGCCAGGACGATGCCGGCAGCTTCAGCATCCAGGCCATCGCCGCGCCGGAGAACATGGCGAAGGTGGAAGCACTGGTGCGCGAAGAGCTGGCGAAGCTGGTCAAGGACGGCATCACGGCCGGGGAGCTGAAGGATGCGGTGGCCGGCACGCTGACCGAACGCCAGCAGGGCCGCGCCGAAGACGGCAGCGTCGCCGGCATGCTGACCGACCAGTTGTTCTTCGGTCGCACCATGCAGTTTACCGCCGACCTCGACGCCAAGTACGCCGCGCTGACGATGGACCAGGTGAACGCCGCGATCCGCAAGCACTTCAAGCCTGAGGCGCTGAGCGTGTTCCTGGCAGGCGATTTCGCCAAGGCGGCGGGCGTGCCGGCAGCGGCGCCCGCGAAGTAATCCGCACGATGCGACACGGAACGGCCCCGCAAGGGGCCGTTCCTGTTTCCAGGTTCACGCCATGCCCCGGAGCCCGACCTGCGTCCCATCAAGCGCCGCGCGCGAGTCTCCGCGGGCCATCGATGGGGCTCGGAGCCCCGCCTCTCTCACATTGAGCCTTGCCGGCGACGCTCCGAAAGCCAACGTCGGCGCTCGAAATGCGATGGGATGGCACTTCGAGAGCCATCGATGGCTCTCGGACACCCATCGATGGCTTCCGGAAACCCATCTGTCTCACATTGAGCTCTGCACGCGGGGCTCGGAAAGCCATCGATGGCATGCGGCGTGCGATGGGATGGCATTCGGAAAGCGATCGACGGGATTCGGCGTCCCATCTCTCTCACGTTGAGCCTCGCACACGGACCGCGGAGGGCCGACGATGACATTCCGCGCCTCGCACGCGATGTTCCACGTGTTGCGAACGACCGTTGGAGAGCGGTCTTCCGCCTACGGCAACCGCAGCGTCACCACCAGTGGGAAATGATCGGACGGGTAGCGGCCGCCCCAGCGGGTGTTTACCGAGGTCACCGCATCCACCAGCAGTCCCTTCACGAAGATCCAGTCGATGCGCTTGTCGGCGTTGCCCGTGAACCCATGGAACGTCGCGTCGCTGCCTTCCACCCGCGACGCGGTGGTCCACGCATCCTGAAGCGTCTTCGCCAGCACGGCATGCACTTCACTGTCGGGCGTGGTGTTGAAGTCGCCGGTCAGCACCACCGGCACACCGGCCGGCAGCGCGGCCAAGCGCTGCGCGATGGCATTCGCGCCTTTCAGGCGCGCGGCCTCGTCCTGTTCGCGGTACGGCAGATGCGTGTTGAACAGATAGAAGCGCTTGCGGTCGCTGCGGCGTTCGAACAGCGCCCAGGACACCATCCGGGGATGAGGGTGGTTCCAGCTGATGCTGCCGGGCACGTCGGGCGTGTCGGAAAGCCAGAAGTCGCCGGATTCGACCACCTTCAAGCGATCCCTGCGGTAGAACACGCCCATGTGTTCGCCGCCGCCATCGGCCTCGCGCCCACGCCCGAACCAGGCGTACTGCGGCAGTTCGCGCGCGAGATATTCGGCCTGCGACTTCACCAGTTCCTGCATGCCGATCACGTCCGGCGCCTCCTCGCGCAGCATGCGTACCGCCAACGGCTTGCGCGTCTCCCAGTAGTCCGCGCCATCGCTTTCTGCCGGCAGGCGGATGTTGAAGCTCATGATGGAAAGCGGATCGGTGGCGTGTGCCTGCATCGACGCGAGGCCCAGCAGGCTTGCCAGTACCAGACTCCAACGGCTCATGGGCGACTCCACGGTGGCGGGCCACCATTGTCGCGCAGGCGGCACTTGAACAGCGAGGCAATACGGAACGGGCCGGTATTCATCCACGACATGGAGTCATGCAAGATGCGTCCATCGGAATCGAAAAAGGAGCGCCATGGCTTCCATTGCCCTGATCGTGATGCTGGCCACTACCGCGCCTGGCCAGGCTCCGCCACCCGTGACCCTCATCGTCGACACGGGCACGCACGTGACTGCCGCGGATCCGGTGGACGCCTGCGTTGCCCGTCGCCTCAGGCCTTTCGTCGGCCCATATGGCGTGCAGCAAGCATGGCCGGTGATGGCGTCGCCGCCCACGGGGTTGCTTCACACGCTGGGAACACCGCTCTCTGACACGGGCATGGTTGCGGACGGCTACCAACAGTTCCTCCATGTCGATACCGATGCACGTGCGGTCTACGTGGTCGAACAAGGCGGCTTTGCCGGCACCTTCAAGGTGTATGGCCCCTTGCCGCTACCGCAATGCGCGCCCAGCGGCGATGCAACGGAAAACCCGGCGTCGCCGCACTGAGCGGCGACGCGATCTCCGGCTTGCGGTCTCCTCTCCGGCTTACGCCGAGCGCCGCTGCCCACCATGCTTGCCCTCGGCAATCTCTTCCACCAGCTTCGCGCAGAACGCTGGCAGGTCTTTCGGCGTGCGACTGGTGACGAGGCCCTTGTCGACGATCACTTCGTCGTCTTTCCAGTTGGCGCCCGCATTCTCCAGGTCCTTGCGGATGTTGGGTACCGAGGTGACGGTGCGCCCGCGAAGCACGTCGGCATTGGCCAGCACCCAGGGGCCGTGGCAGATCGCACCGACCGGTTTGCCGGCCTCGAAGAAGCCACGGGTGAAGGTCAGCGCCTGGTCGTCGACGCGGAGCGTGTCGGGATTGAACAGGCCGCCGGGAATGACCAGCGCGTCGTAGTCCTTGGCCGAAACTTCGGACAGCACATGGTCGACTTCGACCTGGTCGCCCTTGTCGAAGTGCTTGAATCCCTGGATGCGGCCGCCGTCGAGCGAGACGATGTCGACGTCGGCCTTGTGTTCACGCAACGCACGCAGTGGTTCGGTCAGTTCGGACTGTTCGAAGCCGTGGGTAGCGAGGATGGCGACGCGCTTTCCGGTCAGATGGCTCATAGGAAGACTCCCGTGCGAATGAAGGTCCACGGTAACGTGCGGAGCGCACACGGCATGCGAAGGAAATGTTGTGCATGCGTCAATGCGGCACACCCGCGTGTTTCAATGATCCCATCGTTCATGAGCGGGCAAGCCGGATGACGCCGGGTTACCTGAAGCATCCATTGCGCAGTGCGCTGGCCGTGCTGCTCGCCATCGCGACGATCCCGCTCGTGAACCTGGCAGGCGGTGGACTGGCCGCGATCCTGGCATTGCCACCCGGCGGCGATGCACGACTGGGCTACGACCTGTCGTGGGTGGTGTTGGCCGGTATCGCCGGCAGCGCACTCGCGGTGGCGGTCGCGACCGTGGCGAAAACGGCGCATGCCTGGGGGGTCTTCGTGCTCTACCTGGCCGTGGACCTGTACGTGACGGCAGCGGCCTGGGAGGACTTTCCTCGCTGGTTCACGCTGGCCTGCCTGCTGACGCTGCCCGTGCAGGTGTGGCTGGGCTGGTGGCTGGTGGTCGGGCGGAAGCGAGGAGTGGGCGCAGAGAAGTGAGAAGCGAGTGGGCCCTGGATATCGGGCTTTCGCTCACGCCTCGCTCCTCTCCCGTCGCTCCTGCCTCACCGCCGCGGCCACGCCGCCAGCAAAGCCCACAGGCCTCCGATGCCCGCGATCCATGCAGCGGCAGGCACATCGAACAGGCGCGGCCCGCCGGCTTCCAGCGCGTAGAGTACGGCGGCCACGATCAACAAGCCCACGCCGAGGATGGCGGCGACGACGCGGCGCTGCATGCCCTTCATCGTCTGCGCGAGGTCGGCGAGGTCCTTCGAGCGCATCGCCAGCTCGTGCCGGCCTTCGACCTGCTGGCTGAGCCAGGCATGCACGAGGCGGGGCATGTCTGGCGCGTGCGTCATGATCTCGGGCAGGCGCTTGCGGAACTCCTGCGCAGCGCGCTGCGGGCTGTAGCGCTCCAGCAGGATGCGCTCCAGCACCGGCTTGGCCACGGCCCAGATGTCGATCTGCGGGTCCAGCTGGCGGCCCACGCCCTCGATGTTCAGCAGCGTCTTCTGCAACAGGATCAGCTGTGGCTGCAGCGTCAGCTCGTAGCGCTGCGCGGTGCGGAACAGCTTGGCCAGCACCTCGGCCAGCGAGATCTCGCTGAGTGGCCGGGTGAAATAGGGCTCGCACACCGCGCGCGCAGCGGCTTCCAGTTCGTCGATGCGGATATGCGACGGCATCCAGCCGGCCTGCACGTGCAGTTCGGCGATGCGGCGGTAGTCGCGGTTGAAGATCGCCATGAAATTCTCGGCGAGCCAGTACTGGTCGTCGCGCGAGAGCTGGCCCATGATGCCGAAATCCAGCGCGATGAAGCGCGGATCGGTCTTCCGTTCCGGGTCGACCCAGATGTTGCCGGCGTGCGCATCGGCATGGAAGAAGTTGTCGCGGAACACCTGCTGGTAGAACACGCGCACGCCCTTGGCGGCGAGCGCCTTGCGGTCGATGCCCGCGGCGTCCAGCGCGACGATGTCGTCGGACGGGATGCCGCGCACGCGCTCCATCGTCATCGCGCGTTCGGCGGTATGCGACCAGATCACTTCGGGTACGTACAGGTCGGGCGAATCGGCCCAGTTGCGCCGCAGCAGGCTGGCGTTGCCGGCCTCGCGCTGCAGGTCGAGTTCGGCCGCCAGCGTGTTCTCTATCTCGGCGACGATCTCGCGCGGGCGGATCTTGTCGGCGTTGGGGTGCGCGCGGTCGACAATGGCGGCGACACTCTCCAGCAGCGCGATGTCGCCGGCGATCTGCTTGCGGATGTCGGGGCGCAGCACTTTCACCACCACTTCGCGCCCGCCGGGCAGCGCGGCCGCGTGCACCTGCGCGATGGACGCGGAGGCCAGCGGCGTGGTGTCGAAATGTTCGAAGGCCTCGATGATCGGACGACCCAGCTCCTGCTCCACCAGCGCACGCGCGACGTCGCCATCGAACGGCGCGACACGGTCCTGCAGCAGGGTCAGTTCCTCGGCGATGTCGGGTGGAATCAGGTCGCGGCGGGTAGACAGGATCTGGCCGAACTTGACGAAGATCGGGCCCAGTTCCTGCAACGCCAGCCGCAACCGGACGCCACGCGGCTGCGCGGCGATCTCGGCCGACGCGCGCGGGACGAAGGGGCGAGCCAGCTTCAACCAACGCTCGACCGGTGTGCCATCCAGCAGGTCGTCAAGGCGATAGCGGAGCAGCACCCGGCCGATGCGGCTGGCCCGCAGCACCGACTTCATGCGCGATGCTCCACGCGCGCAGCGAGGCGGCCGATGCGCACTGCGATGCGCTCGACATCGTCACGGATCGCGTCGACATCGTCATGGAAGGCATTGAGTTCCTCGCGGCCGACGACGTCGCGCGATTCCTCGGTGACGTACTCGGCGGCGCTTTCGGCCAGATTGCCTGCCGCAACGCGGGCTTGTTGCAGGCCGGCTCGAACGGCATTCGCCACCTGCACGCCGATGACGTCGCCGAACACCCGGGTGAAGGGCAGCGACCAGTCGGGATCGAAGCGCGTGACCAGCATCTGCAGGCGACGGGCGAGGTCGGCGTCGCCGGACACCTTGACCTTGCCGACCGGCGTGGCGTGGTCGCGACGGAAGAACGGCAGTTGTCCCAGCAGGCCGCCAAGCGTGCTGCGCACGGCGAGATCGGCTTCGAGCACTTCACTTGCCGGTCCCACCTGGAGCCGGCCGCCCCCGACCATGATGTCCATCGCCAGAGGCGGTGCATCGACGACCAGCTGGATGCGGCGGCCTTCGAGCAGACGCAGCGCGGCCGAGGTGTCGGGATCCAGCGCGATCGCGTGGTTGAGCGCGGTTTCCAGCGCACGACCGGCAAGGGGTTTCAAGGCATCGAACGGAGACAGGTCCATGCCGCCATTCTAGCGGCAAAGCCTGTACGCCCCGCCCGCCCGTCTGCCTGCATCGTGCGGGCTCGGGGCGGGCTCGACGGCATCCTGCCGTCCCGGCGGAGAGAGATGGTGACGCGTCAGACGCGCTTGCCGCGCAGCAGCGAGATGATCGCCAGGATCACGAAGACGACGAACAGCACCCACGCGATGTTGGTGGCGGCACCCGCGATGCCGCTGAAACCCAGCACGGCGGCGATGAGGGCGATGACGAAGAAGATGATGGCGTAGCGCAGCATGGAAACTCCTTTGGGCTGTGGCCAGCGATGCAGCCGGTAGTGGCGTGCGTCATGCTGGAACGCGGGGAGTCATCGTCGCGTGAGTGTCGCTCGGCGCGATATGGATACGCTTCAGTGTCGTGATTCAGGCGTGAAGGCAACGCTGCTGGTGCAGGAGGGGCTACAGCCCCGACAAGACCGTCGGCGCGCGCGGTCGGGGCTGAAGCCCCACCTACACAGGGTGATCGCGCAGCCAGGCACGCAGGCGTTCGAAGCCTTCCTCCATCGACACGCGCGGCACATAACCGAAGTCGCGACGCGCAGGCGCCATGTCGTACCAGTGCGCGGTGCTGAGTTGTTCGGCGAGGAAGCGCGTCATCGGCGGTTCGCCCTTCAGCGGCAGCACTGTCCACAGTGTTTCGCACGCGGCGCCGATGCGGTAGGCGGCCTTGAACGAGAGATGCTTGTCCACGCGCGGCGCGCCGGCCGACTCCAGCAGCGCATTGAGCAGCTTGCGCATCGGCCACGGCTCGCCGTTGGAAATGAAGTAGGCCCTGCCCGCGCAGGCGGCGCCAGGCGCGAGATGATCGAAGGCATCGAAGTGCGCCTGTGCGGCGTTGTCGATGTAGGTGGTATCGACGTGGTTCTCGCCGCTGCCGACGATGCGGAGGCGGCCGGCACGTGCACGCGACACCAGCCGCGGCAGGATCTGGTGATCACCGGGACCCCAGATCAGGCGCGGGCGCAGCGCCACCGTCGCCAGCGACGTATCGTTGGCGGCGAGCACGGCCTTCTCGGCGATCGTCTTGGTAGTCGCGTAGGGCGCCTTGAAGCCCTCCCCGTACGGCACGCTGTCGGCGGTGCCGCCTTCGACCGGGTGGGTGGCGCGATGCGTCACGCTGGGCGTGGAGGTGTAGACCAGGCGTGCGATGCCGTGCGCGCGGCAGGCATCGAGCACGTTCTGCGTGCCGACCACGTTGGCATCGTGGTAACTCTTGTAGCTGCCCCAAGCCCCGGCCTTCGCGGCGTTGTGGAAGATCGCACCTACGCCATCGGCGGCGTGCATGACAGCGTGGGCATCGGCGAGGTCGCCCTGCACCTGGCCGACGCCGAGTTCGCGCAGCACGGGATAGTAGCCGCGGTTGAGGCTGATGACCTCGTGCCCACGTTCGACCAGGCCGCGGCACAGCGCTTGGCCCAGGAACCCACCACCGCCGGTGACGAGGATCTTCATGCGTGGTGTCCTTGCTGCGTGCGTGCCCATGCGGCCAGCGTCTCACGGCCGATCTTGGCGTTGTGGCGGATGTCGACGGGAAAGCCCGGATGCGGCAGGAAGGCCGCGATGCGCGCGGTATGCGGATGACGTACGCCGATGGCGCGCAACTCGGCCTCCAGCTGCGTGCGGTCGGCACTGGCATCGGGCCGCCGTTCGTAGCAGAGCACGGGCGATTGGCGTCCGGGCTCGCCGACCCCGACCAGCGCGGTACGACGGATCTGCGGATGGGTGTTGAACACGGGTTCGACCTGCTCGGTATAGAGCGGGCCGTCGGCGGTTTCCACGCGCTGCGTCTTGCGGCCGCAGAACCACAGGCGGCCCTCGCCATCGAACCAGCCCACATCGCCCATGCGGTGCACGATGCGCTCACCGCCGTCGGGCAGCGTTTCGCGGATCTTGGCGATGCGGGTGGCGGCATCGCGGCGGAAATAGGTGTCGGTGGCGGTGGGGCCGGCGACGGTGATTTCGCCGACGTCGCCATCGGCCACCTCCTCCACGCCGCTCCAGTCGGCGATCGGGGCGTCGACGATGCGGATGATGCGCACCTCGTTCGGCGGCACCGCACGACCCACACAGGTACCGGCGCCGGCCTCGGTGGCCGCCCGCGTGGATTCCAGTTCGCGCCCTTCGATGACGGCGACGGGCAGGCATTCGGTGGCGCCGTACGGCGTCCAGAACTGCGCGCCCTCTGGCAGCAGCGTGCGGATCTTCGCCACCGTGTCCGGCGGTACCGGCGCGCCGGCGGAGGTCACGCGCTGCACGGTGGGCAACAGTTCGCCATGATCGGCCAACACCTTCATCAAGGCGGGCGAGCCGAACAATTGGGTGACGCCGAAGCGCGCGATGGCCGCGTGCAGCTTGTTCGGATCGGCGCTGGCCGGGCGCGTGGGATCCATGTCGGGGATCACCGAGGTGAGGCCGAGCGCGGGATCGAACAGCGCGAACGGCGGGAATGTCGGCAGGTCCACGCCACCGGGCTGCATGCCGAAGGCGTTGCGCAGCAGTTCGATCTGGGCGACGAAGTGGCGGTGACGGTAGACCACACCCTTCGGCACGCCGGTGGAGCCGCTGGTGAACAGGATGCCGGCGATATCGTCGGGCGCCGTGTACGCAAGCTGCGGGCCGGCACTCGCGCCGCGCGCCTCGATCTTCGCCAGCGTGGTGCCGCCCCAGGCCCAGCGCGTGCCGACGGTGACGATCTTCTTCGCCGACCTCGCCCAGCGCAGCACGCAGCGCGCGAACTGGGCCAGGGGAATGCCGATGAAGGCCTCCGGCTCGGCTTCGTCCAGGCACTGCTTCAGCGCGCGCCGGTCGATACCGGGGTCCACCAGCACCGGTACCGCACCGGCCTTGAACAGCGCGAACATCAGCAGGAAGAACTCCGGCGTGGGCCGCACCATCACCACGGTGCGGCTGCCGCGGCCGATGCCGTAGGCGCCCAGGCCGGCGGCGATGGCGTCGCTGCGGGCGTCGAGCTGCGCGTAGGTGAGCTCGCGGGTGTAGCGGCCGGCACCATCGGGGCAGCGCATGGCCACGCGGTCGGGTTGCTCGCGGGCCAGCCGGGGCAGGCTGGCGGCGATGTTGCACGGATCGGTCATCCCTGCATTGTCGCCGCTGGGCGGTACTTGCGTCAGCCCGCGGCGTTGGCAGAATGCGCGTCCCGCCCGCGCTCCGCCGCCAGCCCAAGCCAATGCACCCCTGCCTGACCTGCGGCGCCTGCTGCGCCCACTTCCGCGTCAGCTTCCACTGGAGTGAGGCGGACCCCGACCAGGGCGGCGTGGTGCCGATTGCACTGACCGAGCCCTTGCGCGTCCACGAGCGCGTGATGCGCGGCACCTCGCAGAAGGACCCGCGCTGCGTGGCGCTGGATGCCGACATCGGCCGCTACAGCCGCTGCACCATCCACGACCGGCGGCCGTCGGTCTGCGCGCTGGTGCCGGCCTCGCTGGAATTCGGCGAACGCAGCGCGCAGTGCGACAAGGCGCGTGTGGCGCATGGCCTGCCGCTGCTGGTGGACGCGGACTGGTTGGGTGTGGTGGACACCGACAAGAATCCGCTGCCGGAGCTTTAAGCCGCCTGTAGGAGGGCCTTCAGGCCCGACCGGAAAGCCTCGGGGCTAAAGCCCCTCCTACAGCGGATGACGATCCAGGAAGTCGCGGATCAGTGGCACCAGGATCTCGTGCTTGTCTTCCAGCACGTAATGGCCGGCGTCCTCGTACGCATGCACCTCCGCGTTCGGCAGCGCGGCGCGGAAGCCGTCGAGGAAGTGCTGGTCGAACACGAAATCCTTCAGACCCCAGCCCAGGAACGCGGGCCGGTCGGCGATCGACGGCAGCGCCTTGCCGGCGGCTTCGAGCAGCGGCCACGCCTTGTCCTGCGGGCCCAGCGGGATGTCCTGCATGAAGCGGATGGTGGAGATGCGGTTCGCCCAGGTGTCGTACGGCGACACGTAGGCGCGGCGCACATCGGGGGGCATGCGGCGCTCCACGCCGATCCAGGACGCCCCCGCAGAGAACGCGTTGAAGCCACGGACGATCCACTCGCCGATGGTCCAGTCGCGGCCAAGCGCGATCCGCCACGGCATCTTCTTCGCCGCGGGCATCGGGAACGCGGCCGTATTGGTCACCACCAGGCGCTTGACCTGTGCGGCGTGCGAGAGCGCCCAGCCGAAGCCGATCATGCCGCCCCAGTCGTGCACGGCCAGCGTCACCGGCCCGGTGATGCCCAGGTGCTCCAGCAGCGCAGCGACGTCGTCCACGCGCGACTGCAGGGTGTATTCGTAGCGGCTGTCGTCAGGCTTGTCCGACAGGCCCATGCCGATGTGGTCGGGCACGATGCAGCGGTAACGGTCGGCGAGACCGGCCACCAGCGTGCGCCAGTAGTAGCTCCACGACGGATTGCCGTGCAGCATCACCACCACCTCGCCATCGCGGGGACCTTCGTCGAGGTAGTTCATCGACAGGCCAGGACGGACTTCGAAGCGCTTCGGATGGGAGGGGTAGCCGGGAAGTTGCACGTGGGTTCCTTTCATTTCAATAGCGGCAGCTGGCCGCCCTGTTCGTCGCGCAGTACCTCTGCGCGGCGGATCATCTGTTGTACTTCAGGCGTCGCGTGCACATGGAGCAATTCCACATCGGGATGCGCATTGGCGAACACACGGAAGATCTCATCGGCGAATGCCTGGCCTATACCCGCGACTTCGGCGAAGTCCAGCACCACATGGCGGAAATTCTCCACGCGCTGCAGCAATCGCTTGGCTTGAGAGCGCGACACCAGGTTCTCGTCGCCCACCTTGGCCAGTCGCACCGGCACCACGGTGCGCGCGAATGCATAGTCGTCAGGACCACTGGAATACTGGTCGAACACGGACTCCACCGTCCGCGCCGAATCCGTGGCGATCTGCATCACAACCTGTGTCCCTGTTATTTCCTGTGCATCGTCCAGCAGGTCGAGAGCGTACTTGGCGTCGTGATCGAAGATCAGGCTGCCAGATTCGATCCGATAAACATCAAACATGCGTGATGTGAAGAAAATTCCTTCACCGCTATGCCGTTGCGGATCGGTAGTCAGCTTTCCTTTCGAAAGCTCCAGCAAAGCAAGCCGTTCGTCCGGGAGATCGAGCGCGCGCGTGATTTTCCGGAAGATACCGATGCCGTTGTCCACCACGGAGAACCGCAGGCAGCCGCCGCTACATTCCATCCACACGGACACATCAGTTGCTTCGGAATGATCCACCGCGTTGTTGACCATTTCGGTGATGCCGTGGTGCGCAATGTCCAGGACGTTGCGAGGCAGATGGATCAGCAGCGGCAGCAGATCCGCATACCAGACCCGATCCTCTGCCAACCCTGCACGTGCATAGTCACGCGCGAACCGCCGGTTCTCCCCGAGCGCGTACGTCGGACGAGTGCTGCCCTGCTTGACCAGATAGCCGCCTGCCACCAAGGCCCGCACCTGCATGCTGATCCGAGAAGGGCTGAGTCCCAACTGGCCCGCCACCATGGCCACGAGGTCACGAGGATGCTCGCCTACCGCCTTCAACAAAGCGATGTCGATTTCAGGAGAACGGTCAGGTCTGGCCATGCCGGGATTCTAGAATTAAAACGCCGGATTCGCGAATTATTCGGCTGGAATTCGCGAATCTTGTCGCCCAAGAGTAGGTCGTCTGTCCGGATCGTCCTTCCGAAAGTGCACGCAATGGATATCCCGACAGTGCCAGCCCAGAGACGACAAAGGCCGGCAGCGAGCACTGCCGGCCCTGATGATCAAGGGCATGGATCTGGGAGGACGGTTACGCCAGCGACCGTCTTACCACTCCACCTCGGCCATCGTGCAGTTCAGGCCCGAGCCGATGCCGAGCAGGGCGATGCGGTCGCCCTTCTTCAGCTTGCCCAGTTCCTTCAGCTTGCTCAGCACGATCGGCACGCTAGCCGGGCCGATGTTGCCGTGCTCGGTGAAGATGGTCATGACCTTCTTCGGGTCGATGCCGAAGGACTTCACGAACGCCTGGGTGTGCGGGCGGCTGACCTGGTGGATGACGAACTGGTCCAGTTCGTCCACGGCCCAGCCGAGCGCGATCTTGGCGGCGGCGAAGGTCTTGGTGGCCAGCTTCATGCCTTCGATCAGCAGCATGCGGGTGTCGGTGACCATGCGGTCCAGGTTGCCGCGGCAGAGCTTGTTCCACTCGGTCGCCGAGCGGGTCACGCCACCCTTGTAACGCGGGGCATCCGGCGCCAGCTCGCGGCGCGTCATCACCATCGCCACGGCACCGCAACCCAGGGTCAGGGCCGCCAGCTCATCACGGAACTGCTGTTCGGTCACGTCCGGCGCATTGAGGCGTTCGATGGTCTTGTCGTAGACCAGGTTGGCGGTCTCGCCATCGACGACAAGCGCGTAGTCGATCTCGCCGCGTTCCAGCATGCGAGCGGCGATGTCCATGCCGTTGATGAAGGCCAGGCACGCATTGGTCACGTCGAAGGTCTGGCAATGATCGCTGACGCCCAGGTTGCCGCAGACGATGCTGGCCGTGGATGGCTCAAGGTAGTCGCGGCTGACCGAGGTGTTGACCACCAGGCCGATCTTGTCGGCACCGATGCCGGCGTCGAGCAAGGCCTTCCGTGCCGCCAGCGTGGCGGCGTCGGAGGCCTGCACGTCGTCGTCCCACAGGCGGCGGGCATGCACGCCGGCGACGTCGTTCAACACGTCGGTCTTGATGCCCAGGCGGTCGAGCGTGGGCTGGAGGCGGGCGTTGATCTCGTCGGACGTCAGCGTGTGCGGCGCATCGATATGCGCCAGTCCCGCGATGGAGACATTCTTGAAGAGCATCGAGGTTAGCGCCAAGGCTCAGGCAGAGGGGGCCGACAAGGGTACTCACTTCCCGCCTTCACCGCATCTTTACGCAGGATCGCGCCAGACGCGCCTCAGTTTAAAATGTGATGCACGTCACATTTTATCGGCCGCAGCGGAACGCGGCGAAACGCTGCTCGCCGTTGGCCGGATCGCCCAGGGGTTGCAGGGTGTCGGCCTGAAGGCCTGGCGCCTCGTTCCGCGCCAGGGTTTCCAGCTCGTCGCGCACGCGCAGGGCGTTGCGCTCATAGAAGGCCACGCTGTCCTTGACCGATACCGATACCTCGCCGCGCTTCTCGCAGCCGGCGGGAACGGCGCCCGCGCCGACCACGCGGACGTCCCGGGCCGTGGGCGCCAGGTGCACCCAGGTGCAGGCGGACAGCAGCACGGTGGAAGCGGCGGCAAGAAGGGCGAGTCGCATCGAAGTCACCTTGAAGTGTGAGTCGCGGCCATTCTGGCCCACGCGGGATGAATCGCTCCGGGCACGCGCACCGCTCCCCACGTGGAGGAGCGGTGCCTTCCGGGTCTTACGGCTTCGGTTTGCCGTCGGCATCCAGTTCCACCGCTTCGCCCAGTTGCAGCGCGCGGACCGATTCGCCGACCTTGGACAGGTCACCCACCACCACCCAGGTCAGCGCGGACGGCGACAGGGTGGATGCCGCCTTGGCGACATCGGCGGCGCCGATGGCTTCGTTGCGGGCCTTGTATTGCACGATGTAGTCGTCCGGCCGGCCATAGCGCTGGTTGGAGGCGATCTGGCCGAGCACGGCGGAGGCGGTTTCGTACGCGCCCGGCAGTTCCAGCGTGTTGGCCGCACGGATCTTGGCGATCTCCTCCGGCTTGGCCGGCGCCTCCCCGGTGGCGAACTGGCTGATTTCCTTCTGCAGCTCCTTCATCGAATCGGCGGTGCGGTCGCTCTGCACGGCGGCGCTGGCCCACCAGGGACGCTGGCCGAGCGCATTGCGGGCGCCACTGTAGGAACCATAGGCCCAATGTTTGTCCTCGCGCAGGTTCATGTTGAGGCGCGAGCTGAACTGCCCGCCCAGCACGCCGTTGGCGAAGTCGAAATCGATGGTGCCGGCATCACCGGTCGGCGGCACCAGCTGGGCGGCGTAGACATTGGACTGGATCGCACCCGGCTGGTCGATCAGGAACACGCGCGGCTTGGCGACATCGGGCACCTTCGGTACCGCCGCCAGCCTGGGTGCGTTAGGCGCGGCCTTCCAGTCGCCCAGGCGGGCTTCCAGCAGCGGGACGATCTGCGCCAGCGTGGTGTCGCCGACGATGGTGATGCGGGCCTGCGAGGGCTGCAGCCAGTCGCGATGGAACGCGACCAGGTCGTCGCGGGTCAGTGAGGCGATCGACGCTTCCGTGCCCGAGCCGGTGAACGGGATGGCATACGGATGGCCAGCGCCGTACAGCAGTGGCGGCAGCGTGCGCAGCGCGGCGGTCTGCGGGCGCGCCTTCTCCTGTTTGATGCCGGCGATCCAGGTGGCCCGCACGCGCTCCACTTCCGCCGGGGCGAAGGTCGGACGACGCAGCACGTCGGCCAGCAGGTCCAGCGAGGGCGCCAGCTTGTCGGTCAGCGCCGACAGCCCGACGGACGCCGAATCCAGGCCGGCACCGGTGGTCAGTTCCGCACCGAGCGCTTCCTTGCGAGCGGCGAAATCGAGCGCGCCATACTGACCCGCGCCTTCGTCCATCATCTGCAGCGCGAAGCTGGCGGTGCCGAGCTTCTTGCCGACATCGGCCGCGTAGCCACCCGGGAATTCCACGTTGATCTGCACCACCGGCGTCTCATGGCGTTCCGCCAGCACGACCTGCATGCCATTGGACAGCGTGGCGCGCTGCACGGCGGGGAACTTCAGGTCGGGGAAGGTGGTGGTCTTCGGCACGCCCTGGCTGCGGTCGACCGTGCTGGCGACGGTATTGAACTTGGGGTCGACCTTCGGCGTAGCCGCCGGTGTCGTTGCGGGTGCCGCGAAGACGGTTTCCGGCAGGGCCGAAGCAGGCGTCTCGCTGGGCTGCACAAGGATGGTGTGCGAGGCGCCCGTCAGCCACTTCTTCGCCACGGCCTGCACGTCGGCCGGCGTGGCGTTGGCGAGGATGTCCAGCTCTTCCTGGTAGCAGTCCGGCGTGCCCTGGTAGACGGCGCACGAGGCCAGCACATCGGACTTTCCGCCAAAGCCGCCGATGCGTTCGATGCCGCGCACGAACGCTGCGCGCCCGGAGACCTTGGCGCGCTCCAGTTCCTCGGCCGTCGGGCCCTGGGTGACCAGGCGCTTGAGCTCCTCGTCCAGCGCCTGTTCGACCTTGGCCGGCTCCACGCCTTCCTTCACGGTGGACATCAGGAAGAACGTACTGCTGATCTCGCTGCTCCACTGGAACGCGCTGGCCTGGTCGGCGATCTTGTCGCCGTGCACCAGGCGGGTGTCGAAACGCGAGGCCGCGCTGCCACCCAGCACCTGTGCGAACAGGTCGAGCAGGGTGGCGTCCTTCGTGCCCATTTCCGCCACCGGCCAGGCGCGGTAGACGCGCACCTGCGGCACGCGGTCGGGGATCGTCTCGCGGGTGTCCCGGGCGTGCTTCGGGATGTTGGTCTGCATGTCCGCCAACGTGGCGCTGGCCGGGATGTCGCCGAAGTAGCGGGTCACCTTTTCCTTCGCAGTGGCCACGTCGATGTCACCGGCCAGCACCAGCACGGCGTTGTTGGGGCCATACCAGCTGCGGAACCAGGTCTTCACGTCGTCCAGCGTGGCGGCATCGAGGTCCGCCATCGAACCGATGGTCTGCCAACTGTAGGGATGCCCGGCCGGGTACAGCGCCTCGAACATGCGCGCGAAGATGCGGCGGCCATACGGCTGGTTCTCGCCCTGGCGCTTCTCGTTCTGCACCACGCCGCGCTGCTCGTCGAGCGCCTTCTGGTCGATCGCGCCCAACAGGTGGCCCATGCGGTCGGACTCCATCCACAACGCCATGTCCACGGCGGTGGTGGGCACGTTCTGGAAGTAGTTGGTACGGTCCTGGTTGGTGGTGCCGTTCTGGTCGGTGGCGCCGACCAGCTCGAACGGGGTGAAGAACTCGCCGTCATGGTTCTCGCTGCCCTGGAACATCAGGTGTTCGAACAGGTGCGCGAAACCGGTGCGGCCGGGAGTCTCGTTCTTGCTGCCCACGTGGTACCAGACATTCACCGCCACGATCGGCGCCTTGCGGTCGGTGTGCACGATCACCCGCAGGCCGTTCGGCAGGGTGAACTCTTCATACGGAATCACCACGTCCATGCCTGCCGGCTTCGCATACGTGGACGCCGGCGCGTAGGCCAGTCCCCCGAGTGCGGCGGACAGGGCGATGGCGAGCAGGGCGGCGCGCGGCCGGCGGGAAACATGCATCGGACACTCCTTTGAATGCTGAATGGGCCTGGAGAACCCCCGATGCTAACCGCCGCCTGCGGTCATTACACTAGGCCACAAGCCATGACGAGTGGCCCACCCGCCGCCCTGCCGCGGCCCGCCAATCCTGTTGCGCGGAGGTGCCATGGACCGCAAACACTGCCTGGTGACCGGGGCCAACCGGGGCCTGGGTCTGGAACTTGTCCGGCAACTGCTGGCCCGCCACTGCCACGTCATCGCGACCTGCCGGCAGCCCGGCAAAGCGACCGCATTGAACAGCCTGGCCGGCGAGTACCCGGGCCGCCTGCACGTGCTGCCGCTCGACGTTGCCGACGCACGCAGCCGCAACCAACTGCTCCACGAGGTGTCGCTGGTCACCGATGATGAGCCCTTGCACCTGCTGGTGAACAATGCCGGCGTGCTGCGCGGCGGTGAGCGTTTCGGCCACGTGACCGCTGCCGATCTCGACGCCAGCTTCCATACCAACGCCGCCGGCCCTTTCCTGCTGGTCCAGACGCTGGCTGCACGTCTGGCGGAGGGCGGCGTGGTGGCCAATATTTCATCCGAGGTCGGATCGATCGGCCTTCGGCAGGAATTCCGCACCCCGAGCTATGCCATCGGCAAGGCGGCGCAGAACATGGCCACCTCGCTGCTGTCGCAAGCTCTGGCCGCACGCCGCATCACGGTCGTCGCCCTGCATCCGGGCTGGGTACGCACCGACATGGGGGGCGACAGCGCGGCGCTGTCCGTGCAGGAATCCGCCGCAGGACTGCTTCACGTGATCGACCATCTCGGGGCAGAGGACAGTGGCCGCTTCCTTGACTGGCAAGGCGCCTCGCTGCCCTGGTAAAGCTGAATGCCGGCTGCGCCGGCGCCGGTGGACCGCAACGGTTGCTGGTTGAACGGCATCCAAACCAGAACACACCGCATTGACCGGGATCGGGCCGAAGCGGCGTGTTCGCAGTCACAACGCACACCCTGGCGCGTCTTGTTGCATGCAGGACGGACACCTGGGCGGACATGCACTCGGACACCGGACACGCAGGACAGAAGCCTAAAACCCTATTGGATCAACAACTTGCGATTGGCACGGTTTCTGCTCTATCCATAACAAGCCTTCCGCTGTCCGACGTCAACCTGACTGAACCCTGAATCAACTCACCAAAACTAACGGTTTTGCTTGATCTGTCTGTCTAGGTGTACTACCTTACTACCACACCACACAACAACATCACTACAGAGGCATGACAATGAACACCAAGAACCTCCTCCCGCTGACCGCCGCCGCCGTGTTCGCCCTGTGCGCCGGGTCCATGGTCGTTTCCGCCACCCACGCCGACAACGCCCGCAACACCGCCGAAGCCACCCACATCGTCAACCTGCCCGCCGTCACGGTGAAACCCGATGCGGCCGACCTGGCCCACTACCTGACCTACAAGGACACCAAGATCGTCGACCTGGCCACGATCACCGTGAAGCCCAGCACCGAAGACCTGGCCTACTTCGTTGCCCAGCAGGCAGTGCGCGTGGTCGACATGCCGGTGGTCACCGTGCGTCCGTCCGCCGAGGACATGCAGCAGATCGCGGTGCAGGCGGGCGTGCTGGCCGGCCAGCTGGCTTCGCGCTGATACGCAGGCAACACTCCACGTTCCACCTGCGTTTCCACGCAAGCCGGCAACCGCCGGAGTTCCACCGCACCACATGCCCGTGAGGCCATGCAGCGCCGCGTAGAATGCGCGCCATGACCGACACCCTGGACATCGATGTCCTGCTGTACCAGCCGGAAATTCCCCCGAATACCGGCAACGTCATCCGCCTCTGCGCGAACACCGGCGCGCGGCTGCACCTGATCGAACCCCTCGGGTTCGCATTGGAAGACAAGCAGCTCAAGCGCGCCGGCCTGGACTACCACGAATACGCGACGTTGCAGGTCCACGCTTCGCTGGAAGCAGCCCTGCAGCGGATCCGGCCCACACGTCTGTTCGCATTGAGCACCCGCGGCACCCTCCGATACGACCAGCCTGCCTACCAGCCCGGCGATGCGTTCCTGTTCGGCCCCGAGACCCGCGGCCTGCCGCAGGACCTGCTGGACGGCCTGCCCGAACGGCAGCGCCTGCGCCTGCCGATGCGCCCCGACAACCGCAGCCTCAACCTGTCCAACACCGTCGCCGTCGTCGTGTTCGAGGCATGGCGGCAAGCGGGGTTCGGCGGCGGCGCTTGAGGCTAGGTGTACTTGTGGGAGCGACGTGAGTCGCGAATGCGCACCGCAAGAGGTCCAGATCCCGGACTCGGCACTGATCAGTGCCGGTGCGGCTTCCGCATTACATGGAACCCGCGTCTTGATCGAACCAACGCATACCACCAGCGCGTGCAATCGCGACTCACGTCGCTCCCACAACAATCGGAAAGTGATTCAGCCAAACCGTGCCAGCCCGTAGGGCGCCAACGGTATATCGGTCGCTTCGCCCGCCATCATCTGATCGAGCAGCCGTCCCGTGACCGGGCCCTGCGTCAGGCCGAGATGGCCATGCCCGGTGGCGACGAAGATATCCTCGCCCGGCACCCGGTCGATGATCGGCAGCGAATCGGGCGTGCATGGCCGATTGCCCGCCCATTCCGACACCGGTTCGGCCGTGATGCCCGGGAACAGCTTGCGTGCCTCCGGGTCGAGCCGGCGGATCAGGTGGTAGTGCGGGTCGCGGCCCAGCGCCGTCAGCTCCTTGATGCTGGTCATGCGGATGCCGGCCTGCATGGGCGACACCACCATGTACCGCTCCGCCCACAGCGTCGGCCGACGCACGATGACATCCGTCTGCGGATACATCAGGTGGTATCCGCGTGCGGGAATTACCGGGATCTTCATCCCGAACGGACGCAGCAGGGCGTTGCTCCACGCGCCCGCCGCCACCACCACGCGGCCGGCATGCACGGCGCCGTGGTCGGTGTCGAGGCGGTAGCCGCCGTCCTGGCGGATAATCGCCGAGACGCTGGCGATCAGCGGCGTCGCACCGCGCGCGCTCAGGTGATTGAAGAGGCGGCGGCAGAAGTCGCCGGGATCGCGCATCGCCAGCGATTCGCGCTGGAAGACCGCCCGCTGGAAGCCCGTTCCGATGCCGGGTTCGAGCTCGCGCAGCTGGCCGGCGTCCAGGACGTCGAATGCCACGCCGCGATCACGCATCAGGCCGCGCTCCCATTCGCCCTTCGCGAAACTGGCCTCCTCGCTGTAGACGTGCAGGTAGCCGGTGTGCGCGATGAGGTCCTGTGCGCGGATCCGCTCGCCCAACCCGAGCCACGCGGCGCGCGAAGCGATATTGATCGCGCTCAGCGCATCGATGATCGGCAGCACGTGCTGCATGCGGCCCTGGTCCAGGAACTGCAGCAACCAGCGTGCATAACTCGGACTGACGCCCCAGTCGAGTTTCAACGGCGCCAACGGATTGGCGAGCATCCGCAACGCCTTCATGACGATGCCGGGCGTGGACTGGGGCATCACGTTGCCGACGGAAATGGAGCCCGCATTGCCGAACGATGTTTCGCCAGCCGGCCCCTTCGCATCGATCAGCGTGCACGACAGCCCGCGATCCAGCAGGTGATGGGCGGCGGACAGGCCGACGATGCCACTGCCGATCACCGCGACATCGGTGGTCCGCGGTGGCGTGGAGGAAGGGGAAGCACTCATCGGATCGGGACGTCGTAGGCGATCTTGGGGGTGGGTTCGGGGCGGAAGGTGAAGTGCCACCATTCCATCGCATAGTTCTGGAAGCCGTGCCGCGCCATGGCCTGCACCAGGTGCGCGCGGTTGCGGCGCTGCTCGTCGCTTATCGAGGGATGCGCGGTATTGGCGCGCGGATCGAAGAAGTCGAACGGCGTACCCATGTCCAGTTCCGTGCACGCGCCGCCACCGCAACGCACCAGCGTCAGGTCCAGCGTCGCGCCCCGGCTGTGGCCGGAGGATTCGGCGATGTAGCCATCGAGCAGGCGCGCCTTGTCCAGGTTCGGGTAGTACGCCGCCTTGGTCCGCTGGTCGGCGGGGTCGCGTGCCCAGGCGACGAAGTGCTTCACCGCGCGTACCGGGCGATAGCAGTCGAACACCTTCAGCGACAGGCCTTCGCGCTGCACGTCCTGCTGCACGCGGGCGAGCGCTTGCGCGACCGGTGCCAGCAGCAGGCACTTGGGCGCCTCATAGCCGACGACCGGCACCCCCACGAAATTGTCCTTGCCCGCATAGCGGATTTCCTGCTGCAGACCGGGCACGACCGTCGCCGCATCGACCAGGTCCGCCTGCGCCGCTTCCTGTGCCGGAGACACCTGTACGCCCGGCGCGGACGCGCAGGCGCCGAGCAACGGAAGCGTACTCAACAGGAGCAGCACCATGCCTCGCACGTCAGCGGCAGGCCTGCGTGCGGTGGAAATCGAGATCGGCATAGTCGTAGCTGAAGTCTGCTTCGGGATCGACGTGCGACAGTTTAAGCCCGGCGTCGCTGCCTGCCTGGGCGGCGGTGAAGTGGAGCCACGGCTCGGCATCCACACTGTCGTCGTCCCAATCCACCAGCCAGCGCTCGTCCACCCGCATCACGGTACCCGTCAGCATGGGTGAGCGCGCGGCGGAAAAACGTACGCGGTCGCCTGCCGCACACAACACCACGTCACCGAACCATGGATCGCGGTAATGCCCCATCCATGGCGCCATCGCCTGTGGCGTCGCACTTGCGCGATGGCGCGTGTCGGCCTTGGGCTTGGCGGCGCGCTCGCCGGCGCGCTCCTTGTCCAGCAGCGCGGCGTAATGCGCGACGGTGGGCGATGTCCCTGGCGCGGTGAAGTGCTTGGTGAGCACCTGGCCCAGCACGGTCCGCGCGGCCTCGCCTTCGCCATTGATCAGGATGACGATGCCGGTGCGCTGGTCGGGCAACAGGATCACCGACGAATACATACCCGCCAGCGTCCCGGTATGCGCGACCTTCCAGACACCATCCACGTCGGAGAGGCGCCAGCCGTAGCCATATGCGGAGAAATGGCTATTGTCCCAGGCACGCATGCGCGCGTTCACCGGCATCGGCATGTGCGCGGTCCACACGGCCCTGCGCTGCGCGGGGGACAACCATGCTGGAGCGCGCTCCGGCGACAGCCACATGTCAACCCATGCCAGCATGTCGCCGAGGCTGCAGCGGATGCCGCCGGCCGCCATCGAAGTGACGTCCGGCACCAGGTCGGCGTCTTCGCGGATCACGCGATTGCCCTGCTCGGTGCGCATGTGCGGTTGCGCCACATTGCCGACCTGCGCGCGGTTCCACTCGCCGACCTGGCACCTGCGCATGCCGAGCGGCTGGAACAGTTCCCGCTTCACCAATGCGTCGTAAGGGGCGCCACCCGCTGCGGCCGCGACCTCGCCGGCGACAACGTAGAGCAGGTTGTCGTAAGCGTAGTTGGCGCGGAAGCTGTGCGTCGGCTTCAGGTGCGCCAAGCCGGCGATGATGTCCGCGCGAGTGAACCGATTGGGCTCCGGCCACAGCATCAGATCACCCGCACCCAGGCCCAGGCCGCTGTTGTGGATCAGCAGGTCGCGCACCTGCATCTGCTGCGTGACCCACGGGTCGTGCATGCGGAACTGCGGCAGGTATTTAGTGACCGGGTCGTCCCACTTCAGCTTGCCCGCGTCGACCAGGCGCGCCAGCACGCCCGCGGTCATCGCCTTGCTGTTGGAGGCGATCTTGAACAGCGTGTCGTTGTTGATCTTCTCACCGCCGCCGGCACTTACCTCGCCCAGCGTGCGCGTGTAGACGATCTCACCATCTTCGATGACTCCAACCGCCAGGCCGGGCAGCCGGTAGTGCTCGAAGGTCTGCTCCACTGCTTCATCGAAGGTTTCGTTGCCGGGTGCGGCATGCGCGAGCGGCACGACCAGGGCGAGACAGACGAGGAGATGTTTCATGGCGTGACTCAGGGCTCCGCGGAATCGCAGGCGAGGCATCCCGCATGCGGGCGGGCCGCCACCGGCAAGCCGGCGACGGCCCGAACCTTCAGATGGTCCGACA
The DNA here is from genome assembly GCF_029542205.1 of Pseudoxanthomonas sp. SE1. Classification (NCBI taxonomy): domain Bacteria; kingdom Pseudomonadati; phylum Pseudomonadota; class Gammaproteobacteria; order Lysobacterales; family Lysobacteraceae; genus Pseudoxanthomonas; species Pseudoxanthomonas sp. SE1. The sequence goes on along the minus strand of NZ_CP113783.1, from coordinate 175,796 downwards.
GCGGATCAGGTCAGTCGAACTTGTACTCGACCATCAATGCGAACGAACGACCGCGCGGATCGGCGACACGCGGCTCCCAAGCGGCACCGGAAGCGAAGTCGTTCTGGTGCGCGGTGAACGGAGGATCCTCGTTGAGCAGGTTGCGCACGACGAGGGTGAACTTGGCGTTCTCCAGACCGGTCCAGCCCACGCTGTAGTTGTAGGTGATGTAGTCGTCCACATCCGGATTCCAGTCTTCCGGAATGTAGCTGCCATTCCTCACGCTGACCGGCAACTCGTCCTTGTAGCCGTCACGGTAGATCTGGGTCAGCGTATGCGACCAGTCGCCCTTCGCCCAGCTGAAGCCAAGCGTGTGCTTCCACTTCAGCGGCAGGCTGTAGTAGCGGACATACTTGCCCACCAGGTTGTCGCCGTAGGGCGAGCTTTCCAGCGCCTTCTCCTGGAAGCTGTCGATGTAGCTGCCATTGAGGTTGACCCGCCACGTGCCGCCGGCCAGTTCGCCGGTCAGGTTGGCGTCCACTTCCACGCCGCTGATCAGCGTGCCGCCCGAGTTGATGAAGCGGCGGTCGATCGCCACCACTTCGCCGCTGGCATCGCGGATCCAGTTGTCGACGAAGAGGTCGTAGTTGGAGATCAGGGTCGCCTGGTTGGGCGTGCGGATGGTGTTGGTGCGCTCGATCTCCCACCAGTCGAGGCTGATGTTGAAGCGATCATTGGGCGCGAACACCACGCCGAAGCTCTTCTGGTCGGACGTTTCCGGCTGCAGGTCGGCCTTGCCACCCGTGAGGATGGCGGGCTGGATGGCCTCGCAGCCCGGCACGGCAGGATTCGCCGCGCCGCCCGGGCAGGTCGCCGGATCGGCCAGGTCGAAGCCGGTGTATGGGCTTTCGGTCACGCCACTGAACAGCTTCGTGAACTCCGGAACCTTGAAGCCCTCGCTGATGGCGCCACGGAACGCCAGCGAATCGATCGGCTGCCACTTGAAGGAGAATTTGGGATTGACCGTGCTTCCGAAACCATCGTAGTCGTCGCGACGCACGGCCACGCTCACTTCCAGACTGTCCAGTACCGGCAGGAAGGCTTCCGCATAGACCGCCTTCACGTCGCGCTGCACCTTGGGCAGGTTGTTGGTCGCGTCGAACGGCGCGCCGAAGATGTAGCTGTTGTCCAGCACGATGCCGTCCGCGGTCGAACCGAACTCGAACTCCTCGCGACGCAGGTCCACGCCGACCGCCGCCATCACTTCGCCGCCCCAGAGGTTGAAGCCCAATCCGCCGGAGAACGCCGCATCCAGTGTCGTGACGGTGGACTCGCCGCCGTACAGGCGGACGCCCGCCGCCGATGCGGCCTGCAGAGCCGCCACGCCTGCCGGATCGTGCTGCTGGCCGGGCATCAGGAAGGGATTGAGCAGGCCACTGCCCAGCACCGCCTTGAAAGCCGGGGTGAAGTAGTAGCCGGTGCCCAGCACCGATTCGGCCTCGCTGGATGCACGCGACAGGCCGATGTCGTAGTCCCAGCTACCCAGCGTGCCATCGAAGCCCACCAGGAAACGGTATGCCTTGGTGGTGGTCTCGATCTGGCGCGGCCCGCAGATCTCGCAGCGCCAGCGATAGGGGATCGGGTTGCCGTAGACGAGGTTGGCTGGGCCGAAGTAGCTGGCCAGCGCGTTGTAGATCATGTCGTACGTGGCCTGCGTATTCGCATTCATGGGGTACCAGGTGCTGGGCCCCAACGCAGAGGCCGCCGTCGACGTGCTGGACGTGATCTGCTGCGCTTCGAACTGGCGGTTGGATTCCGAACGCGACGCCATCGCCTCGGCATAGAAACGATGGTTGTCGCTGATCTTGAAGGTGGCCCGGCCCAGGGCCTGGAGGCTTTCCTGTGGCTGTTGCATCACCTGCGCAGCCGGGTAGTCCCAGGCGCAGGCGTACTTGGAGTTCGCTACGCCCCACAACCGATAGGCATACGGGCCCATCATGTCGCCGCCGGCTTCGCAGCCTGCCGCACCCGGCAGGTTGAGTATGTTGATCAGGGCCTGACCGCCGCCGCCGTCAGGATCGGCCAACGTCCCGGTGATCAGGCCGCCGGCCGCATTGGTCACGGTGGCGAACGGCGTGCCGCGCGTGTCGGGCGACAGGCCGCGGTTCGGTTGGAAGGTGTTGGAGAAGTCACGATCACTGCCAAGCAGGATCTCGTTCTCGCGATAGTTCATCGTGCCCCAGACATTCCAGCCGTCGGTGTCGATGTCGCCCATGCCACCCAGCACGCTGTAGGTGAAGATGTTGCCGCCACCTTCCTGGGTCATGTCGAACCCGGCATTGACCGTGATGCCTTGATAGTCGCTGCGGGTGATGAAGTTGATGACGCCGCCGATGGCATCGGTGCCGTAGACGGCGGATGCACCATCGCGCAGCACTTCGACGCGGTCGATGGCGGCGAAGGGAATGGAATTCAGGTCCACCGCCTGGCCACGCAGGCCGTGGGTGGCGACACGCCGGCCATTCAGCAACACCAGCGTGGCGTCAGCACCCTGGCCACGCAGGTTTGCGCCTGACACGCCATTGTTGCCGCGCAGATCCGCCGGCGCGATGCCCGCGTTCGAGGCAAGACTGTCCGAGCCGTTGCTGGCGATGTTGAGGAACTGCAGCAGCTGTTCCGCCGAGGTGATGCCCTGCGCCTCGATCTCCGCCTTCTGGATGATGGTGACGGGCAGCGCGGCTTCCACGTCGGTGCGCTTGATGCGCGACCCGGTGACGGTGACGGTGTCCAGGGTGCGCGCGCCACCTTCCTGGGCAGGAGCTGCATCCTGTGCGAGGCCGACCGCGGGAAGGGCGAGTCCCAGCACGATGGCGGCGGCAAGATGGCTCGGCTTGAGCGGATGGGATCGAACGGGCATGCGGAATCTCCTGGATGAAAGAACGCTGCAATACGCGGCCACTACACTGTCGCTGCGATGCGCCAAGCGTTGTTCCAGGGGAGTTCGGTCGTCCTCGCGCGGCATCCGCGCCGGACGCCACGGGTGCCTTGCCTGTCATCTCCCCGGAGCGCACGGATCCCCACTGGCGCCTTCCGGCGCATCCGTCCCGGATGCGCACCGCAGTACGTTGTCTGATTGCTCGGATGTGCGCCGGCACCCCGCCGGCACCCATGGACGGACGATGCCACCGTCCGTCACAAAACCCTTGTACATCCGTGTAGCACGCCACCTGAAATGAGTCAATAAATTATTCTTGTTGCGCAGAAAAACTGACTTGAATATTCCTACTCAGGGCGACGCCGTGCCCGCCCGGCTTGCGGGCTCCCGGTAGGTCAGGGCATGCAGGATGCGCAGGTCCTCTGCGTCCAGCTCGGTTCCCTCGATGCCACGGAAGCGGTGATGGAACGCGCGCACGGTGGAACCCCGATCCTCGACGGAATAGCCCACCGCCTGCAGCGCGAGCCAGGGATCGAATCCTGCAGGAGGGTCGCCCGCCCCGTCGCCGGGCCAGATGCCGAAGCCGGCGTCGTACAAGCGCTTCCACGGAAACAGCGGGCCCGGATCGATCTTGCGCGATGGCGCGAGATCCGAGTGGCCGATGACCTGGCTCGGCGGGATGCGAAGGCGTTGGGTCAGGTCGCGCAGCAGCACCACCAGGTTGTCGATCTGCGCATCGGGAAAGGGACTCTTGCCGTCGTTGTCGATTTCGATCCCGATCGAGGCATTGTTGACGTCCGTGATGGCGCCCCACCGCCCGGCGCCGGCGTGCCACGCGCGCTGGGAATCCTTGACCAGCTGGTAGACCTTGCCGTCCTTGCCCACCAGGTAGTGCGAGCTCACGCGCCCACCGCTGTTGCGGCTGCGCAGCGTATCCAGCGACTGTTCGACCGAATCCTGCTCGGTGTAGTGCAGCACGATGACCACCGGGCGCCGCTCATCGAAGTTCTTCGAGGGCACCCACGTGGCCAGCGGGTTGCGCGGGCCGGTATGCGCGCAGCCGCCCAGCAGCATGACCAGCAGCAGCATGGCGACGCTGCGGCGCAGGGAGAGGGAAAGCATCGTCATGTCGGAGACCTCGCGATGGACGTGGGTACAGGAATAGCACGGACCGCGCTGGCGCGTGGCCATGCCGCGGGCAAAGAAAGGCCTGCCGCGAACGGCAGGCCATGGGAGAAACACCACTTCCACCACATGCAGCGTGCGGTCAGAAGTTCCAGGTCACCACGAGCTGTGCATAGCGTGGGGATTGCCACACCGTCCCTTCGCCGAAGTAAGGCATCTCGTTGCCTGGCGTACTTTCGTAGCGCGAGTGCACGTTGATCACCGTCTGTTCGTTGAGCAGGTTGTAGACCGACAGCCTCGCCTTGAGGTCGACCCCTTCGACCGGAAGCGTCCAGGTGACATTGGCGCCCACGTCGTAGACCCAGGGCATGCGGCCAAAAGCCCCGCGCCCGGTGTAGACAAGTTCGCGTGTCGTCCAGTCGCTGCAAGCCGAAACGCAGATCCAGCCCGAGCCGCCGCCACTGAACTCGCCAGGACCGCCCGCGCTCCGGTTGTCGTTGGGCCAACGCACGCCAAAGGCCGTGATGGGGCCGCCCGAGCGCGCCGAAATGGTCGTGCCGAAACTCCACATCTCGTTGAGCTTGTAGCTGCCACGCAGCTTGATCTGGTGGCGGAAATCATTGAACAGGACGCCGTAGCGCTCATTTACGGCCGGATGATCGTAGTACTGGACGAGATTGGTGTCGTTGTAACCCGTGTCGGAATTGACCGGCCCCTCGATGTTGCCTTCCGACTTCGACCACAGGTAGGACGCATTGAATGCCCACTTGTCGTCCCAGGCGCGGTCGATCTGGAATTCCACGGCCTTGTAGGTGCGCTTGGGCTTCTTGTAGCCCATGACCAGGCCGCTGCCGAGCGCGACATAGCCGTCCTGCGAGCTGTCGAACGTCACCCAGTCTTCGGTATCGGGACACCACAGCGTGGTCGTTTCTCCCGGATTGATGATGGGCCAATCACCCGAGTACCAGTCGCAGCCCTCGACGTGGTTGATGCGCGCGTCCTCGACCGCCCGGGTGACCTTCCGGTAGGTCGCATTGACGCCCCATGACCAGGCCTGATTGATCGCCTGCTGGAAACCGAGGATGTACTCATCCTGGAACACCTGCTTGAGGTTCTTCGCTACCGCGGTGCGGACATCATCGGGGGCGGGCACGTTGCCCTCGGTATTGACGGGCCCAAGCTGCTGGCCGACGTCCGGGAAGAGGTAGGACGCGCCGGTCACCGGGTCGGTGCGCTCGACCCAGCCGTTGAGGACATAGTAGGTATGCTCGTCCGTGGTCCCGCCACCGAAGTAATCCGTAAGCTTGTTGGTGATCGGAATGTAGTAGCGACCAGCGTTGCCGAAGATCTTCGTCGTGCCATCGCCCTTCATGTCCCAGCTGAAGCCCAATCGCGGAGAAATCATGTCGCCGAAGTCTGCTTTGGCGAAGGTGGCTCCCGACGCGAGCTTGTTGTGGAACTTGTCCGCGCGCAGACCGAGATTCAACAGCAAGTTGGGCGTGACGTTCCAGGTGTCTTCAATGTAGACCGCCTGCGCTTCCGTGGTTACGGGCGCACCGGTGATGTAGCGCCGGGCATCGATATAGGCCGTCACGCCAGCAGGCACGCTGGCGCCATTCGGAAGATCCCGATCATCCTCGTCGGCGGCGATGCCGATCGCGGTGTAGCTGACGCCGTCACCGGGATAGATGCGAGAGCTGGTGGAGTCCATGACCTCCTGATCCAGGCCGAAGCGGAGCAGATGATCGCCGAGTGCCCACTCGAAATCGAGACGCGCAGCTTCGCGCTTGTCGAAACGGCTGCTGACACTGGTATTGCTGGGGTGGCATCCTTCGCGCGTCGTCGCCGGCGGGAAGAGCGCGTTGTAGGTACTTGAGCGACTGACGATGCTGCAACCCGCATCCCAGGGACTTCCGCCGGTTGCGCTGCGCTCGTTCACGCCGTACATGGCCTTGGCGACAAAATTCTCACTCAAGTGGCCGGTGTACGTCAGCGACCAGTTGTCGCCGCCCGAGCCCACGTAGCTCTCGCCTGTCTTCTCGCCGCGCGCTTCCGCGTCCCAGTCGTAGTCGTAGGCACTCGTGCTGGATTCAGCCTTGTCCGAGAACGCCAGCAATTCAAGGAGATGATTGTCGTTGATCTGCCAATCGAGCTTGCCGCCCCAGAAATCATTGTTGCTGTCCGTGTACCAGGCCTCGATCGTATCGATGTCCCTGGGATTGCTGTCACGGTTCTCATACATCGCAAAGAAGAAGAGCTTGTCCTTCACGATGGCGCCTGATGCCCAGACATTGGCCTTGTAGGTCGATCCACCGTCCCGGCTTCGACGATCACGTTCGTCAATGGTGCCATCCGAATGGAACCGGTCTTTCTGATCCGACGCCCACGCCCTCGGCTGCATGGTGAGCTGGGTCCCCGCCCGGAATTCGTTGCTGCCCGATCGCGTCACCGCGTTGATGACGCCACCGGTTGTTCTGCCGAACTCCGCCGAGTAGCCACCCGTCTTGACCTGGAATTCCTCATAGAACGCAAAGGGCACTGAAGAAAAGCCCTGGCGCCGGTAGGGATCGGTGACGTTCAGACCGTTGATGTATACCGCGTTCTCCGCGACCGAGGATCCGCCAAACGTCAACCCACCGAAGGTGGCGCCCGAGGAAACAACACCGGGTGCGAGGAGCGCGACCGACTCAACGCTCTGGTCCACCGGCAACCGCGCCAGTTCCTCGCGCCGGATGTTCGTCGCCGACTCCGTCGAACGCACGTCCACCCGATTGATCACGCGCGAACCCACGACCTGCACCGCGTTGAGGTTCACCAGGTCGCCCTCGCTGCCGAGGTTGACGGTGGTGGTGCCGCCAAGCGCCACGCTGACACCTACGGTGTCGCCGAGGTCCGCTCCACCACGCTTGACCTGCAGCTGGTAGTCGCCGACCGGCAACTGGGTGACGCGGTAGCTTCCATCCGCACCCACGGTCACCGTGCGCGTCGCCCCGGTGGCGTTGTTGACGATCGTGATCTGGTCGCCTGCGCTCGCCCGTCCCGCGACCGCGCCGGTCGCGCTCTGCGCCATCGCCAGTGGCGCCATGGTCGCGATGCATGCCCCCAGCGCGATGCCCAGCGCCGCCTTTTTCAATACCTTGCCTTTCATCCCCGCTCTCTCCTGCTAAAGATGTTGGTTGAACTGTCTGTCGTGGTCAGTCGTGCCCGTCCTGCGGCAACACGGTCCATTCGAACCGGTAATCCCATTGATCGAAGTAGAGGTTCCCGCCCCGCCACTCCACTTCGCCGCGCTGCAGATCCACCGTCTCCGAACGCGTGTGCTGCTTGGCGGGAACGAACTCGCGCGAATAATCGTCGTTGAACGCGATGCGGTAGGCGTCCAGCCCACCCAGGTAGAACCAGCGCAGCGCGGGATCGTCCGACTGCAGCTGGCCGGTGGTGACATCCATCGGCACCCAGCCATAGGGCGCCAGGTATACCCAGCCCCAGTCGTGCATGTTGTCGTAGCCGACATCGTCGTCCGAGTAGACCCAGCCGGACTGCCAGCGCGCCGGAATGCCGTTCATGCGCAGCAGGGTGATCAGCAACAGGGTCTGCTGTCCGCAGTCGGCATGTCCGGCACGGAAGGCGTAGTCGCTGATGTTGCTGATGGTGGAGTACTCGCGTGCGCCCGCCCATGGAATGCGATCCACGGCGGCGAACAGCTTCTGCGCGATGCGGTAGGGATGCGTCTCGTCGCCGACGACACTGGCGCTGAAGCGGCGCAGGTCCTCGCTGAAGACCACATGCGGCGCGCGTTCGGCCACGAATGGCGCCAATGCCGGCGTGATGTCCGCAGGCACCACCTTTTCAGGGTCGATGCGGAAATGGCGTGCATGGACGGTCATCTCGTATGTCACCGAGAACGTCGTCGGCGCATCGGCCATGGCGGGCTGCTCAAGATAGGCCGTCCGCTGCAGCGCGGACGCCGGCGCGACCTGTGCACCCGCAGGCAGGCTGGCCAGCAGGCGAATGCCTTCCTGCTGGCCGGGGATCGACCTTGGATACGGGATCCAGGCGCGCACGATTTCACCCGCCGGCACTGCCCCGGGCTTCACCGTCAACGACTGGGTTACGCGGATGCGGCGCGCCGCCACGCTGCTCGATTGCGATGCTGCAGACGCACGTACCACTTCCCGATGGTGCGGATGCAGGGATTCGAATGGGCCTTCGACGAACGGCTTGACCGGCGGCGCGCGGCGCGCGGCCGCCTCCGGACTGAGCCGGAACAGGTTCGAGACCGAGCGGTTGAAATAGCGTGGCTCGCCATCGATATCCAGCCGCTCGATCAGTCCGGCACGATCCCAGCGCTGGAACTCGTCCTCGCGCAGGTCCGGTATCTGCGCACGGATCCGATCACGGACAGTAGCCACGTCGAGCGTGAAGTCCAGACGGATCCGGCGCATGCGTTCGCGCTGGAACAGCAGCGCCTGCTGCCCGGCAGCGTCGGCAGGGTCCGCTGCCAGCGCGCGGGTGATGGCGGCGTCGGCGTCACGGAAGCGCCCCTGGTCGACATCGGCGACGATCTCCACCAACGGGTCAACCGCCCCTGCGACCGGGGGAGCGAGGAGTACCATCGGCCACCCGCACAGGCACAGCCACGCCGCCAGCCGGCGCCGGGGGCGCCTGCCGCGTACTGCAACCGTGTGCTGGCGCTTGCTGGCATCCACGTCGTACATCCCCACGTCGACTGGTCGCGGTTTGTGTAACACGACATTAATACACGGGTCAATAATTTATTCTTGCTTTTTATCTCTGAAGAAATAAATATTCTTACGGAACCCACCCCCCGGCCATGGCGTCATGGCATGTCTGGCGGGGCAAGGCCTGACCAAGGGGAGCGGATGAACGCATCGACGCCATGCCGGCACACGGCGGGACGGAACACTCCGGGGGACATCCCCCTTCGCCGGTGGCTGCACTGCCTCGCCCTGGCGGCACTGCTGTGCGGCACGTCGTCCGTGCTGGCACGCGAGCGACTGCCACAACCGCGTCACGCCGTGATCGGCGTGGAGGACCGCCACCTGCTGGCCGACTACTGGATAGGCAAGCTGGCGCACCCGCAGCGCGCGCTGCTCGACAGCGCCGACGTGGCTGCGCAGAACCAGCGCATGCAGCAGACCGACCGTCACGTCCATGCCCTCGAAGCGCTGCCGGCGGAGCTGACCCGTGCGGAGGTGCAGGCATGGCTGGTGCCGCTTTCCGCGCCGCCAACCCGTACCCTCTACGACATGCAGGGTCGCGAGGTGACGAAGACACAGTTGGCCGCGATCGCGGCCAATGCCGCGGTGGATGGCGTCGCGGAGCGCGCGCCGGCGCGATATGGCCTGGTGGTGCACCGGGCCGACCTGCGCACGTTTCCGAGCCGCGAACGTGTCTTCAGCAGCCAGGGCGATACCGACATCGACCGCTTCCAGGAGAGCGCCCTGTTCCCCGGCACGCCCGTCGTCATCGCGCATACCAGCGCGGACGGAGACTGGTACTTCGTGGTGAGTCCGCTCTACGCGGCATGGATCGAGAAGCAGTACGTCGCCGAAGGCGAGCGCGGCGTGGTCTTCGGCTATGGGCGCAGCTCGCCCTCACTGGTGGTGACGGGTGCGACGGCACGCACCGTCCACAACCCGGAGGAGCCGGGCCTGTCCGAACTGCAACTGGACATGGGCGTGCGCGTCCCCTTGCTTGCAGACTGGCCGGCCGACATGCCCGTGAACGGGCAACACCCGTACACCTCGCATGTCATCCAGCTGCCCGTCCGGCGCGCCGACGGCGCGCTGGCATTGCTGCCCGCGCTGCTGCCGCGCACGGCGGACGTGGCACCGGACTACCTGCCGCTGACGCAGGCCAACCTGTTGCACCAGAGCTTCAAGTTCCTCGGCGAGCGCTACGGATGGGGCCATAGCTACAACACGCGCGACTGCAGCGGCTTCGTTTCCGAGGTCTACCGCAGCATGGGCATCACGCTGCCGCGCAACACCAGCGCACAGGCCGTCAGTCCCGCACTGGAGCGGGTGGGTTTCGATGCCTCCGACAGCCACGAGAAGCGCCTCGCCGTGCTGCGTACCCTGCAAGTGGGCGATCTGGTCTACATCCCCGGCCACGTGATGATGGTGATCGGCCATGACCATGGCACCACCTACACCATCCACGACACCACCGGCATCACCTATCGTGGCGCGGACGGGAAGACCGTGCGCACCCGGCTCAATTCGGTCGCCGTCACCCCGCTGGAGCCGCTGATGTTCAATGCCGAGCAGCCCACCGTGGACCGCATCACCGCCATCCAGAGAATCCGTGCCCAAGGGGCTCCATGAAGATCACCGACATCAAGTTCGGCATGCTGCGCGTGCCGCTGAAGACCCCGTTCAAGACCGCGCTGCGTACCGTCGACACCGTCGAGGACATCGTGGTGATCGTGCACACCGACACCGGGCACGTCGGCTACGGCGAAGCACCGGCCACCGCCGTGATCACCGGCGACACGCATGGCTCCATCATCGAAGCCATCGGCAAGTTCATCCGGCCACGCCTGATCGGGCAGGAGATCGCCAACCTCAACCGGATCACCGACCTCATCCAGACATCGCTGGAACGCAATACCAGCGCCAAGGCCGCGGTGGAGATCGCCATCTACGACCTGTGGGCCCAGCTGTACGACGCCCCGCTCTACAAGATGCTCGGCGGTGGCGACCCGGTCATCACCACCGACATCACCATCAGCGTGGACTACATCGACAAGATGGTGGCCGATTCCATCAGCGCGGTGGAGCGCGGATTCGAGTCGTTGAAGATCAAGGTGGGCAAGGACATCGGCCTGGACATCGAACGCGTGAAGGCCATCTATTCCGCCGTCGAAGGCCGCGCCCTGCTGCGGCTGGACGCCAACCAGGGCTGGACCGCCAAGCAGGCGGTGTTCGCCATGCAACACCTCGAAGACGCCGGCGTGGTACTCGAGTTGCTGGAACAGCCGGTCAGGGCGCGCGATCTAGAAGGGCTGAAATACGTCACAGACCGAGTGCACACGCCGGTGATGGCCGACGAAAGCGTGTTCGGACCCGCCGAAGTCATCGACCTGATCAAGATGCGCGCCGCCGACATCATCAACATCAAGCTGATGAAGACCGGCGGCATCTCCAATGCCATCCGGATCGCCGACATCGCCTCGCTGTACGGCGTGGAATGCATGATCGGCTGCATGATCGAGACCAGCATCAGCGTCGCGGCCGCCGTCCATGTGGCCGCCGCGAAGGCCAACGTGATCACCAAGGTGGATCTGGATGGCCCGTCGCTGGGCCAGTTCAACCCTGTCGAGGGCGGGGTGATCTTCAACGAATCCGAGATCACGATCACCGATGCGCCCGGCCTGGGCATCCGTGAGATCCGCGGGCTGGAGATGCTGCCGGGCTGAGCCCGGTGGCGATGGCCCGTTGTCAGTCCCGTCCACCGCCATCACACTCACGCCATGACAACGTCCCTGGTGAAGATCCGCTCCGAACGCGACCAGATGTCGGCCATCGAGCGCCGCATCGCCGACTTCATCCTCGACAACGCGCACCTGCTGCGCGACTACTCCTCGCAGCAGCTGGCCAGCGCGCTGGGCATCAGCCAGTCGAGCGTGGTCAAGTTCGCGCAGAAGTTCGGTTTCAAGGGCTATCCCGACCTCAAGTACACCATCGGCGAGGCGGTGGCGCGCAATGGCAACGGCCAGGCGCAGCCACAGGCCTCCACGCTGGACGATGCAGGCGATGCCTACCAGCAGCTGCAGGACGGGCTGCGGCGCAGCAAGGCCTCGGCCGAAGAGGAAACCCGCAGCCTCAACCCGCGTTCGCACATCGAGCCGATCGTCGACCTGATCGACCGGGCGGACAAGGTGTTCGTGTGCGGCCTGGGCGACGATGGCCTGTTCGCACGCGAGTTCGCGATGCGCCTTTCACTGCTGGGCGTGCTGACGGTGCACCATACCGACCCGATCCTGATGATGGCCAACCTGTCGGCGACGCGACCCGGCGACGTGCTGCTGATGTTCTCGGAGTTCGGCAAGTTGCCCGAACTGTCCCAGGTCAGCCGGCAGTTCCAGGCCTGCGAAGGCAAGGTCATCTCGATCACGCGACACACCGCCAATCCGCTGCGGGCGCACGCCGATGCCGCGCTGGTGATTTCCGCGCACGACCCTGCGCCGCACGTGGAACAGCTGCTGTACCGCTCCTCGCTGCAGTCGCTGCTGGATTTCGTCTTCGTGCTGTTGTGCCAGACCAATCCGGACCGGAACCGGCAACTCGCCATCAACCTTGAACGCATCCACCATCTGCTGGAGTCGTGATGCCCGCACTGCAGTCCATGCGCCATTCATTCCGCTCGTTCGCCTTCGCAGCCGTCATGGTCGCGTGTGCCAGCGCATCCGCCGCAGGCACGCAAGCGTCCGCATCGGCACCCTGGCGCGATGCACGCCAGCTGGTGCTGGTCCTGACCGATGGCTGGGATGCCACCACCGGCACGCTGCAGCGCTTCGAGATCAGGGATGGGCGCTGGCAGCCTACGACGTCCGCAGCCCCCATCACAGTGGGGCGGAATGGATCGGCATGGGGCCAAGGGCTGCACGAGGTACAGCCGCAGGGGCCGCGAAAGCAGGAAGGCGACGGCCGTGCACCGGCCGGCGTGTTCACCCTGGGTGAGGCATTCGGCTACGCAGCCGAGGCGGACACGGCCATGCCGTATCGCCCGATGCACGCGACCAGTTACTGCATCGACGTGCCGGATTCTCCGCTCTACAACCGCATCATCGATACACGTGAACAAGGCGAAGCCGCTGCGAAGGGGTCGACGGAACCGATGCGGCTGGACCTGCACAACAACGGCGACCCGCGCTACCGCAACGGCCTGGTGATCGGCCACAACCCCAACGCAACGCCGCGCGGCGGCAGCTGCATCTTCGCGCACCTGTGGCGCAAGCCCGGCGAAGCGACAGCGGGCTGCACCGCCATGGCATCCGAGACGATGGACGGCCTGCTGGCCTGGCTGCGGCCGGAGGCACGGCCCGTGTTCGTACTGTTGCCCCGCGAGGAGTACGCGCGCCTTGTGCACGACTGGCGGCTGCCGGAGACGGCGCCATGAGGTGGCCCGGCGCCACGGCGCGCGTATTGCTCGGACTGGGCGCGGGGGCTGTCGCAGGCCTTTCCCTGGCGCACTGGCTGCCGGACAGCGCCGGCGCTGCCGTCGCCATCGCGCAGCCGATCGGCAAGCTGTGGCTCAGCGGCCTGCAGATGACCGTGGTGCCGCTGGTGCTGTCACTGGTGATCCTGGGCGTCGCCACTGCCAGCGACGCGGCGGCCTCCGGTCGCGTCGCGCGGCGTGCCATGGTGGTCTTCATCACCTTGCTGTCCCTGTTCGCCGCCTATGCCGCGATCGTCGCGCCCCTCGTGTTGTCGCTGGTGCCGCCCAGCGCCAGTCTCACGGCCACCTTGCGCGGCACATTGCCGGCGGCGGGCGAGATCGCAACGCCGGGGCTCGCGGACTGGATCGGTTCGGTGGTGCCCAGCAACGCCATCATGGCGGCGGCGCAGGGCGCGATGCTGCCGGTGGTGGTGTTCGCGCTGTTCTTCGGGTTTGCGCTGACCCGTGTGCAGGAAGACCGGCGTGCACAGATCATCGCGTTCTGCCATGGCATCGCCGACACGATGATCGTGATCGTGCGCTGGATGCTGCTGGCGGCACCGATCGGCGTTTTCGCGCTCGTGCTGGCCGTGTGCGCACAAGCGGGCATCGGCGTGATCGGCGCGCTGGCGGGCTACATCGCCCTGCAATGCGGCATGTATCTGGGCGCCACCCTGATCTGCTATGTGCTGGTCGCGGTTTTCGCGGGCCAGTCGCCGCTCGCGTATGCGAAGGCGATCCTGCCCGCCCAGGTGGTGGCGGCCAGCACGCAGTCTTCCCTCGCCTCGCTTCCGGCCATGGTGGAGAGCGCGCGCTTCCGGCTGGGCCATCCGCGCGCGGTGGCTGCGCTGGTCCTGCCGATGGCGGTGACGCTGTTCCGCATCACCAGCCCGATCCAGTACATCGTCGCTGCATGCTTCGTGGCGTGGGCCTACGGCATCGACCTGAATGCCGTGACGCTCGCCGCGGGCGCCGCGCTGGCGGTCGTGATCAGCCTGGGCTCGATAGGCCTGCCGGGGCAGGTGAGCTTCATGGCGACGGTGATGCCGGTGACGCAATCGATGGGGCTGCCGATCGAGCCGTTGGGCCTGCTGCTGGCGGTGGATACCATTCCCGACGTCTTCGCGACCACGGGCAATGTCACCGGCGACCTTACCGCGACCAGCATCGTCGCGCGGCAATCACCCGATGCGCGCGATGCGGATGAAGTCGAGGGCTGAGGCGACGCACTTTCCCGGGCACGACCGTTGGACGCGATGCATCGGAGAAGCCTCTTCGCCACCGGTGATGAAGCTCGATGGTGGACATCCCGCTGACCTGCCGCCCAACGCCTAGAACGGCTGGTATCGCGGCATGGCGCGCCGTGCACTCGATGCGGGGTGGTTCGAGTTGCGGTAGGCACTGACAAGCCGCCGCAGCGGATCCGCGATGTCGGGGTGCAGGTTCAGCGACGCGATCACCACGTCCCAGATGCCTTCGTGGGTCCATCGCGTGAAACGGACGTAGACGCTGTGCCAGGGGCCGCAGGCCTTGGGCAACCGACCCCATGGCTGCTGTGTGACTGCCACCCAGAGTACGCCTTCGAGGAAGGACCGCGTGCGTACTCCATTCAACGCTCTTGCGCGCACCAGCGGCGGCAATGCTGCAACGATGGCACTCCATCGCATCTCATCGAGTTGAACGGCGGGCGAGTCCATGTCCTCGTTCCTGCTGTCTGGCGCCGGCCCACAACCTTGATCTTCCATCATCGTCTAGCTCCTGCCGCTCCGAAAAAGCCTGCACGTCTGCACGCGCTGCGAAATCCTTCCGCTCAACGTTCCATTCGCCACGGCCTGATCGAAGAGGACAGGAACACAGGGCGAATCCCGGGAGGCCGATAAATGCAACCGGCGAAAGTTCCTTGCCTCGCCCCCTAATTTATGTACTGGTAAGTTTGATATTCAGGGCGTGTTGTGAGCTGAAGCGGATACTTCGCCCACCGTCGCTTCCCCCGAGGCGACGGATACACAACAACAAAATAAAAGGCGTTTCCATGAAGAAGTCCTTGCTTGCCCTGACCTTGCTGGCTGCTGCTCCTTTCGCTGCTTCGGCTGCCGAAGGCGTTTCCTACAACTATGTGGAAGGCGGTTACACCGCGACGAACATCGAGGGCCCCGACGCCGATGGCTGGGCGCTGAAGGGTTCCGTCGCCCTGCACCCGAACTTTCACGTGTTTGCTGACTACAGCAAGCAAGAAGTCGATGACGTCAATGTCGATTTCGACCAATGGCGCGTCGGCCTCGGCTACAACCACGAGTTGTCGCAGCGCGTCGACCTGCTGACCCGTGTCGCCTACGAGAAGGCGAAGACGGACAGCTTCACCACGCCCTCCGGCATTCGCGTGCCCAGCTTCAGTGCCGACGGCTACAGCGTCGAAGTGGGCGTGAACAGCGCGCTGACCAACCGCCTCAACGGCTACGCGCTGGCCGGCTACGAAGACGGCGACGACTACGACGGCGAGTTCTACGGCCGCTTGGGCGCGCAGGTGAAGTTCACTCCGAACTGGAGTGCCTCGGCCGACGTCAAGCTTGTCGACGGCGACACCCAGTGGTTCGTCGGTCCGCGCTTCAGCTGGTAAGCCGCAACAGCGTTCCCCCGCGACGCGTCCCTCTCTCCCCGCGTCGCACCCAGCCCGGCCCTTGTGGCCGGGCTTTTTCATGCGCCAAAGAAAAAGCCCGGCGGTTGAGGCCGGGCTGATTCGATACGCCGCGTCGGATTACTTGAACAGTGTTTCCGGATACTCCGGTTTCTGCTCACGCGACAGCAGGTGCTGCAAGCCGGCGGCGGGCGTGAGATCGCCATGCAGTACGGCACGCACCGCGCTGGAAATCGGCAGGTCGATGCCGTGACGGTCCGCCTGGCGCATGACTTCGTCAGCGGTCTGCACCGATTCGACCACCTGCCCGATGTCGCGCACCGCGTCCTGCAGCGACTGACCACGACCCAGCGCGAGGCCAAGCCGGCGGTTGCGCGACAGGTCGCCGGTGCAGGTCAGCACCAGATCGCCCAGGCCGGCGAGGCCCATGAGGGTTTCCGGCTTTGCACCGATGGCGGCGGACAGGCGCAGCATTTCGTTCAAGCCACGGGTGATCAGCCCGGCACGGGCGTTGAGGCCTAGCTGCATGCCGTCCGCCACGCCCGTGGCGACCGCCAGCACGTTCTTCATCGCGCCACCGAGCTCGGCGCCCACCATGTCATCACCGGTATAGGCGCGGAACGCCGGACCATGCATGACATCCGCCACCGCCTGTGCGAATTCCGCGTCGGCACCGTGGACGGTCACGGCAGTGGGCAGGCCCAACGCGACTTCCTTGGCGAACGACGGACCGGTGACCACGGCCAAGGGCACGTCCGGGCCCAGGATGTCTTCGGCCACTTCGTGCAGGAAGCGGCCCGAGCCGGTTTCGAAGCCCTTGGTGGCCCAGGCGACGCCGGCACGCGCCGGGCGCAACGGAGCGACCAGCTTCAGGGTCTCGGTGAAGGCATGGGACGGCACCACGACCAGGACCTGGTCCGCATCGGCGAGCGACGCAGCCAGGTCGGTGGTGGCGCGCAGGTTTTCCGGCAACGGGATGCCCGGCAGGTAGCGGGTGTTCTCGTGCCGCTGGTCGATGGCCTCAGAAACGACGGGATCGCGGCCCCACAGGGTGACCGCGTGCCCGTGCCGGGCCATCAGGGCCGCCAGTGCGGTGCCCCAGGAACCGGCACCGAGGACGGCGATTTTCAGTGGATTATCCGGCGTCGACTCGGCCATCCGTCCCCCTGCGTGTTGCGTCGCGGTGTCCGACGGTTGCACGGTCAATCAGGCGTTGCCGACGGGTTCCGAATTGGCCAGCTGGCCTTCACCGCCCTGCGCGGCGCGCTGGCGCAGCGATTCGGCGTACAGCGCCTCGAAGTTGATCGGCTGCAGGAAGAACGGGGGGAAGCCGCCGGCCTGCACCAGGTCGCTGACCAGCTGGCGCACATACGGGAACAGGATGTTCGGGCACTGCGTGCCGAGCAGCACGTCCACGGCCTGCGGCTCCAGGCCGATCAGGCCGAAGATGCCTGCCTGCTGCACTTCCGCCACGTACGCCGTCTTGTCGCCGGCCTTGCAGCTCAGGGTCACGCCGAGCACCACTTCGAACGCATTCTCGCCCAGGCGCTGCACGCGCTGGTTGAGGTTGAGTTGCAGTTCCGGCTGTACGTTTTCGGCGAACACCGCCGGGGCGCCGGGAACCTCGAAGGAAACGTCCTTGACGTAGATCTTTTCGACAGTGAAAGCGGGGCCAGCGGCTTCGGCGGCAGGCGCGACCGCGCCGTTGGTGGTCTCGTCGGACATTTCTTGACTCCAGAATCTGGATTGCTGCGGTGAATGGAAATTATGTCATGGCGGCACGCGGGGCCCTGTTCAAGGGCGGGGCCGCGGCCAAAGCAGGCTCAGCGGCCCTTGACCAGCGGCAGGTCGGCCTGTTGCCAGGCGGCGATGCCGCCATCAAGCGCATAGACCTTCTCGAAACCCGCTTTCTTCAGGCGCTTGGCGGCGCCCGCCGAGGCCTGCCCGGTGCGGCAGACCAGCACCACGGGCAGGGCCTTCGACCCGGCCAGCAGCTTGCTTTCGGGGTCGAAACTGCTGGGCAGCACGTTGCGACTGCCCGCAATGTGGCCCTTTTCGAAGTCGTTGCTCGCCGACAAGTCGACCACCAACGCGTTCTCGCTGTTGACCAGATGGGTCAGCTCGGCCGGGCGCAGCGCCGTATAGCCGCGGAACAGGCGCGCGATTTCGGTGTAGATGATCGCGACCGTCAGGCCGACGAGGGCCAGCGACAGCATCTGGTTCCAGGGCGAACCGGTGGCAAAGGCCAGGATTTCTTCGAAATTCACGGGAACTGGAGGCAATGGAGCGGGCGGCGATTGTCGCACAGGACGTCACCGGGGCGGCGGCGGGCTACTCCCCGTCCCACAGGTCCGGCAGGCCCACCACCAGCCACCAACGCTTCATTTCCGGATCCCAGCGCCAGCGTTCGCGGTAGCGCAGGGTCCGCTCCGCCATGGTGTGCTTGTTGATCACGCGCAGCTCCACCGCACGCTCCACCGTCCCGTCCGGGCCGGCATGGGTCGAAACGTCGCGGTAGCCGGAGATCTGGACCTGTTGGTAGCGCTCGAACTCCAGTTCGGTCATCGGGTGTTCGAGCTTGTAGGCGGGGTCGACGGCCTGCCAGGCGTTCTCGAAATCGCCCCAGCGGATCGAGGCCGCATAGGTATCCTGCATCTGCTGCAGCTTGCCGCGCTGCAGGCGACTCTGCGCAGCAGCGGGCGCAAGCACCAGCATCAGCAGGCCCGCCACCAACAGCATCTTCCTTATCACGCGCATGGCACCCCCTCGGTCATGCCGGCATGCTACCGCTTTGAGATGGCGACGAACCGTCCCACCAGCGTGGTGGCACTGCCGCCTTCAGGTAGCAGAATCCTGGCATCGACCTGGATCCGCGCACGGCCGCGCTGCACCAGCGTGTCCAGAAAGGCCTCCCAGGACTGCCCTTCGCCGAACATGGCGTCGGCCACCAGGTCGGCATACAGCGGTGCGAGATAGCGGATCTGGCTGTCGGCCACGTAGACCTCGGCTTTCAGGCCCGCCAGACGGAGTTTCAGCGTCACCAGTCCCCACCCTGCCACGGTCATCAGCGAGGTCAGGCTGCCGCCGAAGGCGTTGCCCTTGTCGTTGACGTTGGCCGACAACGGAGCGGTCAGGCGCAATGCCCCGTCGTGGAAACCGTCGACCTCCACGCCCATCGCCGCCACCGGCGGCATGCCACGACAGTACTCACGCAGTTCCTGCAAGGCTTCTTCCGCACTCATCACTCATAATCCGCGCATGGGACACCCAACGCCGCCGGCATGGTACGTCATCTCGCTGCGGCCCCAGGGCGGCCACGATGCACTCCGCCGTGCTGCGCGACGCCAGGGTGCCGGCTTGCTGGCCATGTCGCCCTGGCGCATCCAGCCATGCGATGACAACGCTACCCGTGCCGATCTGCGTGACGCCCTCGCCTGCGAGACCGTCGTGTTCACCAGCCCCGCCGCGGTCTCGGCGGCGCACGCCCTGCAACCACTGGACGCGCGACCCGGCCAATCATGGCTGGCGGTGGGTGCCGGTACTGCGACGGCGCTGCGCCGCGCCGGCATCGCGCACGTGTCGTTCCCTGCACGCATGGATAGCGAAGGCCTGCTCGCGCTGCCGGCGCTCACCGACGTGCGCGGGACCGACGTCGGCTTCATCACTGCGCCCGACGGCCGCAACCTGCTGATGCCCACGCTGGAATCCCGCGGCGCCCGCCTGCACCGCGCCGAGGTCTATCGGCGAGAGCCCGTCGCGCTGACACCCCGCACCCTCGCGGCACTCGCCGGCCTGCGTGCGCCCGCCTGCCTGCTGGTGAGCAGCGGCGGCGCCCTGGAGCAGGTCCTCGCACAGCTGCCGGGCCCGTTGCAGGCGCGCTTGCGGGCTGCCACCGTGGTCGCCGCAAGTGCACGCCTGGCCGACGCTGCGCGCGATGCCGGGTTCGCGCATGTCCTTCAAGCCGCCGGTCCGCGCCCGGCGCAGATGATCAGGACGGCCTGCACGGCCATGCTTCCCGGCATCCGGTAGCATCTGCGGCGCCCATCACGTTTTCGACCGCCGACAAGGATGCTTGTGTGAACGACGAACCGTCCCCTCCCCGCCGCGCCGATGGTGCGGGCCGCCTCATCGCCGTGTCGTTGGTGGTGCTGGCCATGGGCGTCGGCGCATGGCGTGGCTGGGCGTGGTGGCAGGCCCGCCATGCCGAGGAGCAGACCGCACAGTCGGCGGCCATGCAGCGCATCGAGGCACTCGAAGCGCGCACGGACGCCCTGCGGCGCGATCAGCGCGCGCAGGCGCAGCGCCTGCTCGATGCGGCGGCCACCAACCGCGTGTTGCGCGACGAAGTGCTTGGCCTGGGGCAGCGCGGTGCCTTGCTGGAGGAGAGCGTCGCCAAGCTGACCGACCCGAACCGGCACGGTGCGCAGGCACTGCGGCTGGACGAAGTGGAGCTCCTGCTTTCACAGGCGGCGCAGCGACTGGACATTGCGCGTGACCTGGACGGCGCGCGACGCGCTTACGCACTGGCCGCGGGCACCCTGGACGGGATGGACGATCACCGCCTGTTGAATCTCAAGCAGACGCTGACGCAGGAGCGCGCTGCGCTGGATGCGCTGGGCGCCGGCACGCAGGCGGCATCGCTCGCGCAGCTGGGCGCCCTCGCCGATGCGCTCGCGGGCCTCCCGCGCGACAGCATGGTCGACGCACCGGCGCACGCTCGCCCGGCATGGCAGCGCATGCTCGCGCCGTTGGTCGACGTGCGGCCCACGCGCGACACCACGCTGGTGGCGCCCGACGACCGCGCCACGGCCGACGCGGCGCTGCAGATCGAAATCAGCCTTGCGCGGGCTGCGCTGGAACGCGGGGACGCTGCCGGCCAGCGCGCCGCCCTCGCACGCATCGCCACATGGGTACCGCGGTTGTGGCCCGATTCACCGCAACGACGGCAGGTTCAGGTCCAACTGCGCACATTGCAGCAAGCGCCCGCACCTTCGCGACCGGCTGTGCTGGGCAGCACGCTGCTGCAGTTGCGCGCATTGCGTAACGCCGGCATGCGACTGTCGGTGCCGGCCGCGAACACGCCGGAGGTGACGCCATGAAACCATTCCGCACCGTGATGCTGTTGTTGTTGCTGGTCCTGGCGGGCGTGCTGGCCGCGCAATGGATGGCGGGTACCGACCGCGACCTCGGCGAGGTCTTCATCCGCTTCGGCGGTTACGACCTGCACACGAACGTGCCGCGTGCGCTGCTTTCGCTGATCCTGATCTGTGCAGTGGCATGGCTGGCCTGGCGCCTGGTTTCACTGCCGTTCCGTGCATGGGGTCGCCATCGCCGCAAGCAGGCGCGCGCGCGCCTCATCGACGGCCTGGACGCGCTGCACGCTGGACACTGGCAGAAGGCCGAGAAGTTGCTGGAGCGCGCCGCGGACGATGGCGAAGTAGGCCCCGTCGCACGCACCGCAGCCGTGCAGGCGGCGCAGGCGCGCGGCGATGAAGCCGCGATGCAGCGCCATCTCGCCGCGCTGCGGGAGCGCTCCGTGACGGCGCATGCGCTGGCATCGGCACAGATCGCGCTGGACGCGGGCTGGCCGGACGAGGCTCTCGCCATGCTCGATGGCGCAGACGTCCAGCCGCTCCCGCCGCGCGGCCTGGTGTTGCGTACGCAGGCGTTGGCCGCCACCGCACATGCGGGTGAAGCCTATGGCCTGTTGGGCGCACTGAAGCAGAACCAGGCCATGGCGCCTGCTGCGTTCGACGCGCTGGAGATCCGCCTCGCTTCGCAGTCGCTGCTCGAAGCGGCCGATCCCAACGTGTTGGCGGAGCGCTGGGAAACGCTGACCAAGCCGCTGCGGCTGCACCCCTCCGTGGTCGCTGCCTACGCCGAACGCGCTGCGGCACTGCGCTGGGAAGATGCCGCGACCCGCAGTATCGAGCAGGCACTGGAAGCCCGTTGGGATGAATCACTCGCCGCGCTGTACGGTCGCCTGCCGGTCGGGAAGCTCGACTCCCGCCGTGCCAGCGCGCAACACTGGCTGGCGGCCCATCCCGCCAGCCCTTCGCTGCTGCTTACCCTGGGTCGACTTTCGCGCCTGCAGGGGCAGTGGATGCAAGGACAGGAATTCCTGCACCGTGCGATCGCGCAGGGCGCGGGTGCGGAAGCATGGGAAGAGCTCGGCGATGGTTTCAGCGCGGCCGGCGACACGGCGATGGCGCAGCAGTGCTACGGCAATGCGCTGAAGGCCGCACGTGGCGGCGCGACCATGGAATTGCCCGGCCGCGACATGAAGCAGAAGATCCACGATGAGGCTGTCGTGGAAGAACGCGACGCGCACGGGTTGCCGCGACTCAGGGACTGAGCACGCGGCGTGCGGTCAGCCGACCGCCGGCTTCCGGCGCCAGCGCCGCCAGCCCAGCCACAGCGCAAGCACGCAGAACCACAGCGGCCACAGCGCCGCCAATGCGACGACGACCTCCAGCCCACCCCGCCAGCCGATGGCAAGCGCATCACGCAGCCGGTTGAAGAAGCCGGGTCCGTTGTCGCGGAACACCGCATCCACATCGACGCGTTCGGCCTTCCGGACCTGTGGATCCTGGCTCAGCGAAAGCGTGATCGTGCTGAAGGCGACCCGGTCTTCGAACTCTTTCTGCGCGATCAAAGCCTCGTCACGGCTGGCGCGCGCCGCACTACGTGACTGGATCGCATCGGTCTTATCGCCCAGCTTGCCGCCCGCCTGCACGGCCTCGCCCAGTTCCTGCTGCTCGTCCTGCGCGCGCTGGCGTGCCAGCTGCTGGCGCAGCAGGTCGAACTGTGCATCGCGGGCCGAGAAGCTGCGCCGGTCCAGGAATGCCATCTGCGCGGCGACGGCGCGCAGGAACGCCTGCGTGCGCTCGCTGGGCACGCGGACGGTCAACTCGCCCTGCAAGGTGTACTCGGTCAGTTCCAGTCGCTTGCCCTGCCCGAGCGGGCGGCTCAGCACGCGCTGCACCTGCGAGGCGATCTGGTTGTCGACGACGAATCCGCCCTGCGCGACGACCTCATCCTCGATCACCAACGCGGTGCCGTAGACATCCACCACCTGGAACCGTGCCTGCGCGGTGCGGATGAAGCGGCGTTGCGGGTCGATCTGGGTAGACACATCCGAGGCCATCTGCGAAGGGTCGACGCCGGGCGCCTGCATCGCGGGGGCCTCGACACTCTTCCGAGGTGCAGCCGCGGGGGCACTGTCCGACGCCGCTTCGGCCATGATCGCAACGCCGGCGTCGGCACTCGACTCGGCCGCCGCGGAGGCATCGGACTCGGCCATCTCCCGCTTGCTGCACGCGGCGACCATGAGCAACAGGATCAGGAAGGAAAAGGCGCGGGACATCCTGCACATACGATTGCGAGCTCCAGTGTGGCGGAAGGGAACGGTCGTTGAGTCGTCTCTCGTTGCAACGCTTGGTTAAGTTCAGTGGGGTTGGAACGCGGGGCCGCTAGAGCTCTGGCTCGCAGATGGCGCACTGGCCGTCTCGGTGCTCCGCTCTGGGAGCGGCCTTCAGCACACGGCGCGCCTCTGTCAGACGTCGGGCGATGGTCGCGGTCTCCTGGACGCCGTAGCGTCTGGCCTGGGCATACAGCACGACGACGTTCTCCATCGGCCCGCCTGCCATGTTCAATGCCGCCCAGTCCGACAGCAGATTGGCCACCACCGGATCCTTCGGCGCGACGAACTGCATGCGCTCACCGAGCTGGTAGGCGAACGCATGGTTGAGGTCATACGCGCTGACAGGCCGACCCTCGTTGCCCGCGGGTAACGGCGCGGGAAATGGCGGAACCGTGGCGTCGCCGAATTGCAGGCCGGCGATCGAGTGCCGCGCCAGGTACGCAGGATCCCTCGCGGCAGCCAACTTGCTCTCAAGGATTCTCGCGTGCAGCCACTCGGTACCGACGTGTTCTGCAGGATTGCGCTGGATGCCCAGGCGGATCCAGGCGAGCGCCGGTGCATCATGACCCGACAGCTCCAACGCGGTACCCAGGTTGGCGGCGGTTTCATGACGACCGGGATAGCGCCGCTCAAGCGATAACAGCAGACGCACGGCCCGTGGATGCTGGCCTTGGTACATCAGCAGGATGGCCAGGTCGGTCAGGTTCTCCAAGTCCGGCTTTGCGGTTGCCCGCGCCGTGATGTCGCGCCCGGCGCATGTAGTCTTTGCGGACCGCTCCGGAGGTGAGTCGCGCCTCCAACTGCTCACCGACGTCGATGTGCGCATCGAAGTGGCGTCCCTGGTGGTCGGTTCCGATGGCATTGATGCACGCCTGCACCGGACCCGCCAAGCCAAGCGCGAGGGCGCCCAACAGCACCCATCTCCTGTTCCGCATCCCGCTGCTCCCCCATCTCCCTATTGACGGGAACGCTAACCGATGGCGGGCCACAGGGGAACGGGCAGGCCGGGTGGAAGGCGTGTGACAATCGGATCGCCTGCCCTTCGGTGATCCGCGATGACCCGATTCCTGCGTGCCGTCTTACTGTTCACCCTGCTGGCCGCCACGGGCACGCATGCCAAAACGCCGGTCGCCACCGGCACCGGCGGGGGTGCGGCGACGATCAGCGAACAGGCCACGCAATCGGCGATCGCGGTCCTCGACCGCGGCGGCAATGCGGTCGATGCCGCCGTCGCAGCGGCAGCCACGCTCGGGGTGACGGATCCCTTCAGCTGCGGGATCGGCGGTGGCGGCTTCATGGTGGTGTACCTGGCGAAGGAGAAGCGCGTGGTCACGCTCGACCATCGCGAGACGGCACCCGCCGCCGTTACGTCCGCCCTTTTCATCGAAGACGGTCGGGAAATGGACTTCGACACCGCCGTTGCCAGTGGCCTGTCGGTCGGCGTGCCCGGCACCGTGCGCGGTTGGCACGAGGCGCTGCAACGCTACGGCACGATGTCGTTCGAACAGGTCCTGGCACCGGCGATCTCGGTAGCGGAGCAGGGCTTCATCGTGGATGCGAACTTCTCGGGGCTGGTCGCGCGGAACGAAGGCAAGTTCCGCCGCTTCCCCGCCACCGCCGCGCTGTACCTGCGGGAAGGCAAGGCACTCCCTGCGGGTACGACGCTGCGCAATCCCGATCTTGCACATACGTACCGCCTGCTGGCGAGCGGCGGCGTGGACGCGTTCTACGAAGGCACGCTGGCGCAGGCGATCGTCGATGCGGTCAATCGTCCACCGACGGCCGCCGGCGTTTCCGTGCGCGGCGGTCGCATGACCCTGGCGGACCTGGCCGACTACGAAGCCCGCGTGCGCGCGCCGGTGCGCTCCACCTACCGGGGCTATGAGCTGTACGGCATGCCGCTGCCGAGCAGCGGTGGCGTGACGGTGTTCGAAGCGCTGAACATCCTGGAAGGCTACGACCTGAAGGCGCTGCCGCGCGCGCAGGTCGAACATCTTTACCTGGAAGCCAGCCGTCTCGCCTTCGCCGACCGCGATGCCTACCTGGCCGATCCCGAATATGTGGATGCGCCCGTGGCCGGCCTGCTGAGCAAGGATTACGCGGCCCGGCGGCGCGCGCTGATCGATCCGGCACGCGCTGCTCCGGGTGCTGTCGCCGCGGGCGATCCGTTCGACTTCCAACAGGATGCGAGTTATCCGCTGCGGCCCGCGCCGCGCGCGCTGGTGCCGGAGAGCGCGCACACCACGCACCTGACCGTGTCGGACAAGGACGGCAACGTCGTCGCCTACACCTTCACCATCGAGGACTGGGGCGGCAGCGGTATCGTCGTGCCGGGTTACGGCTTCCTGCTCAACAACGAGCTGACCGATTTCGATTTCACCGGCCCGCATCCGAACGTGCCCGAAAGCGGCAAGCGCCCGCGCAGCAGCATGACGCCGACGCTTGCGCTGAAGGACGGCAGGCCCGCATTCTCGATCGGCAGCCCGGGCGGGTCCACCATCATCACCACGGTGCTGCAGACCATCGTCAACTACGTGGACCTGGGCATGGACATGGACCAGGCCGTGGACGCGCCGCGGCTATCGCAGCGCAACGGTGCAGCGACGGACATCGAGCCCGGCTACGCGGACAGCGCGCAGGCGAAGGCGCTGCTGCAGCGCGGACAACGCTGGTCGGACCTTGCAGAGGAAATCGGCGCAGCCAACGCGCTGGTGTTCAACCCGGACGGCACCGTGACTGCGGTCAGCGAAGGGCACCGCCACGGCATCGGCAGCGCACAGGTGCAGACGCCATCGCGGTGACGCGGCACCCGCTACCCGCAGAAAACGATGGCGGCACGTATCGCGGCATTCATGCCGCGACCATTCAACGCTCGACAATCGCCACCACGCCCATGCCACCGGCGGTGCAGATGGAGACCAGCGCACGGCCGCCGCCACGCTGTTTCAGTTCCTTGGCCACGGTGGCGACGATCCGCGCACCCGTGGCAGCGAACGGATGGCCCGTCGCCAGCGAGGAGCCGTTGGGGTTCATCTTGGCGGGATCGATCCTGCCCAGCGGCGCATCCAGGCCCAGGCGGTTGCGGCAGTAGTCTTCGCTTTCCCACGCGCGCAGCGTGCACAGCACCTGGGCGGCGAAGGCTTCGTGGATCTCGTAGATGTCAAAGTCCTGCAGCGTCAAGCCGTTGCGCTTGAGCATTTCCGGCACGGCCACGGTCGGCGCCATCAGCAGGCCTTCGCCGTGGACGAAGTCCACCGCCGACACCTGCGCATCCTTCAGGTAGGCGAGCGGCTCGTGGCCATGCGCCTTCGCCCACTCGTCGCTGGACAGCAGCACGGCGGCGGCGCCATCGGTCAGCGGCGTGGAGTTGGCGGCGGTCAGCGTGCCACGGCCAGAGATCTTGTCGAAGGCCGGCTTCAGCGTGGCCAGTTTTTCCAGCGAGGTGTCGGCGCGCAGGATGTTGTCGCGCTCCAGGCCGCGGAACGGCGCGATCAGGTCATCGAAGAAGCCGCGCTCATACGCGGCGGCCAGCTTCTTGTGCGACGCGACGGCGAGTTCGTCCTGCGAGTCGCGTGAGATGTTCCACTCCTTCGCCATGTCCTCGCAGTGGTCGCCCATGCTCTTGCCGGTGCGCGGCTCGGCCACGCCGGGGAACTCCGGCTTCAGTTCGCCGAACTTGAACCCGCTGACCAGCGCCTTGATCTTGTCCTGCGTGGTCTTGGCACGATTCGCGGCCAACAGCCGCGCACGCAGCTTCTTGCCGTAGACGATCGGCACTTCGGACGTGGTGTCCGAACCGCCGCCGATGCCGGAATCGATCTGGCCCAGTGCGATCTTGTTGCCGATGTGGATGATGGTGTCCAGACTGGTGCCGCAGGCGCGTTGCAGGGTGATGCCCGGCGTCAGCGGCGACAGGCCGGACGACAACGCGGCTTCGCGGCCCAGGTTCCAGTCGGAGGAATGCTTGATCACCGCACCCATCGCCACTTCACCGAGCTGCTGGCCGTGCAGGCCGAAGCGCTCGACCAGCGCGCCCAGCGTGCGCACCGACATGCCCAGGTTCCCCACATCCGCATAGGCCGTGTTCTGGCGGCAGAACGGAATGCGGACGCCGCCGAGGATGGCGACGGGGCGGGGTGCGGGCATGGGGACCTCTTTGCAGGCGATGGTGATGGGGATGGAGTGAAGATGCCGTGCACGCGGCAGGCATAATGGGGGAGTGTAATGCGCCCCTCCACCACGTCCAACCGCTGACATGACGCCAACCACAACCAGCCCCGTCGTGATGGGCGTGATCGCCCTGGAGTTGGCCGCCGGCAGCACGCCGCAGCGCGCAGCGCTGGCCGCTGCCGAAGCGAGCGAGCTGGCCGGGAAACTGGGGCGCGACCTCGCCGCGCATGCGCCGCAGGTGCGTGACCTGGATCTCGTCTTCGCCGCCGCGCATTTCGATCCCGCCGAAGCCCTGCGCCCCGGCTGGCCGCTGCACCAGCGGCTGCGCGAGCTGCACCAGCGCGCGCCGGGACGCGGCGAAGGCGCACGCCTGATCGCGTTCGGTGCCGATGAGTCCGGTGACATTCCGATGCCGTTGCAGGCGGACGATGGCCTGCGCGGTGGCCTGCTGCGCGTGGTGCCCTTCCTGCTCAGTGGCGATGACCATACGGTCGACGCCGTCAGCGAACGGTTGGAGAGCGTACTGCTCGAAACCGGCATGGCCCAGGCCGATACCGCGTTACTCGCGCAGACGGCCTTCGGTGCGCAGATCGAGCACGCGCGCTACATGACCCTGCACGACCTCGCCGCGATGACCGCGATGCAGTACGAGCACGGCGGGCTGGGCGCACTGTGGCCCGTCATCGAAACCGCGCTGATGGCGCCCGCGGAAGAACAATGGCTGGATGCGCTGCCGGAACCGCTGCTGCGCTACGCGGGCGGCGAAGTGCACATTGCACTGTTCGAACCACCGGCATGGCGCGCGCGGTACGCGCCGCAGGAAGCCACCGATGAGCGACTGGAACGCGCGTACCAGCACTTCCAGGCACGCCAGCAGCAGATCGCCGCCGTGCTGGAAGCGCACGGCATCCCGGTGACGTTCGCGCACTGCCCGGGCAACGCCGATCCGCGGACTGCGATGGCGTGAAGGCGGACCTCCGCCCCACGCAATCCCTGCAGGAGGGGCTTCAGCCCCGAGGCTTTTTGCGAGGATGTCTTCGAAGCAAGCGCGTCGGGGCTGAAGCCCCTCCTACAGCACGAGGCCGGGTTACTGGGTGATCTTGATGATGCCGCAGGCCACGCGTGCCCCCGCGTTGCCCGCAGGTTGGCTGGCGTAGTCGTCCGGCGCGGCGTGCACGATCAGCGCGCGCGTGGCGACATCGTTCACCGCGCCGCCGCCCAGCGTGACGCCTTCCACATGCGCGTCCACCTTCGCTACGCCGTCCGCGTTGGCGGTGAGGTTGTTCATGTCGCCTGCATGGTGCGCGCCGCTGCCGGCCTTGCCGTGCGCCGTGTTGAACGGATTGAAGTGCGGGCCCGCGCTGCTGGCGTCGGCGGCGCTGCAGTCGCCCTTCTCGTGGACATGGAAGGCATGCGTGCTGTTGGCCTGCAGGCCACCGATTTCGCCGGTCAGGTGCAGCCCCTTGCCCATCGGGGTGAGCGTGACGCTGCCGCTGACCAGGCTGCCGGAGGCGGAGGCCAGTACTGCGACGGCCTGCCTGGCGGTGCTGGTGGTGGGCACGTCCGGCGCGGCGGACGGCGAGGGCGAAGACGAGGACGGCGTGGTGCCGCAGGCGGCAAGCGTGAGGGCGGAGGCGGCGGCCAACAGGGCGATGCGCATGGGGAGCTCCAGGTGCAGGTCGTGGCCCGCTACCGTAACCATCGCTACCTTCATGTTCAATGAAAGCAGCGGGGGAACGCCTATCCGCGTTTGCGGCCTGGACCCAGCTTCCGTGTCACGGTGTTGCGTCCGACGCCGAGCCGGGCCGCGGCTTCGGCGCGGCGGCCGTGGGTCAGCTCCAGCGCGACCTCGAGCAGTGTGCGGTCGAGTCGCTCGCGCGCCTCGGCATGCAGTGACTCGGCGCCTTCCAGCAGGCGGCGGCGCGCCCATTCGCCCAGCGCATGGTCCCATTCGCCACGTGCGCCCGTCGCAGGCGCATGCAGCAGCGCGCCCTGCAGATCGGCCGTGTTGATGAGATCGGCCGGTGCCAGTGCGGCCAGTCGCCAGCACACGTTCTCCAGTTCGCGCACGTTGCCGGGCCAGTCGTGGGCCTGCAGCAGGTCCAGCGCCGGTGCACTGAAACGCTTCGGTGCGATGTCCAGTTTGCGGGTGGCCGTCGCGAGGAAGTTCTCGGCCAGCTGCGGCACATCCGCGCGCCGCTCGCGCAACGGCGGCAGTTGCAGCCGCACCACGTTCAGACGATGCAGCAGGTCGGCACGGAAGCGGCCCTCAGCGACCAGTCCGTCGAGGTCCTGGTGGGTGGCGGCGATCACGCGCACGTCCACGCGGATCAGCTCGCGTCCGCCGACGCGGAAGAACTCGCCCTCCGCCAGCACGCGCAGCAACCGGGTCTGCAGCGGCAGCGGCATGTCGCCGATCTCGTCGAGGAACAGCGTGCCGCCGTCGGCCTGTTCGAAACGCCCGATGTGCCGCTTCTGCGCGCCGGTGAAGGCGCCGGCCTCATGGCCGAACAGTTCGCTTTCCAGCAACTCCGATGGAATCGCGGCGGTGTTCAACGCCACGAAAGGTTTGCGCGAGCGCGGCGACTCATGGTGCAGCGCATGTGCGACCAGTTCCTTGCCGGTGCCGGTCTCGCCGGTGATCAGCACCGACAGCGGCGCCTGCGCCAGGCGACCGATCGCACGGAACAGCGCGCGCATGGCGGGCGTGTCGCCGATCAGCTGCGGCGTCGCCGATGCCGTCACGTCGCCATCCTGCGCCGCGTCGGCGGCCTCCTCCGCATCGGGCAGCGTGCGTGCCGCCAGCGCCACCGCATCGTCCAGATCGAATGGCTTGGAAAGGAATTCATGCGCGCCGCCGCGGAATGCACCGGCCGTGCTGGCAACATCGGTGTAGGCGGACATCACGATGACGGGCAGCTGCGGATGCGTGGCCTTCAGCTTGTCGAGCAATACCAGGCCGTCGTCGCCGGGCATGCGCACGTCCGTGAAAAGCAGGTCGGGGGCGCCGCGCGCGCCAAGCGCGTGCAATGCCGCGGCGGCGCTGTCGAAGCCGTCCACCGTGTAGCCGGCGTCGCGCAGTGCGGTGGCCAGCACGAAGCGCACCGAGCGGTCGTCATCGACCACCCAGATCCGGCGTGCGTCGGTGGCGCCGCTGGTGGCGGCCAGGCGATCAGTGGACATGACGTTCCTCGTCGGGGTCGTGCAGCGACTGCGGCAGTAGTAGGGTGAAGACCGTATGGCCGGGGCGCGACCGGTAGGTCAGCGACCCCCGGTGTTCGCGCGCCACCTGCTGCGACAGCGCCAGGCCCAGGCCGCTGCCTTCGGCGCGGCCGCTGACCAGCGGCAGGAACAGGTGTTCGGCGAGCTCTTCGGGCACGCCGCGGCCGTCGTCGACGATCTCCACCCGCAACGCCATCGTGTGCAGGTGGTCGTGGATGCGCGACCCGTGTTCGACACGGGTGCGCAGGATGATGTTGGCGGCCCCGGCCTGGATCGCGTTGCGCACCAGGTTCCAGACCGCCTGGGTCAGGCGGTCGCCGTCGCCGGACAGTTCCGGCAGGCTGGGGTCGTAGTCCCGCTGTAGGCGTACCGACCAGCCGCCTTCGTTCTCGGCCAGGCGCAGCACGCGCTCCAGCACGGTATGGATGTTCAAGGCAGCGTGCGGGCGCTGCGGGGATGGCGAAAGCAGTTGTTCAAGCAGGGTGTTGAGGCGGTTGATCTCGGACTCGATCAGTTCGATCAGCTCGCGCTCGTCGTCGTTGTCGTTGCGATGCGCGGCCCGGCGTGCCAGCAACTGCGCGGCGCCCTTCAGGCCGGCCAGTGGATTGCGCAACTCGTGCGCCAGCCCCTTCAGCGCGGCGCTCAACGCATTCGGCAGGACCTGGGTGGGATCGAGCGCGGGGAATTCGTCCACCGGGTGCGCCTCCAGCAGCCAGCCTCCGCCGTCCAGCCGCGACAGCCAGCCCTCGGCGAAGCACGGCGACTCGCCGGGCATGCCCAGCGCCATGCGGTGCAGCCGCAGGACGTCGCGATCCGTGTTGTCCAGGAACCTTGCCATGGCGTCGCCTTCGATCTCCAGGGCCGCCAGGGGTTGTCCCAGCAGGCGGCGGCTACTGACGCCCAGCCAGCGGGCGAAGGCAGGATTCACGCCGCGGATCAGACCGTCGGCATCCGCCCAGGCCACCGGCGTGCTGAGCGCGTCGGTGGTGGGTTCGAAACGCATGCGGGACGGGGCCGGGGACGACATTGCACCAGTTTAGTGCAAAGCCGTCCCCGGCATTCCATCAGGCCTCGTAGGCCGATTCACCGTGCGAGGCGATGTCCAGGCCCTCACGCTCGGCGTCTTCAGCCACGCGCAGGCCGAACACCAGCTTGGCGATCAGGAAGCCGATCACCGACACCACGCCGATCCAGGCGATCGTCAGGCCCACGCCCGTCGCCTGCTTGATGACCTGCGCCACCAGGTCGAAGTCCTCACCGCCCTGGCCGCCCCACGCGGGGTTGTAGAACACGCCGGTCAGGATCGCGCCGACGATGCCGCCGACCGCATGCACGCCGAACACGTCAGCGGTGTCGTCGACCTTCAGCAGGCGCTTCAGGCCGGTAACGCCCCATACGCAGGCGATGGCGGCGATGAAGCCGATGGCCACCGCACCGAACGGACCGACCAGGCCCGCGGCCGGGGTGATGCCGACCAGGCCGGCGACCGCACCCGAGGCCACACCCAGCGCGGACGACTTGCCCTTGAAGATCTTCTCAGCCAGCGCCCAGGCGATCACCGCAGCGGCGGTCGCGACCAGCGTGTTGATGAAGGCCAGCGCGGCGCCCGCGTTGGCTTCCAGGTTGGAACCGGCGTTGAAGCCGAACCAGCCCACCCACAGCAGCGAAGCGCCGACATAGGTCAGGGTTACGTTGTGCGGCTTCAGCGCGGTCTGGCCATATCCCAGGCGCTTGCCGACGAAGTACGCGCCGATCAGGCCGGCGACGCCCGCATTGATGTGCACCACGGTACCGCCGGCGAAATCCAGCGCGCCCAGTTCGAACAGGTAGCCACCGGTGGCCCACACAATGTGCGCGATCGGCAGGTAGCCGAGGGTGAACCAGATCACCGAGAACAGGATGACGGCGGCGAACTTCATGCGCTCGGCGAACGCACCGACGATCAGCGCGCCGGTGATGCCGGCGAACGTCGACTGGAACGCGACGAACACGTATTCCGGCAGGCTGATGCCATCGCTGAAGGTGGCCGACAACGTCTCGATGGTGACGCCCTTCAGGAACAGCTTGTCGAGGTTGCCGATCCACTGGCCTTCACCGGAGAACGCCAGGCTGTAGCCGTAGACGATCCACAGCACCACCAGCAGCGAGAACACGGTGATGACCTGCACCAGCACGGACAGCACGTTCTTCGAACGCACCATGCCGCCGTAGAACAGGGCCAGGCCCGGCACCACCATCAGCAGCACCAGCAGCGTGGAGGTCAGCATCCACGCCACGTCGCCCTTCTCCACCACCGGCTCGGCGGCGGCTTCTTCGGCCGGTGCGGCCTCGGGCGCAGGCGTGGCGGCGACCGTCTCGGTGACGGTTTCGGCAATCACTTCAGCCGCAGGCGCGGCCTCGGTGGTCGCTTCGGTGGCCGGAGGCGTGGCGTCCTGCGCGATGGCGGTCGCCGCCACGCCCACGGTCATCACGCCGCACAGCGCGGCCAGGCACAGCATCTGTGCACGGGTTTTCCACCCGGAGAACAGTCGAGTCTTCATGTGGGGCTCCGAGTGTTAGAGCGCGTCCGCGCCGACTTCGCCGGTGCGGATGCGGATGACCTGGTCGATGGTGGTGACGAAGATCTTGCCGTCGCCGATCTTGCCGGTGCCGGCGGCCTGCTGGATGGCCTCGATGACGGCGTCCAGTCGCTCGTCGGTCACGACGGTTTCGATCTTGATCTTGGGCAGGAAATCGACGACGTACTCGGCGCCGCGGTACAGCTCGGTGTGGCCCTTCTGCCGGCCGAAGCCTTTGACTTCGGTCACGGTGATGCCGGACACGCCCGCTTGCGACAAGGACTCTCGTACCTCGTCGAGCTTGAACGGCCGGATGATGGCGGTGATCAGTTTCATGCGCATACCCCGATGGTGGATGGAACCGGCCGACCGGAGCCGGCCGGCGGTTTCAGGTCACCCGTGCGCGCAGCCCCCTGGCGGCGGACACGTTGTCGGTGCGGATCGATGCATGAACCGCATCCGTGCCCACCGCGATCATGTGCGGCAGGAACGGATGACGTGGGAGGGAGCAGCGGTTCATGGACCTCTCCTGTGTTTCCCCTGGTACAGCGTTGTTGCGATCTCCGGAAATCGAAGACGGGTGGTGCCCCGGTTCCCCAACCGGGCGGACGCATCGCGGGACGATGCGCCCGATGAGGTGCGGCGATGGCGACGGGTGGGAGGGGAGATCCGTCGCCATCGCCGCGAGAACTCAATGTCCGCCAGCCGCGCTGCCGGGGACCGATGCACGGTCCCCGGCGAGCTGGGCGATGACGGTGCGCGCGTGCATCAGTTGGCGTAGTACAGCTGGTATTCCAGCGGGTGCGTGGCCGCGCGGAACTTGGTCACTTCCTGCATCTTCAGCGCGATGTAGGCATCGATGAAGTCGTCCGACATCACGCCGCCGGCCTTGAGGAAGTCGCGGTCCTTGTCCAGCGCGTCCAGCGCCTGGTCCAGGCTGGAGCAGACCTGCGGGATGTTCTTCTCTTCTTCCGGCGGAAGGTCGTACAGGTCCTTGTCGGAAGGCGCGCCCGGGTCGATCTGGTTCTTGATGCCGTCCAGGCCGGCCATCATCAGCGCGGTGAAGGTCAGGTAGCCGGACTGCAGCGGATCGGGGAAGCGGATCTCGATGCGGCGCGCCTTCGGATTGGCCACCCACGGAATGCGGCACGAAGCCGAACGGTTGCGCGCCGAGTAGGCCAGCATCACCGGCGCTTCGAAGCCCGGCACCAGGCGCTTGTAGCTGTTGGTGCCCGAGTTGGCGAACGCATTGATCGCCTTGGCATGCTTGAAGATGCCGCCGATGTACCACAGCGCCAGCTGCGACAGGCCGCCGTAGCCGTCGCCGGAGAACAGGTTCTGGCCGCCCTTGGCCAGCGACTGGTGCACGTGCATGCCACTGCCGTTGTCGCCGACGATCGGCTTGGGCATGAAGGTGGCGGTCTTGCCGTTGCGGTGGGCGACGTTGCGCACCACGTACTTCATGCGCTGCAGTTCGTCGGCCTTCTGCACCAGCGTGTTGAACTTGGCGCCGATCTCGCACTGGCCGGCGGTGGCGACTTCGTGGTGGTGCACTTCGACTTCGATGCCGACCTGTTCCAGCGTCTTGCACATCTCGGCGCGCAGGTCATGCAGCGAGTCGGTCGGCGGGACGGGGAAGTAGCCGCCCTTGATGCCGGGACGGTAGCCGCTGTTGGCGCCGTCGTAACTCTTGCCGCTGTTCCACGCGCCCTCTTCGGAGTTGATCTTGAAGAAGGTGTTGCCCATGTCGTTGGCGAACTGCACCGAGTCGAAGATGAAGAACTCGGGTTCCGGACCGAAGAACGCCACATCGGCGACGCCGCTGGCCTTCAGGTGGGCTTCGGCGCGCTTGGCGATGCCGCGCGGATCGCGCGTGTAGCCCTGCATGGTGGCCGGGTCCAGGATGTCGCAGATCAGCACCAGGGTCGGGTCGGCGTAGAACGGATCGATATAGGCGGTGGTCGGGTCCGGCAGCAGCACCATGTCCGACTCGTTGATGCCTTTCCAGCCCGAGATCGACGAGCCGTCGAACATCTTGCCGTCTTCGAACAGGGACGCATCCACGATGCTGACGGGGAAGGTGACGTGCTGCTCGACACCGCGCATGTCGACGAAGCGCAGGTCGACGAACTCGACCTTGTGGTCCTTGATCAGCTTCTCAACGTTGTCCAGTGACATCTCGGAACCTCGGGTTGGATAAATGTGTGCAGGGATACAGCAATCCCCGTGCCAACCCGGATGATCGGACAAGTTATTGATTCATATGGCTTGACTTGACAAACTCATCACGTGAAATCCCTATTTTGGTGCGTGCCGCTTCAGCTTTGAACCAACGCGGTGCATCGCCGTTTCCACTATTCTTTGCCGCCTTCCCTTCCGCGCCGCACCCTGATGACCGACCTGCTCGCCGCGCTGCTGCTCGGCATCCTCGAAGGCCTGACCGAATTCCTGCCCATCTCGAGCACGGGCCATCTGCTCATCGCGCAACACTGGCTGGGCGAGCGCTCGGACTTCTTCAATATCGTCATCCAGGCCGGCGCGATCCTGGCCACCACGCTGGTGTTCCGCCGCCGGATCTGGGAACTGACGACCGGCTGCTGGCGCGATGCCGAAGCCCGCGACTACTCGATGAAGCTGGCGGCCGCCTTCCTGGTCACCGCGCTGGTGGGCCTGCCCGTGCGCCTGGCCGGCTGGGAGCTGCCCGAGACCGTCACCCCCATCGCGTGGGCGCTGATCCTGGGCGGCGTGTGGATGCTGCTCGCCGAGCACTTCGCCGAAAAACGCGGCGACGTGGCCACGATCACCTGGAAGGTGGCGATCCTGGTGGGTCTGGCGCAGGTGGTGGCCGGCGTGTTCCCCGGCACCTCACGCTCGGCGGCGGCGATCTTCATGGCGATGCTGGCCGGCACCAGCCGGCGCTCGTCGGCGGCGGAGTTCGTCTTCCTGTTGGGCATTCCCACCATGTTCGCCGCCAGCGGTTACGCCTTCCTGGAACTGGTGAAGGATGACGCGCTGGGCAGCGAGAACTGGAGCGAGGTGGCGCTGGCGTTCGCCGCCGCCACCGCCACCGGCTTCGTGGTGGTGAAGTGGCTGCTCGGCTTCATCAAGGCGCACCGCTTCACCGGCTTCGCGATCTACCGCATCGTGCTGGGCGCACTGCTGCTGTTGCTGATGCCCGTCGGCAGCTGAGCCGCCCCGCTCCCTGCTCCCTGCTCCCTGCTCCCTGCTCCCTGCTCCCTGCTCCCTGCTCCCTGCTCCCTGCTCCCTGCTCCCTGCTCCCTGCTCCCTGCTCCCCGCTCGCCGCTCCCTGTAGGAGCGACGTCAGTCGCGACCGCACGGCCGGCATGCCCTGAAGCGGCTGTTCGCCATCCGGGCGCGCTGCGGCGCGTTCATCCCAATGCACGGTGAATGGCTATCGGGGCGCGGTCGCGACTGACGTCGCTCCTACAATCAAGCACGATGCCCGGCCTTCACCCCATTCCAACCTGCCGCGCGTTTGGATTGGGCCACCTTCGACGGAGAACGCCATGAAACGACTGCTGCTGCTTGCCTTGCCCCTGGCCCTTGCGGGCTGCCCCAAGCCGGCGGAACAGGCCGGCGCGCCCGCGCCCACCGTGGCCGCCACCCCGGACGCACCGGTTGCCGCGTCGGTCGACACCGCTGCCTTGCTCCCCCAGTACCACTGGCAACTCATGGACGCCACCGACGCGCAGGGCAAACGCATCGATGCTTTGTTCGCACGTGCCGACAAGCCCGTGCAGCTCGACTTCAAGGACGGCCGACTGGGCGTGACCAATACCTGCAACCGCATGGGCGGCACCTACACGCTGTCGGACACCAGCCTCACCATGGGTCGCCTGGCGTCCACGATGATGGCCTGCACCGACAATGCGCTGATGGCGCTGGACCAGGAGGTCGGCAAGCGGCTGGAAGGCACCTTGACGGTCGCCGCCACGCAGGACGGCGTCACCCAACTGACGCTCACCACCGCGACGGGCGACAAGCTCTTGTTCGCCGGCAACCCGACCGCCGAAACCCGCTACGGCGGGGCCGGCGAACGCGTGTTCCTGGAAGTCGCCTCGGAAACCAAGCCCTGCAGCCACCCGCTGATCCCCGACAAGCAGTGCCTGCAGGTGCGCGAGATCACCTACGACGACAAGGGCCTGAAGGTCGGCACGCCGGGCGAGTTCCAGCACTTCTACGACAGCATCGAGGGCTACACCCACGAGCCGGGCGTGCGCAACGTGCTGCGCGTGGACCGTTATACGGTGAAGAACCCGCCGGCCGACGCCTCGGCGAACGCCTACGTGCTCGACATGGTGGTGGAGTCGGCGAACGAGAAGAAGTGACGGTCCGCCGCACGATGCGCGCCTTGCACGCAGGGCGCGCATCGATGCTGCAGGCCAGCCGCTATAGTGGCGCGTCATTGGCTTCGACGTGCGATTGATGAACCACCCCGCAAGGAACGCTTCCGCCCTTCCCTGGATGGCCACCGCCCTGTTGGCGGCCTCCGCGCTCCTGATGTGGTGGCCAGCGCTGGACACGCCGTTCTGGGGCGATGACTACGTGTTCCTGCACGCCGCGCATGCGACCAATGCGGCCGGCGCGCCATGGTGGTCGGATTTCTGGCCGTCGTCGCCGCCGCGTTTCTGGCGACCACTCTCGCAGGAGGGTTATTGGCGCTGGATCGATGCGTCGCTGGGTGGCAGCGCGCACGCCGCGCACGTGGTCAGCCTGGTCCTGCATGTCCTGGCCACGCTTGGCGTCGCGCTGTTCGCTTTCCGCCTGGCGCGCGCCTGCCGCTGGCCACATGCCGGGCGCATCGCCGCTCTCGCCGCCGCCGCGTACGGTGCACTGACGATGCACCTGCTGCCCGTGCATTGGGCAGCCGCTGCGAACAACGCCATGCTGACGCTGTTCACCACGCTGCTGCTGGCCGCCTGGATCAGCGCACGCGACACCGTGGGCATGCTGCGCATCGCGCTGCTGGCCTCGCTCCCGGTGTGGCTTGCACTGGCGCTGCTGAGCAAGGAGTCTGCGGTACTGACGCCTGCGCTGATGCTGGTGGTGGCATGGTTCGTCGCCGCGCGCCGGCCCGATCGCGATGAATGCTTCGCCTGGTTGGCCTGTGTCGCCGTCGTCGCGGTCTGGCTGTGGCTGCGCGCGCGCTTCACCGCCAATACCGATGACGCCTACGCGTTGAGCCTGGGAAGCAACGTACTGCGCAACGCCGCATCGTTCGTCGCTTGGCTGCTGAATGTCCCGCGCGAGGCGATGCGGATGGCGGTCGCCGGTGACCGCATGCAGGGGCTGGCCTGGATCGCGGCTACCGCACTCCCGATGCTGGCCGCCTGGGCGATCGCCGGCTGGCGCGGACGTGGCCTGTTGGCACCGCGGCAATGGGCATGCGTTGGCGTGTTCGCGATGCTCGCCTACGCGCCGTACTTCCTGTTCGCATGGAACAGCTACGAGTACTACGCCGCCATCGCCGTGATCCTGCCGGTCGTCGCACTGGCGCGTTGCGTGGCGACCGATCGCGCCGCGCTGCTGGTGGGCGCGCTGATCGCTGTGTCTTCGTGGATCGCGGTGGAAGGCACGCGCCGGCTGGACCATCCCGGCCTCATCGGCCGCGCGCACTGGGCGGAGTCGACCCTGCTGGCACTGGAGCGGCAGCCCGTTGCTTCGCCACTGCACGTGAGCGTGGCCGATGACCAACGCTTCTATGCCATCGGCCAGATGGGCCTGGCGTGGCGGCTCGGTATCGCGCCGGGCGCCATCCACGTGGCGGCGACGTGTCCGCCCACTGGCGCCTGCCTGGTCATCGAGCGCGACGGACGCTGGCGCTGGCGCGATCCGAACGGATGACGCGATCGCCGCGCGTCAGGCCGTGAGTGCCGCCGCGCGGCGCTTCCGCACCACCCGCGTCCGCGGCCAGCGGTCATGCCAGCCTCGCGGATCCTCCTCGTCGGCGAGCAGGACGGAGAACGCTTCGAACGGCACCACCCGCGTCACGCTGCGCAACAGTGCCTGGCGGAACGTCGCCTTGAGCCCGCTCTCATCGACGACGCGCGTGCCGGTCAGCAACTTGCCGAGGGTGGTGCCGGTGAGGCCTTCCATCAGCGTGTAGTAGACGATGATCGCCCCGAACCCGATCAGCTGGTCCTGCCACCAGGTGAGGCGTTCGGCCCACGCCAGCGCCTCGTCGCCACCCACGATGCCGGCCACGATCATGGCCAGGAAGATGATGCCGACCACGATGACCCGGTCGATCAGCCAATGGACGAAACGCCGCAGCTTCGTGGCCGGCGTCAGCGGCCCGATCTCCTCGATGGCGTCCGCCACCAGGCTCCGGGGACTTTCGTACGGGTTGTCTCCGTCGCCGGCCGTCATCCGCGCAGCGTGGCGTTCAACGAATACGTGCCGTATACCAGCGCCTCCGCCAGCACATGCCCCTGCATCGCACGCTCCACATCACCGGCGGTGAATCGCGCCGGCAGGTCGAGCTTCGCCACGTCCAGGGCGAACAGGCGGAAGAAGTACCGATGCACGCGCAGGTCGTTGAAGGGCGGGTACGGACCGTCGTAGCCGTAGTAGTCGCCCCCCATCTGCGCGTCACCGGCGAACCAGCCGGTGTAGTCGTTCAGGCCCTGCCGTGCACCCGCCGGCCCCGCAGGCTGCTGCTTGCCTTTTGCAGTGACCCCATTGCTGCAGCTGCCGGCGGCGATCTCCTGCACCTCCGGTGCGATGTCGGCCATCGCCCAGTGGCTGAAGTGCCCGCGCGGCTGCTCGACCGGGATCTGCAGGTCGTCGCGACCGACCGTCTCCGGCACGGTCGGTGCGTCGGGATCGATGCACAGCAGGGCGAAGGACTTCGTCCCGGCAGGCACGCCGTCCCAAGCCAGGTGGGGATTGCGGTTCGCGGCGAATCCGTCGGGCTGGCCCATCGCGAAGCCGGCGGGAATGGGCTTCGCATTTTCGAAACTGTCGCTCCAGAGGCGCATGCATGACTCCTGCAGATGCGGGAAAAGAGATCAGGCTTCCGGGTAACCCAGTCGCACCGCCACCGGCGTCAGCGCGGCGAACGGGCCGGCCAGCACGTCGGCGTAGTGGCGCCAGTGACCCGCCGGGAAGCGGCGTGCACCGGAAGACGGCGGTTCGGTCAGCTGCGCGCCCAGCGCCCGGCCCAGCGCCTGCGCCACGGCCGCGGCATCGTCCTTGATCGCATCCATCGCGATCAGCCGGCTCGGGAACAGGTCATGCTCGTGCACATCGGCGACCTGGTCGAACAGCTGCGCCAGCCAGCGCGCGCCGGCATCCAGGTCGTCCAGTGCCAGCGGTGCCGGGGCGCCGAACGCCAGCCAGTCCAGGAAGGCATCGCGTGGATCGCGCACCGCGATGATCAGCAGTGCCTCCGGCAGGTGCGGACGCAGGGCCAGCAGCAGCGCGTTGTCCCACCACGGCAGCCAATCGACGATACCGCCATCTTCCGAGCGGTTGGCCAGCGTCTCGCGCCACCCTGCCACGCAGTCTTCGCCCGACAGTTCTCCGGACAGGAGCCGTGCCGGCGTGTGGTAGTTCTGGAAGGCGTCCACCGGCGGATTGGGCAGGAAGCGGTCACCGCGCAGGCGATGGCTGATCGCGCCCAGGACGCCGGCGATCGATTCCACCACGGTGCCCGGCGCGCCCCACAGCAGGATGGGGTATGGGCGGCCGGCGGACGACATCGGAATCGGCGCCACGTCGGGCCAGGGGCCCTGGGCACCGCTCGGGGTCCACAGCGGCAGGCGCGTGGGGGCCAGTTCGCGGGCCAGTGCGGCCCAGGTAGCGGCGGCATCGGCATACCGGCCGGCGCGGTCGCGGACGAAGGCCTGCCAACTGCGCAGGCTGCGCTTGTGGTGCGGTTCGGTGGCCTGGTCGACGAGTTCGCCGACGCGTGCGATCGCCGATACCGGATCGCGTTCGAACAGCGCCTCGACCAGCCGCTGCTCGGCGCTCGCACGGCCCGGGTCGAGCGCGACGATCCGCTTCGCCACGGCTTCGGCCGCATCACGCTCGCCTGCCGCATCCAGCACCGACATCTGGGCCTCCATCGCGGGCACGTGCTGCGGCATCGCCGACACCCAACGCTCGACCACCGCACGCGCCTCGGCGCTGCCCACGGCCTCGAACAGCAGGCGCGCCAGCCACAGATCGTGCTCGTCCGGCGTGGTGGCCAGGGCCGCATCCAGCGTGTTGCGCGCATCATCCTGCATCCCCAGGCGACGCCACGCCTCGATGATCGCCAGCACGGTGTCGCGATCGCGTGGCTGTCCGGCCAGGGCGATCCGCAACGAAGCCAGCGCTTCCTCGTCCTGGCCTGCGGCAAGGCGCAGGTGGCCGATGTAGCGATGCAGCGCGGGCGCGTTGTTGCGCGCCACCAGCGGGACCAGTTCGTCGGCGGCATCGCCGGGACGCCCCTGCCGGCGGATCAGGTCCGCGATCAGGCTGCGCAGGCTGTCCGCGCCCGGCGTCCGCTCCACCACGCCACGGAACGCCTGTTCGGCGAACGCCCAGTGTCCGAGTGCCATGTGGATGAAGCCGAGCGAGTAGCGCAGCTGCACTTCTTCGGGTGCCACCTGCAACGCCGCACTCACGATCTTCAGGGCCGTGTCGGCATCGCCACGACGCAAGGTGACCATGCCTTCGACAGCGGCAAGCTGCGGATGATCCGGGGCCACGCGAGCAGCCAGACGGTTGAGGCGTTCGGCCTCGTCCAGGTCGCCGCGGCCCAGCGCCAGCTGTGCCTGCACCAGGTACGCGGTGAACTGGTTGGGATCCAGCCCGGTGGCCTGGGCCAGCGACGCCTGCGCCTCGTCGGGACGCCGGCTGCCCACCAGCACGCCCGCGCGTGCCAGGTGCAGGTCGGCGTTGTCCGGCGCCAGCGCGATGGCGCGGTCGATGCTGGCCAGGGCGGCGTCGGGCTGGCCGCCCTGAAGCTGGGCGGCGGACAGCCAGCGCAACGCCTGGGCATCGTCAGGGCGTTCGGCCACCAACGCTTCCGCAGCGATCAGGGCATCGGCCACTGCGCCGCGGCGAAGGGCATCGAGGATCGGGTCGTACATGGAGAACTACCAGGATTCGGGCAAACGCCGATTGTACCGGCCGTTCCCCGGCTCAGGCGGTGCCGCCGGCCAGGCGTTCGGCCACCCAGCGCTCGGCGTAGCCGTCACAGGCGGCGTTCTCGATGAAGGCGCAGTGCCCGCCCCAGGGGGCGATCTCCAGCGTGGCCTGCGCCGGCAGCGCCCAGTCAC
Source organism: Pseudoxanthomonas sp. SE1 (assembly GCF_029542205.1). Taxonomy (NCBI): domain Bacteria; kingdom Pseudomonadati; phylum Pseudomonadota; class Gammaproteobacteria; order Lysobacterales; family Lysobacteraceae; genus Pseudoxanthomonas; species Pseudoxanthomonas sp. SE1. The sequence goes on along the minus strand of NZ_CP113783.1, from coordinate 133,273 downwards.
GGAAGGTCTCGAACGGGATCACCGGGTCATCCTCCGCCATCAGGATGTGCGACGGCACGGTCAGCCCGGCCAGGCGGCCACCGGCGATGGCATAGCCGTCGAAGTAGTCCTCCAGCGTGCCGAAGGCCGTGTGCCGCTGCACCAGCCAGTCGGTCAGCGCGCGGATGTCCAGCGCCAACACCGTGTCGTCGAAGTCATGCCGCTGCGGGAACAGGCTGCGCTTGCGTTCGAGCGAACGGCGCCATTTGCGCGCGAAGTACCAGTCGTACAACGGCAGGCCATTCTCGATGCGGTCCATCGTCGTGGCCGGATCCAGCAGCGGGCAGACCGCCGCCACGTGCGCCAGCGCCAGTCCCGCCTCCGGTGCACGCAGCGCCAGCCGCAGCGCGAAGTTGCCACCCAGCGAATAGCCCGCCACACGCATCGGCACGTCGCCGGCGAACCGCCGCGACACGTCGAGCGCCGCGTGCACCACTTCATCCAGGCGGTTGGAGTGGAACAGGTCTTCGTTGAGGTGATGGGTATCGCCGTGGTCGCGGAAGTTCAGGCGGAACACGTCGAACCCGCGCGTCAGCAGCTGCGCGGCGGTCAGGCGCATGTAACTGGAATCGGCGCTGCCTTCCCAGCCGTGCAGCAGCAGCACCAGGCCACGCGGGGCCTGCCCCGACATCCGGCTGAGGAACCCCTGCAGGCGCACACCGTCGCCGCCATCCACGATGTGCTCCACCGTCACCGCACCGCTGCCGGCCAGCGCGCGCAGCCCGCGGCGGCGGCGCAGCGCACTCGAACCCAGCACCGATTGCAGGTGCGGATTGCGCAGCCAGCGTGGCGGGCGGTAGTCGGCGGCAGTGATCATGGGGTCATCGCAGCGGCGTCGTGACGAGAGTGGCACCGCAGTGTGGAGTATTCCTTCGATTCCGTCGCAATGCCGCTGGAACGCACCCGCTCAGCCTTCGGCCATCGCCTGCACGATGCGCTCGCGCGACAGGTCGGCGATGCGGCGGCGTCCTTCCACATCGGCGACGCGGATCGGTTCCAGGAAGCAGATGTCGGCCGTGCGGGCCGGCTCCCCCAGCAGGCGCACGAAGTTGGCGAAGAAGCTCTCCTTCGGCCCGAACGCCACCACCGGCTGTGCACTGCCGCGCGCGCCGTAGCGCAGCGCTACGGGCTGGACCGGCACACCGGCTTCCACCGCCGCCAGGAAAATGCGGGCATGGAACGGCCCCACCGAGCGGCCGTCGCGCGTCCGTCCTTCCGGAAACACTCCCACCGGCCGGCCCTCGCGAAGGCGCTGCATCATGGCCTGCAACACGCCACCCAGGGACTCCTGGCTGCCGCGTTGGTGGAAGATGGTGTGGCCCTGCGCCGCCAGCCAGCCGACCACCGGCCAGCCGCGGATCTCATGCTTGGCAACGAAGCCCATCATGCGCTGGCTGTGCAGCGCCTCGATGTCGATCCAGCTGACGTGGTTGGCCACGAACATCGTGGCGCCGGGGAGTGGCGTGCCCACCCGACGCAGGCGGAACCCGAAGATGCGCATCAGCCCGCTGGACCACCAGCGCACCGCCACCTCGCCCACGCTCTCGTCGCCCACCCGCACCCAGGCCAGCAGCGGCGACAGGCACAGCAGGATGATCGGCAGGAAGACCAGCAGGTGGACCAGCAGCAACGGCACGCGGTAGAGGTAGCGGATTGCCCGCGCCACACCGCTGCCGCCAGCAACATGAACAGGGGGCGGCGTCATCCCGTCACGATAGCAGGAGTGGGGGGAGAGGAGCGAGGAGGGCATCAGCAGGATGCCTGCGCTGCGCTCATTCCCGACTCTTCTCCGCGCCCATCAACCCTTCACCACCGGCACCACCGCCAGCGTCAGGCGCGACACGCATACCAGCTTGCCTTCGTCGTTCTCGATGCGGATTTCCCACAGCTGCGTACTGCGGCCCACATGCAGCGCACGTGCGGTGCCGGTCACCACGCCACCCCGCATCGCGCGCACGTGGTTGGCGTTGATTTCCAGGCCCACGACCATCTCCTTCGTGGTGTCCAGGCACAGGTTGCCGGCCACGCTGCCCAGCGTTTCGGCCAGCGCCACCGACGCACCCCCATGCAGGATGCCGTAAGGCTGCACGGTGCGCGCATCGACCGGCATCGTGCCGCGCAGCCAGTCCTCGCCGGCCCCGGTGATGACGATGCCGAGGTTGGACACCAGCGTGTCGGCGGCGTGTGCGTTGATGGCGGCGAGATCGACGGGAGCGCGGAAAGCCATGGCGTGCAGACCAGGAGAGAAGGTGCCCGGATTCTACCCACGGACCTGTAGGAGGGGCTTCAGCCCCGATGCTTTTCCATTACCGTCCGACAGGCCCGCGGTCGACCAGGCTGCATTCGGGGGCTCTCTGTCGTCTGGTCGAAAAGCATCGGGGCTGAAGCCCCTCCTACAGACCTGCAGACCTGCAGACCTACAGGATCGGCACCAGTCCCGCACCGAACGCGGTCAGCACGCGCGTGTACAGCCATTTCGGCCCGACATTGACCTCGGGGAAGTCGCCCACCGCTACGTAGCACCGGTGGAAGGCGGGATCCTTCGGCCCGACCGGCAGCGGGCAATCGGGACCGGGCTGGAACTCGTAGCTGGTCGCATACCGCCACGGCCAGACGTCGAAGATCGGCAAAGCCTCGGACACCTTGCCCAGGCTGTAGTCCAGGCCGGAGAACACCGGCGGCTTGGCCCGTGGCGCGATCACCCACGCGTTGCGCGGCGACATATCGCGGCGGATGCTGTCGGCGAGCGCCTGTGCGAAGGCGGGGTCCTGGATCACCACGGCCGCCTCGGTGTTGTAGTTCTCCGAGCGCGGATCGAAGTTGTGCGTGCCGATCACCGCCGTGCCGCCGTCGATGACCATCGATTTCGCGTGCAGGCCCATGCGCACGCCGGCACGCTTCAACGGCAGCGGCTCGGAACCGGCGCCGCTGCTCAGGAACGACGGCCGCGACTCGGTTCGCTGCAGGCGACGCGTGGTCTCGCCCCCGGAGCCGGCCGACGGCCCGATGGATCCCGACGGCCCGCGAACGCGCCCGCTGCCGCCGCTGCCGCTGCCGCGACTGCCACCGGCACCGGCACCGCTGGCCGAGGTCGCCAGCGGTGGTCCTTCCGGCATCAGCGCGGCGTAGTCCACCGGCGCATCTTCCGGGAACGGCTTGTACTCGTGGATCTGGAAACCGAACTCGCGCAGGTAGCGGCGCTTGTACTTGAACGACATCGAATACACCACCGGGTTGTCGGTCGCGGCCAGGCTGTTGGTCGACACGATCACCTGCGGCGGCGGTTCGCGCGTGCGCATGTCGCGGAACATCGCCTGTGCCTGTTTCGACATCACCAGGTAAGGCGTCTGCAGCAGCACTTCAGACTGCGCGCTGCGGATCAGCGCCTCCAGCTCCGGCGCCGCGGGCGCATCGTCGTCGCGGCGCTCGCGCCGGTGCTTCTGCGGCAGGTCGGCGATGTAGCGCACCGCACCGACCGGGAAAGCCGCATCGACGAAGCGCTCCCGCATCACGGCCGGGTCGCTCGCTTCCTCGCGCGCCGCCTGGACCCGTGCCGGGCGCAGATAGCGCGGCACCGGCATCGCCGGCACGCCCTCGTGCAGCAGCGTACGGCCGACATCGTTCAGTCGCTCCGCCGGCACGCTGCGCCGTGCTTCCCAGAAAGCCTGGAAATTGGTGGCCATCGCTGCCGCCTCCGGACCCGCGACCAGCACGTCGCGGTCGCGGAAGTTGTATTCCGCGTCCCAGTCGAAATAGTCGTCCTGGTAGTTGCGTCCGCCGCTGATGCCGATGCGGTCGTCCACCAGCAACAGCTTGGTGTGCATGCGCTGGTTGAAGCGGCGGAAGCAGCACAGCACGCTGCCCGCATAGTCGAAGTAGTTCAGCTTGGCCTTGCCGAAGCTCGGGTTGTAGATGCGGATGGCGAAGTTCTCGTGCGCGCCGGACAGCGCGGCCAGGATCTCCAGGTCGGCGATGGCCGACAACTGGTCGATCAGCACCCGTACCTTCACCCCGCGTCGCGCCGCCGCCAGCAGTTCATCCAGCACCAGTCGCGCGCTGTCGTCCTTGTCGAAGATGTAGGTCTGCAGGTCGATGCGCTCGCGCGCGCTGCGGATCAGGTTCAGGCGCGCCAGCAACGCATCGGAGCCCTGGTCCAGGATCACCGCATAGTGGCGCGGCGCCTCCGGCGTGGACGCAGCGCGTGCCTGTCCGGCCAGGTCGTAGAGCGGCGACGACAGCGCGCAGGCATCGGCCTGTTCGCATTCGACCACCGTTGAACGGGCGCCTTCGGCGATACCGGCGGCACGATCACGCTGGCGGTCGGACAGGCTGGCGCAGGCGCTGCCCAGCAGCGCGACACACAGCACCGCGCACCGCGCGGCCAAGGCGGGGAAACGGCGGTTCACGGTGTCTTCGCACTCCGGATGCGCGCACGCAGTACGAACACCACGCGGTCACTGACCGCCAGCATCCAGTCGTCCATGTCGTAATCGCTGCGGCGCACCGCGCCCGTCGCCACCACATCGCAACCCACCGCGGGGTGCGAGCAGGTGGCCGGCGCCACCTCCAGGCTGCGCGGCCGGTTGATGCCCTTGATGCTCAGGTCGCCCTCCAGTTTGCCGCCGTCGTACAGCAGCATCGGGTCATACGGCCTGGAGGTGAACGTCACCACCGGGTAACGGTCGGCATCGAAGAACTTCTCGCTGCGCGCCCACTCGCTGTAGCGCGGATGCCCGGCGATCTCCACCTCGCGCGTGTACATGCGCAGGCGGACCTGTTGGCGGCCATCGGGCAGGTGTTCCACCGAGCCCTCGTAGCGCTGGAACACCCCATCCAGCACCTGCCCCCAGCGCGTGCGCAGTTCGAACCCCAGGCGCGTGTGCGAGGGGTCGAAATCGTTGCGTCCATCGGCCAGGGCAGGCGTTGCCAACAGCGCGCCCAGCCCCAGCGCGGCCAGCCGCATGATCCCCGGGGCTGCCTGTGTCATGGCCACCAGAAAGCGGAAAGCTGCGCCACTCCCGGCTCGATCGCGGTGTCCACCGGCAGCGTCAGCACCACCACGCCGGCGGGCGGCATGCCGCGGTATTCGCTGGTCACGCCGGAATACATCAGCGCGGCCAGCTGCTCGAAGCCGGGGTTGTGGCCCACCATCAGCAGGCGCTCGGCTTCACGATGCTGGTCGGCCAGGTCGGCCAGCGTTCCCGGCGTGGCTTCGTAGATGCGCTCTTCCAGCCGCTGCTCCACGTAGCCGACGGCACCCAGCACCGCCTCCAGGGTTTCGCGCGCCCGCCGCGCGGGCGAGCACAGCACCCGATCCGGCACCAGGCCCTTGTCCTGCAACCAGCGTGCGGCGGCCTCCGCTTCGGCCAGGCCTTGCGGCGACAGGGGACGATCCAGGTCCGACTGCCCGGTGGTTGCGGGTTCGGCATGGGCATGACGCAACAGGATCAGTTCACGCATGGGACAACGACTCCTTAGGCCTCAGGCCTTCTTGATCCATTTCAACAACGGTTCCCAGTCGGCCTGGTGATCGCGCACCTGGGCCGAGCGGTAGTCGAACAGGCTGCGGCCCAGGCCGGCCATCACGACATAGGCCTGCGTATCGCGCAACTGGGTGATCACCGGGTACGGCCAGGTCTTCAGCATTTCGACCGCCTGCTGCGATGCATTCGTCCACGGCTTGCTGCGGTTAACCACCAGGCCCACCGGCAGCTTGCGCTTGTGCACGCGCGGCACCTTGGCCATGGTGTTCAGGAAGCCCACCGTCGCCTCGATGTCCAGTGCCGACGGCAGCACCGGCACCACCACGGCATCGGCATGCTCCAGGAAGCCGCCCAGGTCGTCGGCCATCGCGCCGGCAGGCGCATCGATCACCACCCGCTCCGCGTCTTCCGGCAGCCAAGCGCGCCACGCGCGCTTGCCACTGGCATCGATCGGCAATACGGCGGTTTCCAGCTCCGCCCGGCGCTCGGCCCAGCGGGTGGAGGAATGCTGCGGATCGGCATCCACGAGGACCGTGCGCTTGCCGTCCAGTGCGAAATGTGCGGCCAGATTGGTCGCCAGGGTGGTCTTGCCCGCGCCGCCCTTGGAGCTGGCGACCAGAATCGTCTTCATGCGCGCACCTCGTTGCTGGAGAACCCGGAGGGTACACCGGGGCAAGTTAAGCGGGAACCGGCGCGGTGAAGCGCGACCCGTTGTCGCGGGCCGGTCGGCTCCCCGTTCCCGTGCGCGCTTGCTATCGTGCCCGTCCCCACGGACCGGACGCCCCATGAACGAGCTGCAGGACCTGACCGCGCTGATCCGCGCCAACACCCCGCTGATCGTCATCGAAACCCAGGACGAAGCCCGCGTGGTCGACCTGTTCCGGCAGGCCCTCGGCCAGGTGTGGCGGGCGCTGCACCGCTGGAGCATCACCGAAGGCCTGCGCCGGCTCGACATGGACCGCGAAGACGACGCCGTCGGCCCGCCCGACGCCAGCGCCGCCCTGCAGGCGATCAAGCAGGCCGACCAGCGCGGCATCTACCTGCTGCTCGATTTCCACCCCTACCTGGGCTACGCCAGCAGCCAGCGCCAGCTGCGCGACATCATGCAGCGCCGCCACAGCCTGCCGCACGTGGTGGTGCTGGTCGGCGCCAAGATCGAACTGCCGGCCGAACTGGAAGCACTGGCCGTGCGCTTCAACCCGCGCCTGCCCGATGGCAACGCCCTGCTGAAGATGGTGCGCGAGGAAGCCGAGCACTACGCCCGCGAGCACGGCGGGCGCCGTGTCGAAGCAGACGGCGAGGCCGTCAAGCAGATCGTGCGCAATCTGCAGGGCCTGAGCCTGGTTGACGCGCGCCGCATCGCGCGGCAGCTGATCTTTGCCGACGGCGCGCTGACCGCCAGCGACCTGCCGGCGCTGAACAAGCTCAAGTTCGAGCTGCTCAACCGGAGCGGCCACCTGCATTACGAGTACGACACGGCGAAGTTTGCCGATGTCGCCGGCGCCAGCCGCCTGAAGCGCTGGATCGAACAGCGCCGCGCCGTGTTCGTTTCCGGCAATCCGCCGCCCGGGCTGGACCTGCCCAAGGGCGTGCTGCTGCTGGGCGTGCAGGGCTGCGGCAAGTCGATGCTGGCCAAGGCCACCGCCGCCGGCTTCGGCGTGCCGCTGCTGCGGCTGGACTTCGGCACGCTGTACGACAAGTACCACGGCGAAACCGAAAAGAACCTGCGCGCCGCGCTCGCGTCAGCCGAACAGCTGGCGCCCTGCGTGTTGTGGATCGACGAGATCGAGAAAGGCCTGGCCAGCGGCGGCAGCGAGGACGGCGGCGTCTCCCGCCGCGTGCTCGGCTACCTGCTCACGTGGATGGCGGAACGCAAGGCCGGTGCCGGCAGCGGCCAGGTCTTCCTCGTGGCCACCGCGAACCAGGTGCAGGACCTGCCACCGGAACTGCTGCGCAAGGGCCGCTTCGACGAGATCTTCTTCGTCGACCTGCCCTCGCCCGACGCGCGCGTCGAGGTGCTGCGCGTGCACCTGTCGCGCCGCGCGCTGGATCCGGAAGCCTTCAACCTGCCCGCGCTCGCCGCCGCAGCGAACGGCTTCTCCGGCGCCGAGCTGGAACAGGCCATCGTCTCGGCGCTGTACGCAGCCCACGCCGAACAGAAGCCGCTCGACACCGATCTGGTCATGCACGAGATCCGCGGCACCCGCCCGCTCTCGGTGATGATGGCCGAACAGGTGCAGGCCCTGCGCGACTGGGCGCGGGAGCGCACGGTGCCCGCGGACTGACTGCCTGTTCCGTGGCGGGAGAGGCGCAGGTGGCAGGCGCACACCCCGCGCAGGCCACGGCATTCACCGGCCGCATACGCGCGCCATCGCATCATGCCGTTCCCACGGAGACCGCCATGAACCGCCCTCGCAGCGCTGTACGTGCCCTGGGCACGCAACTGGTGGAACTCGGCACCGCGGCACCGTTCGTCATCTCGCACCGCATGGCGCGGATGGCGACGGCCGGCCCCAACCCGTCGGTCCGCGACCGGCGCGAGTACGCCCTGATGTCGAACGAGAAGGTCGTCGCCGCCTGGGAATCCTGGCGCGCCATGGCCGGCTACGCGGTGACGTTGAACACCACGGCAACGCAGGCCGCACTGGCGTTCTGGATGCCATGGGCATTCACTGCGAAGCCCCTGCCGTCGCCTGAGGACGCCGTGGTCAACATGGCGAGCGCCGGTATGAAGCCCTACCGCCGCATCACCGTGGCCAACCAGCGACGCCTGAGCAAGCGCAAGCCGTCCCGCTGATCCGGGGTCGCAGGATGGTCGGCAGCAGGACCGCAGGATCGGTTGAGCCGCAGGCGATACCCGTCGATCCGTTCCTTTGTCGCAGCGTGAAGCCCCGACAGGAACGTCGCTGCGGCTGATCTGCACGTTGCACTCGGCACTTCATGGGATGTGGGTATTGCCTGCGGCTCAACCCATCCCGTATGCGGACCACGGCCCCTCAGGCATCCACGATGACGTTGAAGCCCCCGTAGATCATGCGCCGCGCGTCGAAGGGCGGGACTTCATCGCCGCGCTCCATCCTCGGGTCGACCATGACCTTGCCGTTTCCCTCGTCGCGCGCCTCTTTCGAAGGCCACGAGATCCACGCAAAGACCACCACTTCATCCGGCTTCCGTTTGACGGCCGAGTGGAACGAGGTCACTTCGCCCTCCGGCACGTCATCGCCCCAGCACTCGACGACATTGAGCGCACCGTGTTCACGGTAGATCGCAGCGGCCTCGCTCGCCATCTTCCGATAAGCCTCCAGGTTGGCTGCCGGTACGGCCGCCACGAATCCGTCGATATACATCTCGTCCTCCTGATGTCGTCTACGTTGCGTCGTACGTTCCGAAGCCGTGGCAAGCGTGGGCAAGGTGAAGACGCTCTACCTGGCCTGGTGCATGGGTGGCATCAGCTTAGCGCACTCCAATCAAGCCGCTCCCGAGTAAGTCGCCGGCCCGGAAGACCCAGCTGCGCTTTGCATACCCGGGCTACGCTGATCAATTGTCATGTGCGGTGACGACGCATGAGTTGGTCCGCGTCGCGAAGGGACTTCGGCTTGTGCGAACTGCTAGGGGACAAGCTGCACTTCTTCACGGCGTACATCCGAACCCGGTTCGCCATACACCTTCGTTGCCGTTGCACGCTTCATGAAGTCCGCTGCCAGAAGCGTCGGGCGGACGGCCTCAAGGAGGGCATCGGCATCCGGTCCGTAGAGATACAGATAAGCATCGCTGCCATCTGTCGCCACTTCGTTTCCGTCAAACTCTCCCGCGCCGGTCTTCTCCAGTACTTCTTCCAGCTGCGCTTCCAGCGCAAAAAGCGGCTTCAGGTCGGTTGATCCGTAGTCAAAGTAGACGATCACGGCCTGTTCTTCACTCACAGCCTCTCCTCCGACCCCACACGCGGCGAGCAATGCGCTTAATGCTGCACCAAGTACGGCGAATTTCACTTTTTGTCCCCTGATGCCTTATGTCGCCCGATGCACCGCGCCGCGAAGCGGCATCGGCTTGAATGAACTGTCAGGTGCCGCCCTCAAAGGTCTCGCTGTTGATCGTTATATCGAGTGAGGGGGCGCTGAGTGACCATGTGGAAAACACGCAGCCGTGATCTGCGGCGACGTCACACATGAACTCAACCCAAGCCAGATGGTCCGTAGCGGACAGCGTCACACCGTAAGGGCGGGTCGTGCCTTTCAGTAGCCAGTAGCCGCTCGGGCCCGGCTCTGTTGTGACAGTGCAATTCTCGGCAAGCTGTTGCCCCAATCGTTCAATCTGCGCTTGCGATCCCCCGAAATGCACGAAGTCAATTGCCAGCACCGTTTCAGAGTCGACACCGCCAGCAACCAATGCACTCCAAACCTGATCGGCTTCAAACAGTCGTTCAGCTCGCTTGCGTTGTCGGTACTCGTCCCACTCCTGCTGAGTCCCACTTTCCATGATGCCTCCTGTGTTAGCTAACACCTTATGTCTTCCGATGCGCAGTGCCGCGAAGCGGCTTCGGCTTGAATGAATTGTTAGAGCGCATCTGCGATCTGCCAGCCGGTATGGGTAAGTTCAAAAATGTTTCCGCCCGCCCCCATACTCCGCACCAACTCTTTGGAGACAAGTGATCGCAATGCGGAATCGTACTTAGCGAAGTCTTTTGTACTGTCGGCACCGAACGTGGTTGTTCCCACTTGGATGTTACGACCGCTTATGTACTCGTTCCTTGAGATCGTCCCGCTGCCGCTCTTCGCCGCTAGCGTAAGAAGCTCTCTCTCAGTTGGCGAAAGCTGAACTGCATCGCTGCCGTAAAGGCCGTGAGACATTCGATCACGCTCTTTGCGTAGTAGCTCAAGTTCCGCTCTTAGTTGTTCTTGCACTGACTCGTCTTCGATTTGTAGAACTTCTTCATCTCTCTTTGCTCGTTCTATCAGCTCCGTTTCCTTGCTGGCAAACAACTCTGACCTGGAGCGCTCTAGCTCAGTTCTTCTGATTGTCTTCTTGTGCTCTGCGTCGAGATGTAGATTATCAATGTATTCAAACGGTCTTCTGGAAAGATAGGCAAACGTGAGTTTGATCCATGGCGAGCATACGGCTACCACCGCACCTACTACTAATGGCCACACGATCAAGCTTGTAAAGCTTGTGGCTAAATCGAAGGCTTCCAGCCGAATTTGAGGGGATCCCGGCGTGGCTGCAAGCAGGAATATGCCCCGCCAGTTCAGTGCAATGAAAGACAACATCGCGTAGCCAAAGTATGGCGCCTTAATCCTTGCGCTTATCGCTTCGATGATGTCATTCACAAGGACCCCCGTTCAAATCAGTGCGCTCTAACGCTTGAGTTAAGCCGTGCCGCGAAGCGGCTTCGGCTTGAATGAATTGTTAGACCTAAGCCAAGGCACGGCTACAGGTCATCTCCGTGCTTGAAGGGCGGTTGCGTCGGGCCCAGCCAAACGGTCGAACACTCAGCCGGTTTTGGCGAGCCGTCACCGAAGTGCACGGCTCCAGACGCACGAACATGCTCAAGGTACCGAATGACGTTCTGATGCTTGGACGGTACTTGGTCCAATCTAGCGTCCTTTAGTAGCTGTCTAGAACCTGCCGCAATGACCGTATTGAAGCGCCAATTTAGGACACGATGAGCTGACTGAGCCGGTCCCTTCCACGGAACGGGGTACTCAAGGAAGTAGTAGTGCAGAGCATCTTCGGGATCCCGAGCAGCTGCCAGCAGGTTTGGAAATGTCTCCCATACGGAGTCTGCGATGCAAATGCCCGCCCACTCCTGCTGTTGCTCCATGAGGTATGCGTCTGTCAGCGCATCGCCTAGGGTCACTGCAGTCGCTGGGTTGTGATAGAGCTTTCCAGCAGCGACTGCTCCGCGAACTGGGAGTTTGCGAACAAGCATGAAGATGAAGAGTAGCCTGGCATAGAAGAGCAGCTTTAGGCAGCTTTCTTCCGTTTCGTCCAACGCGACCAGGATGATTGAATCCGAGAATATCTGGCGATGACACCACGGCTCGCCGGGCTTGTGGTTTGGCAGGTAGGTCGGCGCGGAACGATCCGTCTGGTGCCTCTGGTTAAGTGAGGCGGCTTGCTGGACAGCCCCCTCATAATCTTTTGCAAGCTCGGCCAGGGGTCGTTCTTGGAGCATCTGCTTGAAGCCGAGGATGTCGAGGAATGCAACCGCTCTCGCCATAATCTGTCCTTAGGTCTAACGCCTGAGTTAAGCCGACCCGCGAAGCGGCGTCGGCTTGAATGAGTAAAAAGGAAGCTCCCCATCCCTGCGGATAACCGCTCGGTCTTGAAGGACCATGATGGTTCTCACCATCGGTAGATCTGGAGGAGGAGCTTCCCATGCGCACTACAACCATCGGCGTGGACTTGGGAAAACAGGTGTTTTCCGTGTGCTCCGTGGACGCAGCCGGACGCAGCCGGACGCGTCGCAGCAAGTAGGATGGGTTGAGCCGAAGGCGATACCCATCTTCCTTTCGCCGATCAATCCACAAGGAAGCACGGAATAATGTCCTCATCAGACATGCGCATGATTCCGCGCACTTCACGAGGCGGAATTATCCATGATTTAGCATATGCCACGTCCTGGACAAACCGCGTCGCGCTCAGTTGAGCTCTCTGACTGCCACAGTTGCTTCGTTCTTGAACCAATCCGAGCGTACAAGAGTGATTCTGTAATTCGTTGACTTGTACGTAAAGTCCCACACGGACCCTGCCTTCGAATTCGGTTGGGATTGAGTCTTTCCATCCGGTGTCGTGATGTTGAGGTCGACTGTGAAATCCGCATGGAATCTTCCTACACCGATGATGGCCCCAGTGATCGGGTCAATCATTGACTCCCCCATGGTCAGGACAGCCGAACGCCCCTCCGACGTTGACATGCTGGGTTCCAACATCGGCGATGCGACCTTGATGGATGCCGCCTGTTCTTTGGCCTTCTTCAACTCGGACTCGAAGTAAGCCACCGTACCCGGCATTTCGGACAGCCAACTCAGATACCTTTGGTTATCGTCGGAAAGTTGCGCTATTCGTGCTTCAAGAACTTCGGTTTTTGCTTTGTATTGGTCGGCTTCCGCTTTTGCAGACGCCAGCTTCTTATCGTCAAGTAGTACGTTGAAGATCGCCCATGTTGAGCCGGCGACGAACGTCGTATAGATGATCACCGATTTTGTCTGATTGTCCTCAAACCAGCTGGCCATGCCGCATTCCCTTTCCATTGAGTTCCGAGATCCGTTGGCTCCACCACGGAATTTTCGCCACCATCCTCACGAGGGGTGGGAGCGACGTCAAGGTAACAGCACTAATGATCGACCTAAAGTGCCCTTCATGACTCGGACGCAGCCCTTCCCCTGCGTCGCGACGGCCCTGAAGATCGCGCCGCCAGATCCCGCCGGGCCGTATCTGAGCCTTCCCGCTCACCGGTAACCCTAAAGGAAGGAAAAGGCCTGCGGCCTGCCGCGGTTGCAACCTCACGCGGGCATCTGGGATGCTCGCGCCTCACCCGGCAGGACGCACGACCGTCGTCGCCTTTCCCGCCCACGCGTCGGGAACCTTGGCGGGCCGCGATGGTCGACACAGACGAGGGAACGAAGGGGACACGATGATCGAGTTGCAGGGCGTACAGCGGCACTACGCCATGAGTGGACAGACGGTGCGGGCCCTGGCCGGGGTGGACCTGCGCATCGGCCAGGGCGAATTCGTCGCCATCACCGGGCCGTCGGGGTCGGGCAAGTCCAGTCTGCTGAACATCCTCGGCTGCCTGGACCACCCCAACGCCGGCCACTACCTGTTCGAAGGCCGCGACGTGGCCACCTTCGACGACGAGGCCAGCAGCGACCTGCGCAACCGGCGCATCGGCTTCGTGTTCCAGAGCTTCCACCTGCTGCCGCGGCTGAGCGTGCTGGAGAACGTCATGCTGCCGCTGCGCTTCCACCGCCAGCCGCCACCGGGCACGCACGACCGCGCCCTGGCGCTGCTGGACCGCGTGGGCCTGGGCGAACGGCGCGACCACCGCCCCAGCGAACTGTCCGGCGGACAGATGCAGCGCGCCGCCATCGCCCGTGCCCTGCTGCTGCAGCCGGCCCTGCTGCTGGCCGACGAACCCACCGGCAACCTGGATTCGAAGAGCGCCGCCGACGTGCTGGCGCTGCTGGACGAAGTGCATGCCGGCGGCCAGACCGTGGTGCTGGTGACCCATGACAACGACATCGCCGCGCGCGCCCCGCGCCAGGTGAAGCTGCGCGACGGCAAGGTGGAATCCGATGCGCTCCAGTAAGGCCCTGTTGGCCGCCCTGGTACTGGCTGCCGCCGCACCCGCGCACGCCGTGGTGCTGACCGGCGAGGTGCGCGCGATCGACGCGCAGCAGATCCTCACTCCACAGTCGAACAGCGCGCCGGTCGTCATCCGCTATTACGTCCCCGAGGGCGAGCGGGTGAAGAAAGGCGAGGTGGTGCTGCGCATCGACCCCGGCCAATCCGCCAGCCGCATCCCCGACCTGGAAGCGCAGATCGAACAGGGCCGCGCCAAGGACGCCAAGGACGTCGCCGAACTGCAGGTCAAGGCGGTGCAGGCCGAGATGGCGCTGGTGGAGGCCGAGGCCGAACTGGCCACCGCCAAGCTGGACGCCACCATCCCCCCGGACCTGATCTCCGGCCTGGACTACGACCGCCACCAGGGCGAACTGGACCGCGCCACCCGCGAGGTCGCGCTGAAGCGCAAGGACCTGGCCGCCGCCAACATGGCCGTGGAGCGGCGCATTCAGGACGGACGCCTGCAGATCGACAAGCTGGTGTTGCAGCGCGACTACCACGCTGCGCTGGTACGCACCTCGGAGGTCGTCGCCGACCGCGACGGCGTGGTGGTGCACGGGTTCAACAACAACTGGATCGGCGGACGCATCGACGAAGGCTCGTCGACCATGCCCGGCAGCAAGGCCGGCGAAGTGGTCAGCAGCGGCCGCATGAACGTGCGCGCCTGGGCCCTGGAACCCGACCGCCGCGGCCTGGCGGTCGACCAGCCGGTGGAACTGGCGTTCGATGCCATGCCCGGGCGCAAGGTGACCGGCCGCATCGCCTTCATCTCCGGCGCGCCCGACCGGCGTCCGGAATGGGGCGAAGGCCGCTACTTCACCCTCGACATCACCCTGGACGCGCACGCGCTGTCGCTGATGCCGGGCATGAGCGTGCGCGTGATCGCGCGCCCCGCCACGGCACCGGCCGCGAAGGGGAAGGCGCCATGAAGCGTCATCTTTCCCTCCTCGCCCTGGCGCTGGCGACGAGCCTCCCCACCGCGCACGCCGCCTCCCTGCGCGTCGACGGCGAGGTCTATGCGCAACGCAGCGTGCAGCTGGTGCCACCGGCGGTGGATCGCCTGTGGCAGTTCAACCTGACCCAGCTCGCGCCCGATGGCAGCACGGTCAAGAAAGGCGACATCGTGGTCGCCTTCGACACCAACGAACTGGTGCGCCAGCTGAGCGAGAAGCAGAGCCTGTTGCAGGAAAAGAAGCGCGAGCTGGAGAACCTGACGCTCGACGTCGCCGAGCGCGAGCGCAGCCAGCGCCTGCTGACCGCACAAGCCGAAGCCGAGCGCGACAAGGCCGCCCGCAAGACGCTGCAGCCACGCGAACTGATCGCTGCGTTGGAGTACGACAAGCTGGTGGAGGATCGCCGCCGCACCGAGCGCCTGGCCGTGCTGGCGCAACAGGCCGAACGCGCCGCCGCCGAGCAGCGCCGGCAGGAACTGCGCCTGGTCACCGCCGAACTGCAGCAGGCGCAGGCCGATGTGACGCGCCTGCAGACCTCGATCGCCGCGCTCACCCTGCCTGCGCCGCGCGACGGCGTGATCATGCACAAGAGCAACTGGAACGGCGAGAAATTCGACGTGGGCTCGCAGGTCTGGCGTGGCCAGACCGTGGCCGAGATCCCCGACCCCGCCACCCTTGCGGTCCGTGCGCAGCTGCCGGAGCGCGACCTGCAGCGCGTACAGGTGGGCGCGCGTGCGCGCATCGTGGTGGAAGGCGGCGGCGGCAGTGCGTACCACGGCAAGGTGGCCGGCATCGGCCGCGCAGTGCGCAGCAAATCGCAGGTGCAGCCGGTGCCGGTACTGGACCTGGAGATCCACCTCGACGACACCCAGGCCAAGCTGCGCCCCGGCCAGGCGGTGCGCGTGGAGCTGACCGTGCCGGATATCACGGGAGGTGCGAAATGAAGCGTCCGTTGCCCGTGGTGATGATGCTGGCTTTGGCTGTATTGCTGACGGCCTGCGGCAGCGACGAGATGCCGATCGCCAGCGAGACGGTGGCGCAAGGCCCGCTGACGATCACCGTGCGCGGCGAAGGCGAGCTGCGTTCGTCCAAGCCGACGCCGTTGAACGTGCCGGGCAAGAACTGGGCCCAGCGCCAGGTGGTATGGATGGTGCCGGAAGGCACGTTGGTCAAGAAGGGCGACGTGCTGGCGCGCTTCGTGTCCCCGGAAGGCGAGCAGCAACTGGCGCAGGCGATGATCGACCTGCAGCGCAATGCCCTGGCGCGCGCGGCGAAGGAAAGCGGGCTGGATTCCGCGCAGGGCCGCGTGGAGGTGGACCTGTCGCTGGTGGCCGTGCAGTTGGGCATCGCCCAGCGCTATGCCGGTGCCGACCTCAGCACGGTGGCACGCAACCAGGTGCTGGATGCGATCGAGGACAAGGAGTACCTGCAGGTGAGGCAGGGCGTGCTGCAGTGGCAGCGCGACCAGTCGGACGTGCGCGGCGGTGCGGAACTGGCGGTGCTGGACGCGCAACGCGCCACCTTCGACATGAATGCGAAGACGCGCAAGGACGACCTGGACGCGCTGGAACTGCGCGCGCCCAACGATGGCGTGCTGCTGCTCGCCGCCAACTGGTCCGGCGACAAGCCGATGGTGGGCGCCAACCTGCGCGCGGGCTTCGAGTTCGGCAGCCTGCCGGACACCTCGGCGATGGAAGTGGAGATCGACCTGCCGCAGATCGAGGCGCAGGGCGTGCAGGCCGGCGATGCGGTGGTGCTGCATCCGTTGGGTCGCCCGGACCAGCGCATCGACAGCAAGCTCGCGTGGGTGGCCAGCGCCGCCAAGGTGCGTAACCGCGAGAGCCCGGTGAAGTTCCTGTCGATGCGCGCGCCGATTCCCGCGCACGCCATCGAACGCTATCGCCTGATCCCGGGCCAGCGCTTCGCCGCCTCGGTGGTGCTGCTCGATGCGAAGGACGCGATGGCGGTGCCGAACGTGGCTATCGAACAGCGCGACGACCGCCATTGGGTGCAAGTGAAGCAGGGCAACGACTACGTGGCACGCGAAGTGAAGCTGGGCGTGCGCGGCACGGCCCGGTCGCAAGTCCTGTCGGGCCTGAAGGCCGGCGACCAGGTGCGCCTGTCGCAGGTCGACGTGCCCGCGCCCGGCGACGACGGCAGCGACAAGGACAAGGACGCGACGGACGCCGAGGGCGAAGAGACCGCCACCGATGACGCAGAAGGAAAGACCGCATGACCGGCCTGTTCAACCGCCTGCCCACGGTCTGGCGCGAAGCGGTGGAGGAACTGTGGCGGCGCCGCCTGCGCACGCTGTTGACGCTGCTCGGCATGATCTTCGGCGTGGGCGCCATCGTGGCGATGCAGGCGGTGGGCGAAGGCAGCCGGCGCGAAGCGCTGCGCCTGGTGGAAGGCCTGGGCCTGCACAACCTGATCGCCGAGGCCAAGCCACAGGACGAGGACACGCTGAAGGAGACGCGCGAGCGCAGTGTCGGCCTGACCGTCGCCGATGCGGACGCCGCGCTCAGCGTGGTGCCCGGCGCGGAACGCCATGCCGCGGAGAAGCAGGTGCGCACGCATACCGTCTTCAGCGATACCGGCCGCAGCGATGCGCAGGCCAGCGGCGTAAGCGCGAACTGGTTCGACCTGTCGTCGCTGAAGGTCGCCAAGGGCCGCGCGTTCAACGCTGACGACGAGGCTGCGCTCGCCGCGGTCGCGGTGCTTGGCCACCAGGCGGCAGCCGACCTGTTCCCGAAAGGCGATGCCGTGGGCGGGCTGGTCAAGGTCAACCACGTGTGGCTGGAGGTGATCGGGGTGCTGGCCGACCGCGATCTGGGCCAGGACGATTTCGAAGGCGTGCAGCTGGGCTCGGAAAGCAACCGCATTTACGTTCCACTGGCGAGCGTGCGGGCGCGCTTCCGCTTCCAGCCGCAAGAAGACGAAGTGGACCGCTTCCTGCTGCGGCTGGACGATCCGCAACGCCTAGCCGCCGGTGCCGGCGTGCTGTCGGCGGTGCTGGACCAGCGCCATGCCGGCATGGCGGACTACCAGTTGATCGTGCCTCAGCAACTGTTCCAGCAGCACCAGCAGACACAGCGCATCTTCCAGATCGTGATGGGCGCGATCGCGGGCGTCAGCCTGCTGGTCGGCGGCATCGGCATCATGAACATCATGCTGGCCAACGTGCTGGAGCGGCGCCGCGAGATCGGCCTGCTGCGCGCACTCGGCGCGCGTCGTCGCGACGTGATCGCGCAGTTCCTGCGCGAGGCCACGGTCATCTGCATCGCGGGTGCTGTGCTGGGCCTGGTGTTCGGCGGCGTGCTGGCCTACCTGATCGCCACCTTCGCCGGCTGGCAGGTCGCGTGGGCCCCGGTGCCGATCCTGCTGTCGGCCGGTTTCTGCGCGGTGGTCGGCCTGGGCTTCGGCGTGTATCCCGCACGGCAAGCCGCGCAGTTGGATCCCATCGCGGCGTTGCGACACGACTGAGCCAACGCATTCGCCATGAATTCGTAGGATGGGTTGAGCCGCAGGCGGCTTTCAACGGCGAAGCCGGTCTACCCATCACGCGCAATCCGGAAGGCCCAGTACGAATGAAGCATCCGGCATTGCGCCGCTCCAGCATGCGTCCCCTCGAACGGAAACGAAGGTGATGGGTATCGCCTGCGGCTCAACCTATCTTACTCGCTCGCTCAATCGGCGAGTTCGCGCGTGTCCGATTCCAGTTCGGCGATCCACCTTGAAACGTCCGCATGCAAGGTGGCGGCCTCGCTTGCATCTTCCTTGCTCAGCGAATCTAGCGCATTCACCAGACCAATGATCTTGTGCGCGCGTGTGCCGGGCGCGGGTGACCATGCGGACGCGCATTTATCGTCGTACCGCAGGATGTATGTGACCCCATCAAGCCCCATCGATCCGGCAGCATCCGCATGATCTATTTCCGCTTTCAGCGTCTCCAGCGCGCGCGTTCCGAGTGCTTGCGGCAGGACGACGGGCGGGAACGTCTTGTAACTGGGCGCTAGCGGTTCAGTAGCCTGGTTTACTTCGGCACGCTCGGGTGGCGGAGGAGGTGGCGGCAGGTAACCGGCGGCAGAGGCCCCCGCATGGCCCGACAAGGATGCATGGGAAAGCCGGAATCCCTCCGGCGCAGCGAATGCCGGGAAGATGTCCACCCCGATTTCACCGGGTCTGGGTGCAAGCTCCTCAATACCGATTGAATCGACGCCCCCGGAGCACGGCTCAAGACGCGCCCGATACAGCGCTTGCTTTTCAGCCCGGATCGCACCAAGACGCGCCCGCCTGTCGTCCCAGCGCTCCAGTACGACCGGAACGACCACGACAGCGCACAGTACAAGCGCCACAGGCGTCACCATCAGCAGGACGCGCTTTACGTCGATGCCTGCCTTCATGCTTGATCCTCCCCGGTCGTGTCGTCAGTCTAACGCGATGGTCTGAGAAGGCGTGGTGGTCTCCGCAGGGCAAGCAGGGCAAATGGACCCGATCAGGGCGTTGCGGCACGACTGAAGCGCCGCATACGCAGACGAATTCGTAGGATGGGTTGAGCCGCAGGCGGCTTTCAACGGCGAAGCCGGTCTACCCATCACGCGCAATCCGGAAGGCCAAGCGCGAATGAAGCATCCGGCATTGCGCCGCTCCAGCATGCGTTCCCACGAACGGAAACGAAGGTGATGGGTATCGCCTGCGGCTCAACCCATCCTACTCACTCGAAAGCAATGGCTGGTTGCTGCGGAACCATTCCGATGCCGCCGACTCCCACGGCCATACGCCCGAGGTGGTGGGCCAGATGAGTTGCACGGCCTCGAAATCGGGGCCGTCGTGCAACCAGCAGGCGGAGCGCATGTAGCCGGCGCGATGCTCCCGCGCAACCGGGCCGAATTGAACGGCGAATCCGTCGAGGAAGCCCAGGTAGAGAACGCCGGGCTGGAACCGTTCGCCCGCCTGGCACCGGCGGTTGTACTCGTTGACCACCGAGTGCGACAGCTTGGCGTTGAGCCCGACGATGATGATCTCCGGCGCGCCGGATGACCTGGCGATGCCAATGGAGTACGAGAACGGCGGCTCCTTCTCGTCCGGGTCGAAGACGGAGGTGACGCTGCACCCGTGGTCTTCGATGTGCTGGAGGATATTGCGCTCGTATTCTTCCATTGGCTCGTTCGTACCTGTATCAAGCCGAGCAGCACAGCGGGTGTGGCTTGAATGAATCTTTAGACTCGTAGGATGGGTTGAGCCATAGGCGATACCCATCACGTGGATCTGAAAGGTCCAGCGCAAACGAGGTATCCAGCATTGCGCTGCTCCACCATGCCTTCCCACAGACGGGAACAATTGTGATGGGTATCGCCTGCGGCTCAACCCATCCTACGCGCTACGCCCTGCCTCCCCACCAGAACCAGAGTCGAAGACTGCCCTTGCCGATAGCGTAGTCCCCGCGACCCTCTGGAATGCCGGCGATGCCTTCGCGAAGCGCCTGAAGCCAGGTCGAGCCTACCTCGATTGCGGCCGGATCCAGGTTAGGAGGAAAAGACCACTGCTCCGCGACTGGGGAAAGCGTAAGCCGCAGCTTTTCCGGAGCGACCCAGGCAGCTTGGCCACGCATGTTGTTTGGCACGCCAAGCTCGGCCTTCGTCGGTGCAGTGATGGCGATCGAGCGGGAGCCAGTCCCGTCAGCGGTCAATGCGTCGAGCAGCGTCAGGAGTGACTGACACCCGACACGATCTGCATTGAGATGCCACCCCGGATAGCTCCGCTCGTTCTCGGTGTATCGCCAGATCGAGATGCGGCCGGATTGTTTCCAAGCGTTTGCGGATTGCATCTTGAGCTGCCTCCTAAACTTGACTGCGCCGCGAAACGGCGTCGGCTTGACTTAGTCCGCGCCGGCAGAACCGTCAGCCTTAGGCTTATTTGCTCCAGCCGCCGCGAAAACTACGATGTTGGCTAGTTTTGTCACTAGGTCCGTTAGCTTGGCGATTTCTTCGGCTGAAGCACCGGTGTCGATTGCGCGGCGCTTTGCGACCATGGCATGTGCCAAGTGCTCTCCAGCCGGCTCCGCAGCGTTCTTGAACGGTGAGGGGCTAGTGGTCTGCTTGAACTTGGCTTGAGCGATGCGCCCCTTTAGCACGTAGAGAAGGAACAAAGTCGCCTCCTCAAACATAGCGCGAGGATCCTCGGTCAGCGAGAGGCGTCTTGAACTCACGAAGCCGTTCAATCTCCAACTTCTCGGGAACAAAACGGGGAGGAACAAGCTCTGAAGGAGGAGAGAGCTCTCGACACCTGTCGGCAACTCTAGGACTATCGAACCTCATGTCCTGGGCTAGATGCGCAAACTCGTTCCGGATCTTTGCCACAAGCGCCAAACGCTTTCTCTCAGAGTCGTCGATTAAGCCGAGAAGGAAGGCCATTTTTACGCGGCTCATGAATGAGCCCAGCTCTTGTCCTGGGGCGAACGGATCCAGTCCGGAGGGCCGCTCCGGCACGAGCG
This sequence comes from Pseudoxanthomonas sp. SE1, assembly GCF_029542205.1. Classification (NCBI taxonomy): domain Bacteria; kingdom Pseudomonadati; phylum Pseudomonadota; class Gammaproteobacteria; order Lysobacterales; family Lysobacteraceae; genus Pseudoxanthomonas; species Pseudoxanthomonas sp. SE1. The sequence goes on along the minus strand of NZ_CP113783.1, from coordinate 111,962 downwards.
CCGCCTCTAAAAGCTGTCGCAGTGTGTCATCCAGGACTGCTGCAGCCACAATCGATGCAGCCCTGTCGCTGGCGCCTGCAAATTCTGCATCAAGGACTTCAAGTGGGCTCATAGTTGGACGTGCGGGTTAGCGCATGAATTAAGCCGACCCGCGAAGCGGGTTAGGCTTGAATGAATTGTTGGGTCGCGCCTTCATGTATCGAATCCCAGGCCTTTGCTTTGGCCGTCAATGAAGTCGACGACCCAGAAGCGATCATGTTGGCCGAAACCGAGCTGGCAACTGACTCGTTTGGTAGAGTTGTGCATTGAGTAGCGCAACGACTCAATCTTTAAGGTAGCCAATTCGTGTTGATACTGCGGCCACTTGCGCAGGTATTCCGATTTTGCATCTTCAACGGCTCTCAGCAACCAGCTGTCGTCAATGAGGGTGGATTGGCAATAAGCGACCAGTTCCACCGCGGGCTCTGGCGACGCACGTTCATATGCTAGGTAGAACTTCAGGTCGCCGTATTTTCCACACCAAGACTCATCATCTTCTGACCAGCACGCGAGGCCAAGCGCGCCGAGATCGACTTCCTGCACAGGTTCAGCGCCGGTGCTCCTGAAAAAATCGAAGATGCCCATGTGCCACCTAACGCCCAGTAGACCCCAATTACCGGGGCGGTAGCTCGGATGTTCACGGCCTACAGCGGAGGCGTCAAGGTAGGGGATGCATAACCGCACAAACACATATCGGATGCAGGCCAGAATGCATAGTGCGCAAGCATCTCGTGCATGCTTCGCACTTGGTTCATCAACCCAACTTGGGATGATGGCTGAGGTCAATCCCCCACCACAATCTCCACCGCCGTCCCACTCACCCGCACTCCCTCGCTTACATCCACCGGCACCTCCACCCGCAACACACTCGGGCGTCCGAGATCATGCCCCTGGTGAATGGTGAACCTGCGATCGTTGGGCAACCGCTCCTGTGACGCCAGATACGCACCCAGCGCGGCGGCGGCCGCGCCGGTGGCCGGATCTTCCACCACGCCGCCCGGCGGGAAGGGATTGCGCGCATCCAGCGTGTGCACGTTCTCGCGCCACACCAGATTGATGGTGGTCCAGCCGCGTGCTGCCATCAACGCGGCGAGGGCATCGAAGTCGTAATGCAGCTCGGCCAGGCGCGCGCGCGATGCGGCGGCGATCACCGGATGCCATGCACCCGCATACGCCAGCCCGGGCGGCAAAGCGGAATCGAGTTCGTCGTGGCGCCAACCCAGCGCCGCAAGCAACGCGTCCAGATCGGCGGACGACAACGCATCGATGCGCGGCGCGACGCTGGTCAGCGTGGCGACGAATCCGGCATCGACCATCACCCGCACGCGTCCCGCCTGCGTGTGCAGCACGACATCGCCGGGACCGTGTGCGTGCGCCTGCGCGACCATCGCCGCGATGGTGGCGTGCCCGCAGAAGCTCACTTCGGCCAGCGGACTGAAGTAGCGCACATCGAGATCCCCGTCCGCGCGCGGCAGCAGGAACGCAGTTTCCGAATAGCCCACCTCGGCGGCGATGCGCTGCATGGCGGCAGCGTCGAGGCCACGCGCGTCCAGCACCACGCCGGCGGGATTGCCGCCCTGCGGATCGGTGGTGAAGGCGCTGTAGCGCAGCACGGTGGACGTCATGGTGTTTCCTCGCCGAGCGCGACCGCCTTCGGCGCCTCCAGCGGCACCACCAGGTAGCGCAGGAAGAACTGGGTCAGCGGGCCCACGCCGAACGCGAACAGCACGGTGCCGACACCGGCGACGCCACCGAGCAACATGCCGATGACCAGCACGGTGACTTCGATCAGCGTGCGGATACTGCGGATCGACCAGCCGGTACGGCGCGCGAGTCCCGTCATCAATCCGTCGCGCGGACCCGGCCCCAACTGCGCGCCGATGTACATCGCGGTGGCGAGGGCGCACAGCACCACGCCGGCCAGCAGGTAGGCGCAGCGCAGGGGCAGGCCTTCCGGCGTGCCGAGCAAGGCGAGGTTGAGGTCCGCGAACGGACCCAGCAGCAGGGTATTGGCGACCGTGCCCAGCCCGGGCATCTGGCGCAGGGGAACCCAGGCCAGCAACACGGCGACGGCGGTCACCACCATCACCATGCCGAAGGACAGCGGCACGTGCTGCGATACGCCCAGATGGAAGACATCCCAGGGCGAGGCGCCGACGGCCCCTTCGATCATCAGCGCGATGGCCAGGCCATACAGCCACAGGCCCACGCCCAGCCGCAGCAGGCGTTCGGGCAGGCGGCCGGCTTTCAGTTGCGCGAGCGGTCCGAGATTGGCGAGTCCGGGGGGAGAGGTGAGCGGTTTCATGAGGCCACCATCGTTGCAATTGGCTCTTTCTGATAGAGCCAATCCTGCGATAGTGGCCCCATGGACAGATCACTGGCACCCGACCACCTCGCCACCCTCGTGGGTGACTTCCCCCGTACCCCGGCCTACCGGGGCCTGCGCAAGGCGCTGGAGGAACTGATCGGCGATGGCCGCATCCCGCTGGGCACCCGCCTGCCCAGCGAACGCGCCGTCACCCAGGCGCTGGGCGTGTCCCGCAATACCGTCACCCGGGCCTACGCGGACCTGGTCGCGGCCGGGTTCGCCACCGCCCGCCAAGGGGCCGGCACGTATGCGACCGTGCCGCTCGACCGCCGGCGCGCGCACGACCATGCCCTGCACGCCCTCGGTACGGCGGCGTCGACGGAAGGGGTGATCGATCTCAACTGCGCCGCCGGTGCGGCCACGCCCGGCGTCGCCGCGGCGTACGAGCGCGCCATGGCCGCACTGCCGGCCTACCTGGCCAGCGACGGCTACCTGCCCTCGGGCCTGCCGGTGCTGCGCGCGCTCATCGCGGCATCGTACGTGCGGCGCGGACTGCCCACCGCGCCGGAGCAGATCGTGATCACCTCGGGGGCGCTGTCGGCCATCGCCATCATCGCGCGCGCACTGTCGCGACCCGGCGACCGCATCATGATCGAGTCGCCGGTGTACTCGAACGCGATCGAAGCGCTGCGCCTGGGCGGTGCCCGGCTGGTGAGTGCCCCGATGGCCGATCCGCTCGGCGAGGAAGGCTGGGACCTGGCGGCCATCGAGGCCACGCTCAGGCAGACATCGCCACGCGCGGCCTACCTGATTCCGGATTTCCAGAACCCCACCGGCTTCCTGATGCGCGACGGCCAGCGTGCCCGCTACGCCGCCGCGCTGCAGGCGACGCGGACCACCGCGATCATCGACGAGACGCTGCAATCGACCTGCCTGTCGGACGATCCCATGCCCGCTCCGTTCGCCGCGCACGCGACGGATGCCTTCACCATCGGCAGCGCATCGAAGCTGTGCTGGGGCGGCCTGCGCGTGGGCTGGATCCGCGCGCCACGGCCGGCGGTCGACCGCATCATCGCCGCACGCGTGCAGATGGACTTGGGCAGTTCCCTGTTCGACCAGTTGGTGGTCGCGGAAATGCTGGAGGCGGACGGCGCGCTCGCCACGCGGCGTACGCAGCTGCGGCAACGGCGCGACGCGCTGGCGCAGGCACTGCATGAGCACCTGCCGGGCTGGTGTTTCCGCCTGCCCGACGGCGGCCTGACGTTATGGGTGAAGATGCCGCATGGCAGCGCCACGCAGCTGGCCGCCGACGTGGAGCGCAAGGGCGTCTATCTGGCGCCGGGCCCGGTCTTCAGCGTGGAAGGTGGCGCCGACACCTGGTTGCGGATTCCGTACGCCAAGCCGGAAGCGCAGCTGGTGCAGGCGGTCCGGATCATCGCCGATGCGTGGTCGGAGAGCGCCCGCGATACCGGGCACCGCCGCAACGCCACGCGGCGCCTGATCGCGTGAAGAGCGCGGCTGCATTGCCGGGCAGGATTCGCGATTTCTGATCGCTAGCCTGCGTCGTCGTGGCGCGTCATGCGACGCTCCAGCCACGCGAGCACCGACAGCACCGCAAGGGTGAGCAGCGTGGCCAGCAGGGCCAGCCAACCATGGCCGAAGCCGACCGCCACGCCGATCACGGCCACCATCAACAGCGATGCCGCCGTGGTGATGCCGGCGACCACGCGACCGCGATGCGCGATCATGGTGCCGGCGCCGATGAAGGCGACACCGGCGATCACCGCTTCCACCAGCCGGAACGGATCGATCTGCACGCGACCGTCATGGTCGTGCTGCGCCTGCGCCAGCATCATGTCGCCCATGCCGGTGAGCATGGCCGCCGCACCGGCCACCAGCGTGTGCGTGCGGAAGCCGGCCGGCCGGTCCTTCATCTCGCGCTCCAGGCCGATGACACCGCCCAGCAGCATCGCGAACGCGATGCGGGCGACCACCGCTGCCTGCGCCTCCCATCCGTCGAACATGGCGTGATCCTCCAGCGGCGATGCTTGCATCGGTGCGGTCAACGCGGTGCGAAGGCTTAGTGGGTGGCAGGGATCGGCGCGCCCGTCAGGAGCTCGCGCCAGCCTTGGTGAGCGGGCAACCATCCCGAAGGCGGCTCAGCGGCGATCCCGTTGATCTGCATCAGTCGACGCAGCGTCGCGAACTCGCCTTCTCGGAACAGATGGTCGATGTAGTCCTCGGGCATCTTCTGTTCCGGTACGGAAGGATCGCTCAGACGACGCAGGCTCTCGTAGACCCATGCAAAACGCCGCAGGCGCTCGCGGGCGGCAGCACGCTCTGCATCGGTATCCGCCCACTCGACCAGGCGCGGCAGACCGAGCATCTGCGAGATCAGGATCGTCTCATCGTCGGCTAGCAACGTGTAGACACGCCGGCATGCCGAACGCGCGGCGGACGGAAGAGAGCCCACCTGGGCGGTGCAGCGATCCCGTATGGGGACGAGCGTCGGCACCGCGATGGCGGCGATACGCGCCATCACCACGAAGTCCGCCATGTCGCGTGGCGTGGCATCGCGACCGAGGTGGGCATCCTCGCCGATCGCGGCGGCGAGCGTGGGATCGAGGACGGGCGCCGGCACCCTTCGCAGTTCGGACATCATCAGCGTGCCCAGCTCGTTTATGCGCGAGTGGTAGCGCGTACCTGCAGACGCAGCTTGCCAGTAGCGTTCGGCCGCCACCGTGTCGTTCCGCCCGATAGCATCCTGGTAGGCGGTGAGCAGGATCTCGGCATTGCCGGGATCGGCCACCATCAGGCGCCGCAGCAGCATGATCCGGTCGCAGTCGGCTCCGGTCACCGGGCAAGCATTCAACAGCGCCCAATCCACCAGCACATCGTCGCCGCGCGAGCCATCGTAGGCCGCTTGTATCCAGGCACGTGCTTGTGGACCGAAGAAAGCAGCGTCCGTCGGGATGCGTTCTGCACGCTCTTCGTCGGGCCACAGCCAGCCCGCCACCAACAGATCGCGCGGCACCCCCCGCGCGGCGACGGCTCTAAGATGGGCTTCGACGTTCGTTCGCCACGCTGCGTGCCAAGCCTTGCTGGTCGCCGCCAGACGTGGATCCGACTCGACGCGGCTGGACACCTCGGTGGGCGCGCCTTCCTGCGCCATTACCAGCGAGGGCATCCACGACGCCACCACCAGCACCCACCATAAGCCCGCGTGCACTGCCTTGCGCATGATCCACCCCTGCCGGGAACCGACAGCGACGTTCGCACGCGAGTGCCTCGCGCATCAAGCGTGGCGACTAGGACACCAGCAGGTGCGCAATCCACGCCCACATCGGCAGCGTCACCAGCGACAGCAGGATGCCGTAGCCCACCAGTGCGGCGGCCAGGCGCGGGGCCAGCTGGTGCGAGATCGCGAGTGCGGCAGCGGTGATCATGGTGGGCATGGCCGACTCCAGCACGTTGGCCTGCAGCATCTCGCCGGTCATGCCGAAGGCGAGCGACAACGGCAGCGCGAGCGCCGGCATGACGATGAGCCGCAGCAGCAGGCCCACCGCCAGCGGCTTCACTTCATCGCGCGGCAGCTTCAGCTGGATGGTCAGGCCGACCGCCAGCATCACCAGCGGCAATAGCGCGTCGGCGAGCTTCTGCAATGCGGATGCGATCCAGGCCGGCGGCTGTTCCGGCATCAGGGTCAGGCCGAACAGCAGCGCCCACACCGGCGGAAACTTCACGATGCGCAGGCCGATCTCGCGTGCGGTCGGTGGCGCATCGCCGCCGTAGCGCGCCAGCACGTACAGGCCGAAGGTGGACAGAAGGACGAAGGTGCCGAACTGGTCGTAGACCACCGCGTAAGGCAGCGCGTGCTCGCCCAGCAGCGCACGCACCATCGGATAGCCGATGAAGCTGCTGTTGCACAGCGCCACGCACAGCAGCAGCACGGCGTGCTCGTCGCGGCGGAACCTGAAGATGCGCGTCGCCAGCGCCACCAGCGCCACGGTGGCGACGGTCAGCACCCACGGCGTGGCGATCACGCCCAGCAACGACACGTCCACGTGCAGGCGCGGCACATAGGTCAGCACGGCGGCAGGCAGGCAGACGTACAGCACCACGCGGTTGAGCACGTCGGCGGCGTTGTCGGGAAATACGCGCAGGCGCGCGAACACCATGCCGAGCGCCAGCATGGTGAGGATCAGGGCGAAGGCATCGAATGCCATGGACATCGGAGCAGTGCGTGGGGATGGCAGGATCGCACAGGCGCTTGCCGGCGCGCCTGCGCCTTTCGTCGATGCCCATGCATTCCGCAGGCGCCGCATCGCCGCGGGCCGCGCCTGACCGCGATGCGGGCAACCATCACGCTTCCCTCCCGGATGGAAGCAAGTCCATGGCACGCACGATCCCGGTTCCCGTCGGTTCGAACATGGTCAACCCGTTCCTGATCACCGATCGCGCCAGCGACCTGATCGCGTTTCTTGTCGATGTCTTTGGCGCGGAAGAAGTCCCCGAAGCGCGCACGCTGGATGCCGACGGCCTGATCCTGCACGCCGAACTGCGCATCGGCGACGCGTTACTGACCCTTGCCGACCGCAAGCCGGACTGGCCGTTCACGCCGGCGCTGACACGCGTCTACGTGGCGGATGCGGCCGCGACCCTGGTGCATGCCGTGCAACGCGGTGCGCAGGTGGTGACGCGACCGACGCCGTTCTTCGGCGACACCCTGGCGCGCTTCCAGGATCCTTCCGGCAACCTGTGGTGGGTCCAGCAGCACGACCCGCTCGCGGTCGCCTCGTGGGACGACGGAGCGGGCCCGCTGGAAGATGCGCACGACCAAGGGTGGGCCTGTTCGAATCCGGATCTGGACGAGATCCACGCCACCCTGATGGTCGCCATGGCCGGCCTGCGCGATCCGCGTACCGCGCCGGGCTGATCCCGCCGCGACATGCCGGCACGCGCCGTCCGCAGCCCTGCGTGGCTCTGGGCTTATCATGTCGGCATGAACGCACCCGCATTCCCCACCGCGTCCGGCCCGATCACGCTGGCAGGCCCCGAGGGCCCGCTGGAAGCCCATGTCGACTGGCCCGAGGACGGCGAACCGGTGAAGCCGGTCACCGCCGTGATCTGTCATCCGCTGCCCACCGAGGGCGGCACGATGCACAACAAGGTCGTGGTGATGACGGCACGCAGCCTGCGCGAACTCGGCGCGGTGACGGTGCGTTTCAACTTCCGCGGCACCGGCGCATCCGCCGGCTTGTTCGACCACGGCGATGGCGAAGTGGATGACCTGCGCGCCGTCGTGCAGTGGATACGCGAGCAGCGGCCCGGCACGCAGCTGTGGCTGGCCGGTTTCAGCTTCGGTGCCTATGTCTCGCTGCGTGCCACCGACGCACTGCAGCCCGATGCGCTGGTGTCGATCGCGCCGCCCGCCGGCCGCTGGGATTTCAAGGCGATCACGCCGCCGGCCTGCCCGTGGCTGGTGATCCAGGGTGAAGAGGACGAAGTCGTCGAACCGCAGGCGGTGTACGACTGGATCGATTCGCTGAAGCAGCCGCCGGAACTGATCCGCATGCCGGAAACCAGCCACTTCTTCCACCGCAAGCTGATGGACCTGCGCGGCGCCATCAAGCACGCCATGAAAGCCTACGTGCCGGCGTGATGGCGGACGACGTACGGGACACGGCGCCCACGCCGTCGCAGGTCTACGCGCGCGGCGCCTCGGAAGGCCAATGGCAGGACGATCCGGCGCAGCATCCGGCGCTGGCCGAACTCGACCGCATCCATGCGGCGTTGCTGGCGGAGCCGGCATCGTCCGGTCTGTTCGGCAGGCTGTTCGGCAAGCCACCGGAAACCGTCAAGGGGCTGTACTACTGGGGCGAAGTCGGTCGCGGCAAGACCTTCCTGGTGGACCTGTTCTACGACAACCTGCCGCTGCCCACCTATTCGGTCTCGCAGAACAAGGCGCACGGGGAAGGCGGGGGCAAGTACCGCACCCACTTCCACCGCTTCATGCGCGGCGTGCACGAGCGCCTGCGCCTGCATGCCGGCGAAAGCGACCCGCTGGCGAAGATCGTGCGCGAGGTGCGCGGCAAGCTGCGCGTGCTGGTGCTGGACGAGTTCTTCGTCACCGACATCGGCGACGCGATGCTGCTGGCGCGGCTGCTGGAACGCATGTTCGCCGAAGGCATCGCGCTGGTGACCACGTCCAACACCGCACCGCAGAACCTGTACCGGGACGGGCTGCAGCGCGCGGGCTTCCTGCCGGCCATCGACCTGCTGCAGCAGCACTGCGTGGTGCTGCGTTCCGACGGCCAGGAAGACTACCGTCTGCGCGCGCTGACGCGTTCGCCGGTATATCGCACGCCGCTGGATGGCGCGGCCGACGACTGGCTGGCGATGCGCTGGCGCGAACTGAGCGGCGGCGAAGCGGCGCACGGAGGCAACATCGAGATCGACAGCCGCAAGATCCCGGTGCGCGGGCGCGGCAAGAGCATCGCCTGGTTCGACTTCGTCGCGCTGTGCGAAGGTCCGCGCGGCACCACGGACTACATCGAGATCGCGCACGAGTTCAATACGCTGCTGCTCGGCGACATCCCGCGCTTCGACGCGCTGAATGAAGATGCCGCGCGCCGCTTCGTCAACCTGGTCGACGAGCTGTACGACCGCCACGTCAACCTGGTCTGCACCGCGGCGCAAGCGCCCACGGCGTTGTACACCGGCACGCGGCTGCAGGGCGCGTTCGAGCGCACCGCTTCGCGCCTGATCGAGATGCAGAGCGCCGAATACCTGGCCACCCCGCACAAGGCCTGAACACATGGACGCCGTGCCCGCTGCGATCGACGACGTGCTGCGCCGGACGATCGACGGCGGCGGCCACGTCTGCGTGCTGACCGGCGCCGGCATGTCGGCCGAGAGCGGCATCCCCACCTTCCGCGGCACGCACGACAGCCTGTGGTCGCGGTTCGATCCGATGCGGCTGGCGACTGTCGAGGCGTGGCGCGAGGATCCTGCGCTGGTCTGGGGCTGGTACCGCTGGCGGATGCACTTGGTCCGCGAGGCGGAGCCGAATGCCGGTCATCGCGCCCTGGCGGAACTGGCGCAACGCTTGTCGCTATCGCTGGTCACCCAGAACGTGGATGACCTGCACGAGCGCGCCGGCAGCATCGTCGACGCGCATGTGCATGGCAGCCTGTTCGCGTTGCGCTGCTTCGCCTGCGAACGCCTGCATGATGGTGCGCTGGACGACTACGTGGACGACGCGCAGCGTGTCGAACCGATGCGGTGCATGGCCTGCGGCGGGCACATCCGCCCGGGCGTGGTGTGGTTCGGCGAAGCGCTTCCGCATGACGCCTGGGCGACGGCGGTCGATGCGGCTACACGTTGTGCGCTGATGCTGGTCGTGGGTACATCGGGTCTGGTGTACCCGGCCGCCGGACTGCCCGCGTTGGCTCGCCGCCATGGCGCGACTGTGGTGGAGATCAATCCGGAACCGACGGCTTTGTCGGCGGAGGCGGACCACGTCTGGCGGGCGACCGCAGCGCAGGCGTTGCCGTTGCTGGTGCGCTAGGCATTGCCCCTTTCCTTCTCCCCGCTAGCGGGAGAAGGTGCCCGGAGAGCCTGCCCCGTACTGGATACGGGGGCGGATGCGGAGTGCTTTTGGCGCAGATGCTTCCGCCAAGTCGTACCCCCCTGTTGATCGAACGCGGAGTGATGTGGGGAACTGCAGGGCCGCGACTCCGTTTGCCCCTCACCCGCCTTCGGCACCCTCTCCCCGTTTCACGGGGCGAGGGAACTTTCTCTCAGGACTCCTACAGCCGTTTGCGCACGAACGTGTCCACGGCCTCCGTGTAAGCCGACGGCGCACCCAGCAGGTGATTCACCTCGCCATGCGAGAGGTCTTCGGGCAGCACCTCCATCGCGACCCCCAGCGTCCTCGCCTTCTCCACCATCGCGCGGCCCTGCGGACAGGCGTCCTTGCGGCGCGAGGAACAGACGAACAGCATCGGCACCGCGTCTCGGGTGAGCTGGTGCCAGGGCGACGCGGCGATCCACTCATCGCGATCCTTGCCGAACGCGCGGTCGTAGATGCCGGGCAGCGGCGGTTTCTGCATGGTCAACGGCACATCCAGCGCGCCACTGTCCAGCGACACCACGCCACGCGGCCTCGCTGCGCCAGCCTCGCGCCAGAGCGTGGACGAGGCGCCGACCAGCGCGGCCAGATGCGCGCCGGCGGAATGCCCCATCAACAGCACGCGCGAGGGATCGGCGTTCCAGTCCGGCGCATGTTCCTGCACGACCGCCAGTGCGCGTGCCACGTCGCGCGCCTGCTCCAGCGGCGCGGTGTCCGGCCGCATGCGGTAGTTGGTGGATACGAGGATGTACCCCTTCGGCAACCAGTAGGCCGCCTTGTTCTCCACCACGCCGGGATTGTCCTTGTTGCCGTTCTCCCATCCGCCGCCATGCACGAACAGGATCACCGGCGCGTTGCGCGTTTGCGCAGGCAGGTAGACATCGAAGCGCTGGCGCGGATCCGCGCCATAGGCGATATCGCGCAGCGCGCGCGCTCCTTCCGGGAGCGAGGGCACACGCGCGGCAGGCTGGCGCGAGGCTTCACGCGCCTGTTGCAGGCGTTCGCGGAAGGTCTGCGCCGCAAGCGGCGGCAGCGCAGCGAACAGGACGCATCCCAACAGGCCCGCGCGGAACAGCATCGTCTTCATGGCATCACCTCGATGGGGAGATCAGCCCGCGCGCAACCACAATTGCGCGCGCAGGCCGTGGGGCGTGTTCGACAGCAACCGCAGTTCGCCGCCGTGCTGGCGGGCCACGCGGTCGACGATGGGCAGGCCCAGCCCGCTGCCGCCCTGCGCCTGGTCGTGGACGAAGGGCTGCCGCGCGCGCTCGGCCGCGTCGGCGGAGAGACCGGGGCCGCCGTCGGCGACCTCGACCACCCATGCCGCGCCTTCGGCCCACAGCTGCAACGACAATGGCAACGCGCCATGCCGCTCGGCGTTGACCAGCAGGTTCTCCACCGCGCGCAACAGCGCCATCGGCTTGCCGGACAGCAACGCATGGTCCGGCAGGTCGACACGCCATCCTTTCGATGCCGCGGCGACCGCGTGGCGGCAGATCGCGGCCAGGTCGACGGTCTCGCTGCCTTCGTCGCGGCCATCGCGTGCGAAAGCGATGAACTGGCCGAGGATGGCATCCATCTCGGCGATGTCGCGATGCATGCTGCGGGTCAGGTCCGGATCGGTGTCGGGCACCATCTCAAGTGCGAACTGCAGGCGGGTGAGTGGTGTGCGCAGGTCGTGCGAGATGCCGGCGAGCAACAGTGCGCGTTCTTCCGCCGCCGCACGGACGTCCCGGCTGGCATCGCCCAGCGCCTGCGCCAGGTCCGCCACCTCGCGCGGGCCACGCGCATGCACCGGCGGTGGCGCATCGCCTCGCACGATGGCCGGCGCCGCGGCCGCGAGCTGGCGCAGCGGCTGCACCAGCCGGCGCGCGAAATGCGCGGCGGCCAGCCAGACCAGCGCCACACATCCCACCAGCATGAACACCGAGAAGCGGCGCATGCCGGTGCCGGGTCGGTCGTAGGCGAACGACACCCACAGCGGCTCGCGCGTGGCCGGCTTCAGCCAGATCACCCGCAGCCCGCGCCCGGCATCCATCCGCAGTTCGCGGCCGGCGCCCAGCGTGCCTGCCGCCTGCGCGCGCAGTTCGCGCAGCAACGGGGCGAAGCGCGGTCTTGCGTCGGCGGGCGGCGTGCTGCGCACCTCCAGCCCGGCATCGCGCAGCTGCTGCACGGTGCGCGCATGCGGCTGGTGCTGATCAAGCGCTTCCACCACTTCAGCGAAGCCCTGCATCGCGCGCAGCAACTGGTCGGCCGCCGGCCGCGTGGCCAGTTCGCGCCCAAGCAGGAGCGCCAGCACGCCCGCGCCGACCAGCACCAGGGCGATGACCAGCGCCAGTTGGCCGAATACGCTGCGCGGCAGCGGCGACTTCATGGCGTCGCTTCCGGCGGTACGAACACATAGCCCACGCCCCACACCGTCTGGATCAGGCGCGGCTGGCGCGGGTCGTCTTCCAGCAGCCGGCGCAGGCGCGCGATGGTCACGTCCATGCTGCGCTCGAAGGCCTCATGCTCGCGGCCGCGCGCCAGGCTCATCAGGCGGTCGCGGCTGAGCGGCTGGCGCGGATGCCGCAGCAGCACCGACAGCACGGCGAACTCGCCGCTGGTGAGCCGCAGCAATGCGCCACCGCGGGTCAGCTCGCGACGGCCCAGGTCGAGTCGGAACGGCCCGAAGACCATGTCGCCACCCTCGGGCTGCGGTGCACCCGGCGTCGGGCGCGTACGCCGCAGCACCGACCGGATGCGGGCCAGCAGCTCGCGCGGATTCACCGGCTTGGGCACGTAATCGTCGGCGCCGATCTCCAGGCCGACGATGCGGTCGATCTCGTCGCCCTTGGCCGTCAGCATGACGATGGGCGTGACGTCGCCCTGCCCGCGCAGGCGGCGACAGATCTCCAGGCCATTCTCGCCGGGCAGCATCAGGTCCAGCACGATCAGGTCGAAGTGGCCACGATCCAGCGCCTGCCGCATCTGTGCGCCATCGCCCACGCCACGCACGTCGAAGCCCTGCGACTCCAGGTAGCGCACCAGCAGCTCGCGCAGCCGCACGTCGTCGTCCACCAGCAGGATGCGCGCTGAAGTTTCGTCCATGCGGCCACTATCGCCCGCCGCCGCGATGCCCGGCAAACCCTGCCGGCAGCCCGTTTGTAAGCAGATGTTTCCAGCGCCGCCGGCAGACACATCTGCTGTCAACCACGACACACCTGCCGCCGTTGCCCGCCCTACCGTGGTCCTGCCGCCGCTTCCCTGCGCGGCCCCACCCCCCGACGAGGATTCCGCCATGAGCAAGACCCCGTTCCTGATCGCCACTGCCTTCGCCCTGTGTGCCACCACCCTGTTCGTCGACCATGCCGAAGCCCGCGAGCGCAGCCGCGCCGTGCAGCGCACCGCCCAGGGCGGCAGTGTTGCCACGGAGCGCAGCAACGCGCGCTTCGACAGCCAGCGCCAGCGTTCCTGGCAGGCCGATGGCCAGGGCAACGGCTCTGCCGCGCGCAGCGGCAGCGTGGCCGGGGCCAACGGCGGCAGCGCCGGTTACGACCGCAGCGCCTACCGCAATGCCAATGGCAGCGCGGGCCGCCAGGGCAGCGCCTATGCCAACGGTCCGAACGGCGGCACCGCCAGCACCAGCGGCGGCATCAGCCGCGACGCGGACGGCAACGTCAGCGGTGCGCGCAGCACCACCGCCACCGGCGCGAACGGCAACAGTTACAACGGCAGCACGACCGTGTCCGGCGGCACGGTGACGCACACCGGCACCTGCACCAACGCCAGCGGCGAGACCATCGCCTGCCCGCGCGGCAACTGATCGGCCGGCTGCACCCGCTTTCCCGCAGGCGCGGCGGCATGGCACTCCCCCCTGCCGCACGGATGCATTCCCGCACCGCCGCGCCTGCACCTTTTCCTTACTTCACCCGGAGATTCCCGATGTCCCGTTCCATCCTGCTCCCCCTCGCCACCACGTTGTCCATCTTTGCGCTGGTGGCTGCCCCGGCCGGCGCACAGCAGCGCACGCTGACCGAAGAACAGAAAGCCACGCTGCAGGAACGGTTGAAAGCCGCCGATGCCAATGGCGATGGCCTGATCGACAAGGCGGAAGCCGAGGCGAAACTGCCGCGGATCGCCAAACGTTTCGACACCCTCGACGCCAACAACGACGGCAAGCTCTCGCCCGATGAAATGCGCGCCGCCGGCCAGAAGATGGCCGGGCGTCGCGCACGCTGAGGCCGCGTGATGGACGGCACGCGCGTGTTCGCAGGCCTGCCTCTGCTGGTGCTGGTCGCCGTCGCCGCCGTGGAAGCCGCATGGCTGGTGCGGCGCGGCGTGCGCTACGACTGGAAAGGCTATTGGGCTTCGCTCGGCGATGCCGCCGGCCGCGCGCTGCTCGGCCTGGTGGTCCAGGGTGGCGTGGTGGCGGTGTTGCTGTTCGCGATCTGGGAGCTCCGCCTGACCACGATCGCGATGGACCGGCCCTGGCACTGGGTGGCGCTCTTCGTCGGCCAGGAGTTCTGCTACTACTGGATGCACCGCGCCGACCACCGCGTGCGCTGGTTCTGGCTGAACCATTCGGTCCACCACTCGGCCACGCAGTACAACCTCTCCACCGCCTACCGGTTGGGCTGGACCGGCAAGCTGACCGGTGCCGCGGTGTTCTTCGGGCCACTGGTGTGGCTGGGCTTCCCGGTGCCCTATGTGATCGGTGCGCTGGCGGTGAACCTGCTGTACCAGTACTGGCTGCATACCGAGCTGGTGCCGCGGCTGGCGCGCCCCATCGAGTTCGTCTTCAACACGCCCGCGCACCACCGCGTGCACCACGCCAGCAATCCCGAGTACCTGGACTGCAACTACGGTGGCGTGCTGATCGTGTTCGACCGCCTGTTCGGCACCTGCCGCGAGGAAATGCCCGGCGTGCCGATCCGTTACGGGCTGGTGGACCCGGTGCACAGCTACAACCCGGTGAAGATCGCCCTCCACGCGTGGATGAAGCTGGGCCGCGACCTGCGCCGGGCGCGCGGTCTGCGGCAGGTGGGCATGACCCTGTTCGGCCCGCCCGGGTATGTCCCCGGCGGCGCGGACGAAGGCCGCCCGCGCCGCTGAGAGTGGCCCGCGCCGACGCGGCCGGCGACAATACGCGCCCCCGGCGGCCCCACGCCGCCCGCACGCCGAGCCCCATGACCGCCTTCGTTTCGCCCGACCGCATCCGCGGCCTGTTCGCCCAGGCCATGTCCGACATGTACCGCACCGAGGTGCCGCTGTACGGCGACCTGATCGAACTGGTCGGCGAGATCAACGCCGAGACGCTGCACCGCGATCCCGCACTGGCCAACCGGCTGCAACGCACGGGCGAAACCGACCGCCTGGACTTGGAGCGCCATGGCGCGATCCGGGTCGGCACGCCGGCGGAACTGGCGATGCTCGGCCGCGTGTTCGCGCTGATGGGCATGCACCCGGTGGGCTACTACGACCTGACCGTGGCCGGCGTGCCGGTGCACGCCACCGCGTTCCGCCCCCTGACCGAAGAAGCACTGGCCGCGAATCCGTTCCGCATCTTCACCTCGCTGCTGCGGCTGGAATTGATCGCGGACGCCGCATTGCGTGCCGAGGCGGAAGCGATCCTGGCGCGACGCGACATTTTCACCGCCAACGCACGCGCTTTCGTGGCGCAGGCCGAACGCGACGGCGGGCTGGACGACGCTGATGCGCAGCGCTTCGTTGCCGAAGTGCTGGAGACCTTCCGCTGGCATGGCGACGCCACCGTCTCGTTGCAGACCTACCAGGCCCTGCACGGCCTGCACCGGCTGGTCGCCGACGTGGTCAGTTTCCGCGGCCCGCACATCAACCACCTCACCCCCCGCACGCTGGACATCGACGCGGCGCAGATGGCCATGTTGGAGCGCGGCATCCAGGCGAAGGCGTTGATCGAGGGTCCGCCCCGCCGCGCCGTGCCCATCCTGTTGCGGCAGACCAGTTTCAAGGCGCTGGAAGAAGAAGTCGCCTTCCCCGACGCCTCCGGCACGCTGGTGCCCGGCAGCCACAGCGCGCGCTTCGGCGAGATCGAACAGCGCGGCCTGGCGCTGACGCCGGCCGGGCGCGAACTCTACGACCGACTGCTGGCGCAGGTGCGCCAGGCCGGTGGCGCTGGCAACACGTCGGCGGACTATCCGCAGCGGCTGGCGGCGGCATTCGCGGAATTTCCGGACGACGAAGACGCGCTGCGTCGCAATGGCCTGGGCTATTTCCGTTACCGCCTGACCGATAGTGGCGCCGCGCTACCGGCATCCGAGCGCGCAGCGATGACGCCCGATGCGCTGGTCGATGCCGGTCATGCCGTCGTCGATCCCATCGTCTACGAGGATTTCCTGCCGGTCAGCGCAGCGGGCATCTTCCAGTCCAACCTCGGCGGCGGCGAACAGCGCGCGTATGACGCGCACGCCAACCAGGAGGCCTTCGAAGCGGCGCTGGGCAAGACGATCCACGACCCGTTCGCGCTGTATGCACAGGCGCAGGACGCGTCGATCACAGCGCTGCACGCGTGACATAGGGCGGGCCAAGGCCCGCCATTGCCACCCGGACCTCGCGCCGCGGATGAGCGGCGATGCCGTCGGGTTTCCACGGCGCCCGACGCATGCGACGGTGGGCCAAGGCCCACCCTACGAGCTGACGCATGTTTCCCCGCTCCCCGTGGAACGGGGAGAGGGTGCCGAAGGCGGGTGAGGGGCGAGCGGAGTCCGGGCACCCAATGCGCCAGATCGGGACAGCAGTCTTGATGCCCAGGAGCTTCACGCACGAGTTATCACCGCGCCTGCCCCTCATCCGCCCTCCGGGCTCCTTCTCCCCGCCAGCGGGGAGAAGGATTCAACTCGTGAAACCCGCATCGCCTCGACATCGGCTGTTCCACACAACATTTGGTGTTGACGCCTCCATGCACCCCCACTATCTTGTGGCCGTCGGTTCCGGGGGTGGCTAGCCTCCGGATGAAAAGGGAAGCCGGTGCGGCCTTCGGGCCCACTCCGGCACTGCCCCGCAGCGGTAATTGGGAACGACCCCGCCACACAGCACTGAGGCCAGGCCTCGGGAAGCGGCGGATTAGGAGGAAGGCACCGCCTTCCAGGCCCATGAGTCCGAAGACCTGCCGACAGCCGCGCGATGCACACCGCGCGGTGCCGGCCGCGGATTCTCCGGGGGGAGATGGCTGGCGAAGCAGGGCGTCCGCAGTCCGTCTGCGCGATCTCGGCCCCTGCGACGCCGCTTCCCCACTGTGATTCCCCATCCGGCCTTCCGCGACCCCGCGAGGGACGGGCCGCCGCGTGCATTACGCATGGAGGAATCCCGTGACCCAGATCGACAGCGCCGTCGCCGACGCCGGCACCACCCCGTCCCAGAAGGACGCCTTTTCGCTGACCCCGCCGCCCACCGCCACCGCGATGAGCGTGACCAAGCGCAATGGCGGCCGCGAGCCGGTGGATCTCAACAAGATCGTGCGCGCGGTGCAGCGCAACTGCGAAGGCCTGCACGCCATCGACCCGATGCGCGTGGCCACCCGCACCATCTCCGGCCTGTACGACGGCGCCAGCACGCGCGAACTGGACGAACTGTCCATCCGCACCGCCGCGCTGCTGACCGGCGAGGAGCCCGAATACAGCCGCCTGGCCGCGCGCCTGCTGGCCGGCTACATCACCAAGGAAGTCACCGGCCAGGAAATCCATGCGTTCTCGCAGTCGGTCACCCGCGGCCACGAGGTAGGCCTGATCAACGACCGCCTGCTGAACTTCGTGCAGACCAATGCGCGCAAGCTCAACGATGCGCTGGACGCCTCGCTCGACCTGCACTTCGACTACTTCGGCCTGCGCACGCTGTACGACCGTTACCTGCTGCGGCATCCGCACACGCGCAAGGTGATCGAAACGCCGCAGCAGTTCTTCCTGCGCATCGCCTGCGCGCTGAGCGAGGACGTGCCCGAAGCGCTGGCGCTGTACCGCCGCATGGGCAACCTGGACTACCTGCCCAGCTCGCCGACGCTGTTCAACAGCGGCACCACCCACGAGCAACTATCCTCATGCTTCCTGCTGGATTCGCCGCAGGACACGCTGGAATCCATCTACGCCAAGTACGGCGACATCGCGCAGCTGAGCAAGTTCAGCGGCGGCATCGGCGTGAGCTACACGCGCGTGCGTTCGCGCGGCTCGCTGATCAAGTCGACCAACGGCCACAGCAACGGCATCGTGCCGTGGCTGAAGACACTGGATTCCTCGGTGGCCGCGGTCAACCAGGGCGGCAAGCGCAAGGGCGCGGCCTGCGTGTACCTGGAAACCTGGCATGCCGACATCGAGGACTTCCTTGAACTGCGCGATAACACCGGCGACGAAGCCCGCCGTGCGCACAACCTCAACCTGGCCAACTGGGTGCCGGACCTCTTCATGAAGCGGGTGGAGGCCGACCAGGAATGGTCGCTGTTCGATCCGCGCGTGGTGCCGGAGCTGACCGACCTGTACGGCGCCGCGTTCGAGCTGGCGTATACGCAGGCCGAGACGCAGGGCAAGGCGATGAAGACCCTCTCTGCCCGCAAGTTGTACGGCCGCATGATGCGGACGCTGGCCGAGACCGGCAACGGCTGGATGACGTTCAAGGACAAGTGCAACGCGGCCAGCAACCAGACGCTGCGCGCCGGCAACGTCATCCACCTGTCGAACCTGTGCACCGAGATCCTCGAGGTCACCTCGGCCGAGGAGACGGCGGTGTGCAACTTGGGCTCGATCAACCTCGCCCGCCACTTCGACGAGGATGGGTATTTCGATTTCGACAAGCTGGCCGAAACCGTCCGCCTGGCCGTGCGCCAGCTGGACCGCGTGATCGACCTGAACTTCTATCCCATCGAAACCGCGCGCCGCGGCAACCTGCGCTGGCGCCCCGTGGGCCTGGGCTGCATGGGCCTGCAGGACGTGTTCTTCAAACTGCGCCTGCCGTTCGACAGCGCCGAAGCACGTGCGCTGTCGGCGAAGATCGCCGAGACCATCTACTTCCACGCGCTGGAGACCTCGGTGGAACTGGCGCAGGAGCGCGGCCGCCATCCGTCCTTCGCCGACACCCGTGCGGCGAACGGTGAACTGCAGTTCGATGCGTGGAACGTGGTGCCCGAGAACGCCGAGCGCTGGGACGCCCTGCGCGCGCGCATCAAGGAACACGGCCTGCGCAACTCGCTGCTGATCGCCATCGCGCCGACCGCGACCATCGCCTCGATCGCCGGCTGCTACGAGTGCGTGGAGCCGCAGGTGTCCAACCTGTTCAAGCGCGAGACGCTGTCGGGCGACTTCCTGCAGGTCAACCGCTACCTGGTGGACGAGCTGAAGAAGCTGGGCCTGTGGACGGCAGAGACCCGCGACGCGATCAAGCTGTCCGAAGGCTCGGTGCAGGGCCTGGCGCAGGTGCCGGACACGCTGCAGCAGATCTACCGCACGGCCTGGGAGATCCCGATGCGTTCGCTGATCGACATGGCTGCCGGCCGCGGCGCCTTCATCGACCAGTCGGCCTCGCTGAACCTGTTCATGGAAAGCCCGAACATCGGCGCGATGTCGTCCATGTACATGTACGCGTGGAAGCAGGGCATCAAGACCACCTACTACCTGCGCTCGCGCCCGGCCACCCGCATCGCCAAGACCACGGTCAGCAGCGTCGCGGCCACCGAGCCCAAGCGCGAGTACACGCCGACCGAAGCCATCGCCTGCTCGCTGGAGAACCCGGAAGCGTGCGAAGCCTGTCAGTAATCCGCTCCCCCTGCGTCGGCCGTGACCGACCACCTTGGAACAGGAACATGGAGGTTCCCGGCGCATGGAGGCGCCACCTTTCGAATCGAGCCCCTCTCCCACCGGGAGAGGGGTTGGGGTGAGGGTACGGCGACATCAGGATGCCTGACCGTCGTTGCCTTCGCCGCACCCTCATCCGCCCTACGGGCACCTTCTCCCGAGGGGAGAAGGAGAACCACGAGAACACCGCACCATGTCCGCACACCCCAAGCAGATGCTGCTAGATCCCGGTTTCGAACTGACCCTGCGCCCGATGCGCTACCCGCAGTTCTATGACATGTACCGCGATGCCATCAAGAACACGTGGACGGTGGAAGAGATCAACTTCCAGATCGACATCACCGACCTGCATTCGAAGATGACCCCGGCCGACCGCCACCTGATCCACCGGCTGGTCGCGTTCTTCGCCACCGGCGATTCCATCGTGTCGAACAACCTGGTGCTGAACCTGTACCAGCACCTCAATGCGCCCGAAGCGCGCATGTACCTGTCAAGGCAGCTCTACGAGGAAGCGCTGCACGTGCAGTTCTACCTGACCCTGCTGGACAACTACCTGCCCGACCCGTCGGAGCGCTTCAAGGCGTTCGCGGCGGTAGAGAACATCCCGGCGATCAAGAAGAAAGCCGACTTCTGCTTCAAGTGGATCGATTCCATCCAGGACATGAAGCGGATCGAGACCCGCGACCAGCGCCGGCAGTTCCTGCTCAACCAGATCTGCTTCGCCGCGTGCATAGAAGGCCTGTTCTTCTTCGCCGCGTTCGCCTACGTGTACTACTTCCGCTCGCGCGGCCTGCTGCCGGGCCTGGCCAGCGGCACCAACTGGGTGTTCCGCGACGAGAGCTGCCACATGGAGTTCGCCTTCGAGTGCGTGCGCACCGTGCGCGAGGAGGAACCAGACCTGTTCGACGACCGCATGCAGCAGAAGGTCTACGACATGCTGGAGGAAGCCATCGAGTGCGAGGTGCAGTTCGCCGAGGATGTGCTGTCCGGTGGTGTCGCAGGCATCTCGACGCGCGACATGCGCCAGTACCTGCAGCACTGCGCGGACCAGCACTTCGCCAAGCTCGGCATGCCCAAGCGCTACGACGTGCGCAACCCGCTGCCCTTCATGGAGTTGCAGGACGTGCAGGAGCTGACCAACTTCTTCGAGCGCCGCGTGTCCGCCTACCAGCTGGGCGTGCAGGGCGAAGTCGGCTTCGACCACGCGTTCTAGCGTTGGCGTTTTGTAGGAGCGACGTGAGTCGCGACCGCGCAATGAAAGCCCCATGGCGCCGCACCGTCCCGGGAATGTCGGCGACAGACCCAGCGCCATCGCGAATCCATCGGGCATCCGGGCCATTCGTTCTTGCGGTCGCGACTCACGTCGCTCCTACACCGGCACAACATCCGGCGCGCTATGCTGCCGCCGGGAGCATGCGAACCGGAGCACCACCATGACTGAACTGGCCAACGCCGAAGCGCGCCCCACCGAAGCGCGCCTGCTGCACATGGTCTTCCCCGACCACACCAACCATCTGGGCACGCTGTTCGGCGGCCAGGCATTGGCATGGATGGACATGTCGGCCTTCATCGCCGCTTCCCGATACGCACGCACCACGGTGGTCACCGCGCGCTCGGAACAGGTGGACTTCAACCAGCCCATCCACAAGGGCGACCTGGTGGAAGTGGTCGCGCGCGTAGTGAAGGTCGGCCGCAGCTCGATGAACGTCGACGTGGAAGTCATCACCGAGAACCTGCTGACCGGCGAACGCAAGCTGTGCACGCGCGGCCACTTCGTGATGATCGCCCTGGATCCGCTGGGCCGGCCGACGCAGGCACCACCCTTGCCGGCCACCACGTAGGGCGGGCCCCGGCCCGCCACCACGGCGACGATCCCGTGATCAGGCTGCCCGCGCCTGATCGCCTCGCAGTGCGCGGGCCGCTTCCACCATCCGCTCCAGCGCCGTGCGGACCTCCGGCCAGCCGCGCGTCTTCAGGCCGCAATCGGGATTGACCCAGATCTGCTCCGGTGCCAGCACGGCACGCGCCTTCTGCAGCAGGTCGACCATCTCGCCGCCGGTGGGAATCCGCGGGGAATGGATGTCGTACACGCCCGGGCCGATTTCGTTGGGATAGCGGAACTTCACGAACGCGTCCAGCAGTTCCATGCGCGAGCGCGAGGTCTCGATGGAGATGACGTCGGCATCCATCGCGGCCACGGCCTGCATGATGTCGTTGAACTCGGAGTAGCACATGTGCGTATGCACCTGGGTGTCGTCGGCGACGCCCGCCGCCGTGATGCGGAAGCACTCCACGGCCCATGCCAGGTACCCGTGCCAATCGGCGCGCCGCAACGGCAGGCCTTCGCGCAGCGCGGGCTCGTCAATCTGGATGACGCGGATGCCGGCGGCTTCCAGGTCCAGCACCTCATCCCGCAGCGCCAGCGCGATCTGCCGGCAGGTCTGCGCGCGCGTCTGGTCGTCGCGCACGAACGACCACTGCAGCACCGTCACCGGCCCGGTCAGCATGCCCTTCATCGGCCGGTCGGTCAGCGACTGCGCGTACTGCGACCAGCGCACCGTCATCGGCGCCGGACGCGAGACATCGCCATAGATCACCGGTGGCTTCACGCAGCGTGAGCCGTAGCTCTGCACCCAGCCATTCTTCGTGAAGGCGAAGCCATCCAGCTGTTCGCCGAAGTACTCCACCATGTCGTTGCGTTCGAACTCGCCATGCACCAGCACGTCGAGGCCGACGTCCTCCTGGAAACGCACGCAGCGTTCGGTTTCCTCGCGCAGGAAGGCGTCGTAGTCCGCATCCGCCAGCTTGCCGCTCCTGTTCCGTGCGCGTGCCTCGCGCACTTCGTGGGTCTGCGGGAACGAGCCGATGGTGGTGGTCGGGAAACCGGGCAAGCCGAGCAGCGCCGCCTGTGCGGCGCGGCGCTGCGGATAGGGCGAGTCCCGGTGGGTGTCGGTGGCCTCCGCAGAGGCCAGGCGCGCGGCCACCTCCGGACGATGCACGCGTGCGGATTGCCGGCGCGATGCGATGCGGTCGCGGGCGATGGCCAAGCCCGGCTCCGCCGCGCGCGGATCGCGCAGCGCATCGGCCAGCAGGCGCAGTTCCTCCACTTTCTGGCGCGCGAAGGCCAGCCACGACTTCAGGTCGGAAGGCAGCGCCTTTTCGCCCGCCAGATCGACCGGCACATGCAGCAGCGAGCACGACGGCGACAGCCACAGCGCGTTATCGCCGACGTGACCGAGCGCGTACCTGGCCAGGATCAGCGCGTTGTCCAGGTTCGTGCGCCAGATGTTGCGTCCGTCCACCAGGCCGGCCGACAGCACGCGGCCTTTCGGAAGATGCTTCAGCACGTCGTCGAGTTGTTCCTTGCCGCGCACCAGGTCGACATGCAGGCCATCCACCGGCAATGCGCAGGCCAACAGCAGGTTGTCGCCCAGGCGGCCGAAGTAGGTGGCCAGCAACAATGCAGGCCGCCCGTTCTTCGCCAACGTCGCATAGGCCTTCAGGTATGCGTCGCGCGTGGCGTCGTCCAGGTCCAGCACCAGGCAGGGCTCGTCGATCTGCACCCAGTCCGCGCCCGCGTCATGCAGCTTCGCCAGCAGCTCGGCGTAGACCGGCAGCAGGCGATCCAGCAGCGCGAGGCGGTCGCTGCCATCCACACATTTTGAAAGCAGCAGGAAGCTCACCGGGCCCAGCAGCACCGGCCGTGCGGCGTGGCCTGCGGCGACGGCTTCACGATATTCCGACAGCGGCTTGTCGCCGCGCAGGCGGAAGGTCTGGCCGGCGTGCAGTTCCGGCACGAGGTAGTGGTAGTTGGTGTCGAACCACTTGGTCATCTCCAGCGCGCGCAGATCGGTGCCGTCCTTCTGCACGCCACGCGCCAGCGCGAAGTAGCCCGCCAGCGGATCGGCATCGGCCAGCGCGCGGTAGGCGTCGGGGATGGCGTCGAACAGGAACGCGGTGTCCAGCACCTGGTCGTACAGCGAGAAGTCGTTGCACGGCACGACATCGGCGCCGGCATCGCGCTGCAGCTGCCAGTGGCGGTGGCGCAGGTCGCGTGCGGTCTGTTGCAGGTCGGCGGCGCTGGTGTCGCCGCGCCAGTAGTTTTCCAGGGCGGATTTCAGTTCGCGCTTCGCGCCGATGCGCGGGAAGCCGAGCGTGGTAACGGTGGTCATGGTGCGTGTCCTCATGCGGTGGCGGATGAGGAACGAAGGAACCGCGCGCCGGACCGGAGCCCGCCACGCCAGCGACCTTCGCCCCCGCGGGCGAGCCGGAGTGCCGAAGTCGGGCGCAGGAGGACGCATCCGGGCAGGCGCGCGCGGACACGGGCTCCGGCCACCTCCCCTCGGAAGCTCCAGGTCAGGCGGAAGACGGTCGTGTCTTCCGGCCAGGGCAGGTCTTCGGGCTCTTGGACGGGCGCGTGGCGCGCTGGCCTACTTCCCGCCGCTTCCCGGTCCGCGAGGACCAGTGCTGTTGGCGAGGTTCGTTTCCAAATACCGCTGCGGGGCAGCGCCGGAATAGGCCCATGGAACAGACCGCACCGGCTTCCCTTTCAATTCCATCGCTTCATTGGGATGAAGAGATGTAAACCTTGGCGATGCGAACGTTACGCGGGCGGCGGGCGGGACGTCAAGCGGCGCGATCCTGCACCCGCGACATTCCGCTAGAGTCCGGCGATGAGCACGGCAGACAAACTGAAGTGGCTTCTTCTGGCGGTGGCCGCACTGCTTGGGATCACATGGGTGGTGAGCCTCTTCCTGCTGTCACACGCCCGGCATCACGACTACGTCAGCGATTGCGCGCCCGAGGAGCGACTTGCCCGCGTGGAACTGGTCGGAGGCTACGACGACCGCCCGAACGAGCGCGGATCGCCTTACTACCTGCGCTTGTCGCTCACGGGGAGGGATGGGCGTGTGCCGATCCAGCCCCGACTGACGTCTTCCGCGAGCGGAAGGACGCTCGAGCTGTCGGGGATGGAACGCGTCCAGGTACAGGAGGCATACGAAGGCGGAACACGCGCCGTCTGGGTGGCCCCACACCTCTCGATTCCCTATGAGGACCATGTCTTCACGGCCATGCTGAGCTCTTCCGCGGAACAGCCCGCTGTTGCGCTTGCGTGCCGGCTGAAGCGTGCGCCGGTGGAAGAGTGGCGGATTCCTCTGCTCGACATGCTCATGAGTGTCTGAAGCGGCGCGGCCACGCAACGCGGAGTCGGGGTTTCATGCGTTCGTTCGTCCTCGTGAATCAAGTGCTTCGTGGACGCCCGCCTGCAATGCCTATCGAAACTCCGCCCGCTTCGCCCGATCGCCGCCGCTGGCTGGCCTCTCTGGCCACGATTCCACTGGCGGCCTGCGCCTGGCCTGTGGTCAGCCATGCCACCGCCTGCGACGACGCCGCCAACTGGATTCCCCCCGACGCATTCCTCGCCGACCTGCCGCGCCTGATGCAGGCGTTGCGCGTGCCGGCGATCGGCATGGCCGTGGTGGAACGGGGCGACGTAGTGTGGTCGCGCAACCTCGGCATGGCGAACGCGGAGACGCGGACACCGGTGGCGGACGACACGCTGTTCGAGGACGCCTCGCTCAGCAAACCGGTGTTCGCCTACGCGGTGCTGCAACTGGCGGATCAGGGCGTGATCGATCTCGACGCGCCGCTGGTGCGTTACCGGCGGATGGATTACCTGGCCGACCATCCGTGGGTGGATCTGGTCACCGCGCGCGACGTGCTGCGCCATTCCACCGGACTGCCGAACTGGCGCAAGGATCCGGCGAACGAAACATTGGTGCCGGCGGTGAAGCCGGGCACGCGCATCGATTACTCCGGTGAAGCGATCTTCTGGCTGCAACTGGTGGTCGAGCAGATCACTGGCGAGAGCCTGGACGAATCGATGCAGCGCCTGCTGTTCGGCCCGGCCGGCATGCGCGATAGCAGCTACACGTGGAGCAAGGATCTCGCCGCGCGTTCCGTCTACGGCCATCGTGCCGTCGAGGACGAGGCACCCGGCATGCCGCCGCAGATGCTGCGCGACACCTGGAACGCCGCGCAGACCGTCGCCGACCGCCGGGGCAAGCCGCTGTCCGCGTGGCGCTACGAGGACGCCGAGCGTGCGCTGCCGGACGTGCAGGCGATCACGCCCAAGGGGCTGGTGAACTGGCCCGGCGATATCCTGGCCAATGCCGCGGCTAGCCTGCGCACGACACCGCAGGACTACGCGCGCTTCATGGCGCTGATGGTGCGTACGCAACGCGAACCATGGCAGATCGCCGAGGCGACACGGACCGCGATGCTGACGAAGCAGATCGACGTGCCCGGCCGCTGGACGGACAAGGGCCTGGGCTGGAACCTGGAGGCCACGCCGCGCGGCACGGTGTTCTACCACTCCGGCAGCAACGGCGGGATCTTCAAGAACTTCGCGCTCGGTGACGCCCGTGGCCAGCGCGCGCTGGTGGCGCTGACCAACGGCGGCAGCGGCAACGTGCTGTACCGACGCGTGGTGCGCGCCGCCACCGGTCACGACCTGCTGGCGTTTGACCTGTGACTACAGGCCCAGGAACTCGAACGGCTCCGCCGGCCTGAAGTCCTTCACCGCGTTGCCGGCGAACACATTGCGCTGGTCCGGGCCCAGGTCGAGCCGCAGCACCTTGCCGGTGTCTTTCGAGAAATCCACTTCCTTCAGGTCCACCCAGAAGGTGTTCGGCGTCAATGCGGATTCGAAGAAGTACAGCTTGCGCTTGTGGTCGGCCACCGTGCGCCAGCGCGTGGACGAAATATTCGGCTCCTCCGGCGTGTTGATGCCGAACGGCACCGATGCGTTGCGGATCACGCTGAAGACACTGGCCAGCGCCTTCACCGGGTCCTCGCTCTTCGGGATCACGTTGACATAGAACGACGCGCGCGCGAAGCGGTCCGCGGCGCGGTTGGTGCCCGGCAGCATCACCGTGCCGCCGATCTGCTTCCAGTACGCGTTCAGCGCCAGCTGTTGCTCGAACACCGGCGAGTTCGTCATCACCTGGTACTGGCGGCCGTGGTGGATCACCTGCTTGCCGTCGATGTACTCGATGATGGCGCTGTCGCCGCTGGCGTCCGACAGGGACAGGTGCAGCGTGGCCAGCCGGTCCTCGCCGGGCACCTTGTCGGTCACCAGGGTGAAGGGCTCCTCGCGCAGCGCCTCGACGGCTTCCTTCACGCTGCCGTAGTTGTCCAGTGCGTACTGCGCCCACGCGGCGATGCTCAGGCCCGGGCCGCGTCCGTCGTAAGCCGGGTACTCGGATTCCACCAGCCACAGCACGTTGGCCATCAGCCCGGCCTCGTTCATGCCGTCGGTGGTGGAGACCTCGTAGCCGGTGGCGATCACGCTGCCGTACTTCGACGTCCACGTGATCGAGTTGGGCCCGGCCTGCCCGCTGCGCTGCATGCCGCGCGGGAAGATCCACAGGTTCGTCGCCACGTCGTTCTTCCAGTCCATCGAACGGGCGGTGATGACGTCGCTGTCCGCCCCCAGATAGACCAGTCGGGTACAGGCGGCGGCGGGGCCGGAGGCAAAGGCGGGCAACAGCGATGCGGCAAGGGCAAGCGGCAGGACGAAGCGACGATCCATGACGATCTCCGTGGGCGTGGGATGGCGGCAGTCGACAGCGGCGGCGGGCTCGCCCTTTATGCCAGCGAGTGTGTTAAACAGCGATCCTCCCCCGCCCCGGAGATGCTGCCATGACATTCCCTCGCCTGTTGCGCCGTTCGTCTTTCCAGGCCTGCCTGCTGACAGGCGCCGTCTTCGCGCTGTCTTCCTGCGTCAGCACACCGGGACCGCAGGTGGCCGGCAGCGGCCGTTGCAGCGATGCCGCCCTCGGCTGGGCGACGGGTCAACCTGCGGACGAGGCCACGCTCAAGCGCCTGTCGCGCGAGAGCGGTGCCGGGCTGGTCAACCCCATCGGCCCGAAGACGGTCGTGAAGCACGACACGCGCGACGACCGTCTGCGCGTCTACATCGACGCCGACAACCGCATCACCGCGGTCCGTTGCGAGTAAGCCAGCCGCTCATGCGCCGCGACCACATCCTCACGCTCTCCTGCCCGGACACCACCGGCATCGTCTATCGCGTCACCGGCCTGCTGTTCGACGCGGGCTGCAACATCCTGGACGCGCAGCAGTTCGGCGACGACGAATCCGGCCGCTTCTTCCTGCGCGTGCATTTCGACCTGCCGGAGGCCATCACCGCCGACGCCCTGCGTACGCGCTTCGCGCCGCTGGCCGACGCGTTCGCGATGGAGTGGCAGATCCACGACGCCCGCCGCAAGGCACGGCTGATGGTGCTGGTGAGCAAGCAGGGGCATTGCCTCAACGACCTTCTGTTCCGCGTGCACAGCCGGCAGCTGCCGGTTGAGATCGCCTGCGTCGCGTCCAACCACGACGACTTCGCGGCACTGGCGCAATCCTACGGCGTGGCGTTCCACCACCTGCCGGTCTCCGCGGCGCATCGGGATGAGCAGGAGCAGCGCATCATCGACCTGGTCGAACGCGAGCGGATCGACCTGGTCGTGCTGGCCCGCTACATGCAGATCCTCTCGCCCACGCTGTGCGATGCACTGGCCGGCCGCGCCATCAATATCCACCACAGCTTCCTGCCCAGCTTCAAGGGCGCCCGGCCGTACCACCAGGCGCACCAGCGCGGGGTCAAGATCATCGGCGCCACCGCCCATTACGTGACCCGCGACCTCGACGAAGGCCCGATCATCGAACAGGACGTCGCGCGCGTGGACCACGCGATGACGCCGAAGGAACTGGTCCGCATGGGCAGCGACATCGAATCGCTGGTGCTCGCCCGCGCCGTGCGCCGCCACGTGGAGCACCGCATCCTGCTCAACGGCCATCGCACGGTGGTGTTCCGCTAGGCCGTTGCCTGATGCAGATGTAGGAGCGACGTGAGTCGCGACCGCACGCCCTGCAACGCCAGGCACGCGTCCATCATGCGAGGCATGACCCATCCAGGCGGGTTGATTCCCGCGGTCGCGACTCACGTCGCTCCTACAGAATCCAGAATCAGAAGGACGCGAACCACATCCGCAACGGATGCTGCGGGTCGGCCAGCAGCCGGATCGCCAGTGCGATCGACACCGTCACCAGCAGCGGCTTGATGATGCGGGCGCCCTGCTTCATCGCGAAGCGCGAGCCCAGCTGCGCGCCGAGGAACTGTCCCGCGCCCATCACCAGCCCCACCTTCCACAGCACCGCGCCGAACGCGAGGAACACCGCGAACGCCCCGAGGTTGGAGCCGAAGTTGAGGAACTTGGTATGCGCCGTCGCCTTGAGGATGCCGAACCCCGCCAGCGCCACGAAGCCCAGCATCAGGAACGACCCCGTGCCCGGACCGAACACGCCGTCGTAGAAACCGATCACCGGCACGAAGGTCAGCCCGAACACGAGCGGGTGCATGCGCTGGTGCCGGTCCACGTGGCCGATGTCAGGCTTCAGTCCGAAATAGATGGCGATGCCCACCAGCAGGAACGGCAGCGCCAGCTTCAGCCACTCCACCGGGATGATCGTCGCCAGCAGCGCGCCACCCACCGCGCCCAGCGCAGCGGTGAGCGCCATCGGCAGCTGTCCTTTCAGGTCGACGTGCCCGTGCCGCGCGTAGGCCCAGCTGGCCGAGGCCGAGCCGAACAGCGACTGCAGTTTGTTGGTGCCCAGCACGTGCAGCGGCGGAATGCCGGCCAGCAGCATCGCCGGGATGGTGACCATGCCGCCGCCACCGGCGATGGCGTCGATGAAGCCCGCCAGCATCGCGGCGAGGAACAGCAGCAGGAGTACCTGCAGGGCGAGATCGGGCATGGGGGTTCCGCAGCGGACGATGATGCGCGTCCGCCCGGGGACCAGCACGTGCGACGCTCGCGCATTCTAGAAGCTGCGCTGCCGTTGTAGGAGGGGCTTCAGCCCCGACGCTTTGCCGAGCGCCTCCGGTCTGGACTGGCTTTCAACAGCAGAATGTCGGGTCAGCCCCTCCTGCATGCCATTGCGGTTAGCATCGGGCATCCCTCCAGGAGCCGACCCGATGCGTACAGCTCGTCTTTTCGCCGTTTCCCTGCTCGCTCTCGCGTGCGCACTTCCCGCCGCCGCGCAGGACGCCGCACCCGCGCAACGAGCGGAAGTCGCCGCCGCCGGCAAGGCCGTGCAGCAGCAGGTCGTGGACTGGCGCCGGCACTTCCACCAGCATCCGGAGCTGTCCAACCGCGAGGAGCAGACATCCAAGCGCGTCGCGGAAGAATTGCGCAAGCTCGGCCTGCAACCGCGCACCGGCATCGCGCACCACGGCGTCACCGCTGTCATCAAGGGCGGCAGGCCAGGCCCGCGCATCGCGTTGCGGGCGGACATGGATGCGTTGCCGGTCACCGAGCGCAACAGCCTGCCCTTCGCATCGAAGGCCACCGCGACCTATCGCGGCGAAACCGTCGGCGTCATGCATGCCTGCGGCCACGACGCCCACACCGGCATCCTGCTGGGCGTGGCGAAGGCGCTGGTGGCGATGAAGGACACGCTGCCCGGCGAAGTGCTGCTGGTGTTCCAGCCTTCCGAGGAGGGCGCGCCGGCCGGCGAGGAAGGCGGTGCGTCGCTGATGCTGAAGGAAGGCCTGTTCAAGGACTTCAAGCCGGACGCCATGTTCGGCCTGCACGTGTTCTCGTCGATTCCCGTCGGCCAGATCGGCGTGCGCCAGGGCCCGCTGATGGCGGCGTCGGACAGCTTCAACCTGAAGGTCGTCGGCCGGCAGACGCACGGCTCGCGGCCATGGGGCGGCGTGGATCCGATCGTGGCGATGGCCGATGTCATCGGCACCACGCAGACGATCGTCAGCCGTCGCACCGACATCTCCAGACAACCGGCGGTGGTCAGCTTCGGCGCCATCAAGGGCGGCATCCGCTACAACATCATCCCCGACGACGTGGAAGTGGTCGGTACCATCCGCACCTTCGACGAAGGCATGCGGCAGAAGATCTTCGCCGACCTGAAGAACGTCGCCAGCCACGTGTCCGCCGCGCATGGCGCGAAGGTGGAAGCCAACGTGCCCGACCGCGACGGCAACCCCGCCACCATCAACGACCCGGCGCTCACCGCCCGCATGACGCCCAGCCTGCAGGCCGTGGTCGGCGCGGACAACGTGATCACGCCGCCGCTGCAGATGGGCGCAGAGGACTTCTCGTTCTACGCGCTGGAAGTACCGTCGATGTTCTTCTTCGTCGGCAGCACTGCGAAAGGCACCGACCCGGTGACCGCGCCCAGCAACCACTCCCCGGAGTTCATGCTCGACGAAGCCTCGCTCGACGTTGGCGTGCGCGCGCTGCTGCAGGTGACACTGGATTACCTGGAGAAGCCGAAGGGCTGAGGTTCCATGGCATCTCCCTCTCCCCGCTTGCGGGGAGAGCAACAGTCCTGACTCAGGCGTAGCGGGAAGCGGAAGTTTCCCGCGGACATCCTGTGTTCGATCAGCCTGCGGTCGCTGCGCCGCAGAAGGGTCGGCGCGAAGAGCGCCCCTCATCCGGCCTTCGGCCACCTTCTCCCCGCAAGCGGGGAGAAGGACACATGCGCGTCGTCTTCTTTGAGGCCAAGCACGGCGGGACAGCTCCCCTCTCCCCGCAAGCGGGGAGAAGGAAGCCCGCATCACAGATGCTCGCCATCCACGTACAGCCACCGTCCGTCGAGGCGGACGAAACGGCTGCGCTCGTGCAGCCGCACGGCGCTGCCACCGCCGGCACGATAGCGGGCGACAAACTCCACCTCGGCGGTATCCGGCCCGGTGACGCGATGCCGCTTCACCGACAGGCCCAGCCACGTGGTGCGCGGCGCACCGGGTGCGTCCAGGCCCAGCTCGGCCGGACAGGTGTCGGGATGCCAGGTGGCGCGCAGGTAGTCGCCATCACCGATGACGAAGGCGCTGTAGCGCGAACGCATCAGCGCTTCGGCATCCGGCGCGATACCGCCGGCGTGGTAGTGGCCGCAGCAGGCCGCGTAATCGCGTCCGGTGCCGCAGGGGCAGGTGGTCATGCTTGTGCCCTTTGTAGGAGCGACGTGAGTCGCGACCGCACACCTTCCGATGGCAGGGAAGCGGGCATCACGGGATAGATCAGGCGAATGGACGCCGACGTCATCCGGTCGCGACTCACGTCGCTCCTACAACGTTGCTTTGTCTCACCGCCGCCCGTTGCCCGTCTCGATGAACCGCAGGAATTCGGCACGGGTGCGCGCATCTTCACGGAAGGTGCCCAGCATCTTGCTGGTCACCATGCTGACGCCGCGCTTGTGCACGCCGCGCGTGGTCATGCATTCGTGCGCGCCGTCGACCACGACCGCCACGCCACGCGGCTGCAGCACGTCCTGGATGCACTGCGCGATCTGCGCGG
Source organism: Pseudoxanthomonas sp. SE1 (assembly GCF_029542205.1). Classification (NCBI taxonomy): domain Bacteria; kingdom Pseudomonadati; phylum Pseudomonadota; class Gammaproteobacteria; order Lysobacterales; family Lysobacteraceae; genus Pseudoxanthomonas; species Pseudoxanthomonas sp. SE1. Next base: position 79,802 of record NZ_CP113783.1, on the reverse strand, counting down.
TCATCTTCTCCTGCACCTGGAAGCGGCGCGCATACACATCCACCACGCGCGCCAGCTTGCTGATGCCCACCACCTTGCCGTCCGGCAGGTAACCTACGTGCGCCTTGCCGATGATCGGCGCCATGTGGTGCTCGCAATGGCTCTCGAACTCGATGTCGCGCAGCACGATCATTTCATCGTAGCCCGCCACTTCCTCGAACGTGCGCGCCAGGTACTCGCGCGGATCCATCTGGTAGCCGCTGAACCAGTCGCGGTAAGCCTTGGCCACGCGCTTGGGCGTGTCCAGCAGGCCTTCGCGCGCGGGATCTTCGCCCGCCCACTCGAGCAGCACGCGCACGGCATCCTCGGCCTGCGCCTGGGTGACCTTGCCGGGATTGTCGTCGGACTGGCTCATCGCATGGATTCCTGCGGGGGGCGTGGAGGATAACCCATCATGCCGGACATGGCCCGGGCGGCCCGGGGCGGGGCCGCGTCCAGTACTACGTCGCGGGGCAACGTCCGGATGCGCGCCTCCACGGCGCACGGCGCACCCTGCCGGCGTCCGTTGCCGGAACAGGCTTGAGGGCACGTGCCCGGTAACCACGCAATGGCGCCGCGCAGGGTGCGTCGCATGCGCTTCACCGACACATGCGCAGTCGGCTATGTGAACACCATGCATGCGTCGCCGTCACGTTGTGTTTTCGCGCCTGCGCCTAGAACGGTTACTCCTTTCACAGCCACGGAGTACCGCCATGGCACGTTCCCGCACCGTCAACACCGCACAGGTCCACGAACTGCTGCTGCAGGCCATCGAAACCGAGCGCGGCGGCATCCAGATCTACACCACGGCGATCAAGGCCGCCGTGAACAAGGACCTGAAGAAGGAATGGGGCGAGTACCTCGACGAAACACGCACGCATGAAGAAGTGCTTACGCGCGTGTTCGAGCAACTCGGCATGGATACCGAAGAGAAGTCGCCAGGCCGCAGCGTGGTCGCGCACCAGGGTGCTTCGCTGGTGAAGGCCATCGAGATGGCCATGAAGAGCGATACCCCGGAAGCCGCCGAACTGGTCGCCGCCGAGTGCGTCGTGCTGGCCGAGACAAAGGATCACCAGAACTGGGAACTGATCGGCAAGGTCGTGGAACAGGGCGGCGAACTGGCCAAGGTGCTGGAGCCCGCGTACAAGGCGGTGGAAAGCGACGAAGACCACCACCTGTACCACACGATGGGCTGGTGCCGGGAACTGTGGATCCAGTCGCTGGGCATGCCCGCCGTGCTGCCGCCCCCGGAAGAGGTCAAGAAGGTCGAGACCGCCATCGGTGCGTCGCGCGCCGAGCAGGGCCGCGACGGGATGCTCGGGCGCAAGCACTGAATTTCCACCGCCTGCATGCGCGGCCTTCGCCCACCTTCTCCCCGCACAACGGGGAGAAGGACGGGCGCGCCGTATTGCCGCCCGCCTGGCTACCCGGTCAGGGCTTTCGGCCGATGAAGGTGATCTCGCCCGAGGTTTCGAGCACCGCCAGTTCGATTTCCCCCAACGTGGCGTAGCCTGCGGAGCGGCGCGCGATGGCGAAGTCGTGCTCGCTCAGCGACTGGCGCGCCAGCTCATCGCGGAAGAGTTCACCATGCCGCAGCAGGATCACCGGCCTGCCCTCCACCATCTGGTCGAAGCGGCGGCTGCGCGCGGACAGTTTGCCCACGCTCCAGTTCAGGCCCAGCAACGTCGCCGCCAGGATCAGCCCGCCCAGCAACGAGGTATCCCCACCGATCAGCGAGTTCTGCACCGCCGTTCCCAGCAGCACCACTACCAGCAGATCGAACGGTGTGAACTGGCCCACGGTGCGCTTGCCGGTCAGGCGCACCATCAGCAACACCACCACGTAGACGGCGACGGCACGCAACACGAATTCCCACCACGGCATGCCCAGATCGAACAGGCTGCGCGCCACGCTCTCCATCGTCATCACCTCGTCGTGTGTCAGGGCTTACCCGCCGGCCGCTCATCGCCGTCGGGCGTGTAGGCAGGCGGGGAGTAGAAGTTGACCGTCTTCAGCGGCGTACGGCCGGTGGCGCGGATCTCGTGGCGTTCGCCGCGTTCGATCAGCAGCAGGCTGCCGGGCTTCAGCACGCGGCGCACGTCTTCCACGATGGCCACGCCCTGGCCCTCGGCAACGAACAGCCACTGGTCAGCGCCGCGATGGCGATTGTCCGGCCCACCTTCCCTGCCGCCGGGCCTGATGACCATCTGCGCCGCCTGCACGCCGTTGGCCTCGAAGATCGGCAGGAAGCCGACGCCCATGCGCAGATGCCTGGATTTCATGGCTCGCTTTTCCCGGTTGCATGGACCGCATGCAGCATCGGTCGCTGCGCGTGCAGGCCCCGTCAAAAAGAAAACGGCGGGGATTGCTCCCCGCCGCCGGCATTCCCTTGCTGCCTCACCTCAGTGAGGCTTGGATTCCGGGATGTTCACTTTGTCGATGCCGTGGATCACGCCATTCCTGGCCATGATGTCGGGCCGCACCACATGGGCGCCGCCGATGCTCAACTGTCCGTCGGCGACCGTGATCGGGGCGCCCTGGCCCTGCACGGTACGCGCGGACTTCCACTTGCCGACATCGGCCGTGGTCTTGCGGCCCGTGACCAGGTGGTAGTTCACCAGCGCGGTGAGCTCGTCCTTGTTGGACGGCTCCAGCAGCCGGTCCAGCGTACCGGCGGGCAACGCCGAGAACGCATCGTCGGTCGGCGCGAACAGGGTGTACTGGTCGCTGCCATTGAGCGATGCCGTCAGGCCTGCCTTGTCGATGGCGTTGGCGAACGTGGCGAATGTGTTGTTGCTCCTCAGCGTGCCTACCAGGTTCTGTTGCACGAGGCCTTCTTTCTGCTGCATTTCCATGGGAATTTCCTGCGGGATGGACCCCGTCACGGGTCTCGTGGACGGCCAAGGCCGTGACCCGGCGCGATGCCGGGTACAGCTCAATGCGGAGAATGGGGAGAGGTATTGCGCGGCTGAGCAGCCGATACGGTATTGCACCGTAGCTCGGCCACGTTGCGCTCCGTGCCGTTACCGTGGCGTGACGCCCGCCCATCCGAAACCGCGCCGCGCAGGGCGGCGCCGTGTTAGCGTGGCTTCACGCGGAATTCCGATGCTGGTTAGCTTCCGCGCCCGCAGTGTGCCGGCTCGCACAATGTCCGGAGCCGCCATGAACGCCAAGCCGCATCGCGTCGTCTCGAACGCATCTGGTTTCCAGCGCGTCGCGCACCTGTTGAATGACCGCGCGGTGGAATGCGCCGAGAACGAAGGCTGGCCCGTTCCTGCCGAGGCACCCGAACCCACGCTGGTGATCGTGCAGACCAGCGTGGCGCAGCGCGTCGCGGTGTTCTTCGGGCAACACCTCAAGCGCGAGATCCATTTCTGGTCCGGGCACAAGGAGGCGCAACACCGGACCAGGCCGCGACGCGCGCTTCCGTCGCTGCTGCTGCACGCGCAATCCGCTTCACCGTGATCGCGCCACCCGGATGAGGCCACGGCCGCATCCGGCACCGCAGATCCCGATACCTCGCTTTGCCCCGGGCGCGTTGCGCATGCCGGGGCTGCATGGCTGGACAGTATTGCGGATGGAATGGCATGGTCGCCCTGCCCGCGACCGACGCGATTCCCGCCGCCATCGCGCCACCCTGCACGGAGGCTCCATGAAGACGAAGTCCCTCGCCCTGTTGGCCATGCTCGCCCTGCACGCCGCGCCGACGTTCGCCGCATCACCGCTGATCGGCCGCTGGGCACTCGATGTCGCAACACTGCCGATGCCGCCCGAAGCCCGCCCGCGCAGCGTGACGATGGAGTTCAGCCAACCCGGCGACGGCCTGTGGTCGACGCACATCGAGATCGTGGACCCGAACGGCGGCACGATGGATTCGGACGCCACGCTGGCGCTGGACGGCACACCGGGCAGGATCACCGGCAGCTACTGGGCCGACGTGGGCACGGCGAAGATGCCGGCCCCCAACGTGGTGGTGCTGCAGCTGGCCTACCGGGGCACGCCCTCTTCGACACGCATCTACTCGGTGACGGAAGACGGCAGCACGCTGACCGAAACCAAGGCCGCCTTCCACAAGGACGGCACGCCATTCCTGCAGACGACGACGTTCAAGCGGATGCCGTGAGGCATCGCGACCCGCGGATTTCGCTGTCATCGACACGCCGCGCGCGACCGCCACCGCATCACCGCATGCCATCACCGCCCTGGCGCACGCCGCTGGCCGCGGTGCCGGCGATTATGCTGAAGTGACGTCGCGGACATCCGCCGTTGGCTGCCCGAATCCACCTCTGAGCCCGCCCTCTCTCCGCATCACGTGTCCGTCCACACGTCCACCCACCCGCCACGAACACGAGGCGACGCACCGATGACACTGCCGCGCGCGCGCCGGCAGGCACTGCCGCCGTTCTGGCTGCCGGTGCTGGCCGGCCTGCCGCTGGGCGTCTGCCTGCTGGTGATGGCCATGCCGATCCTCGGCCACGGCAATGCCACGCTGGCGCGCACGCTGTACCTGTCGGCGTTCGTGCTGTGGGTGCTGCCGCTGACCGCCCTGCAGCGCTGGCTGTGGCGGCGCGGCACGCCGGTGTGGCGGATCGCGCTGGTGCTGCTGTTGGCCACCTACGCGATGGCGCTGGCCACGCGCCTGCTCAGTGTGGCGCTGCAAGCCTTCATGTCCGGCAGCCTGGCGCGGCTCGCGACGCCGGGCACGCTGGATATCGGCTTGCTGTTCCGTGGCCTGGAAGGTGCCTGGCTGGTGCTGGTGGCGTACTGCGCGGTGCATGCCGTGGTGGCGTATTACGCGGAACTGCGCCGCGAGCAGGCCGAGCACCTGGAAGCGCGCGCACTGGCGCGCGATGCCGAACTGCGCGCGCTGCGCTACCAGCTGCAGCCGCACTTCCTGTTCAACACGCTCAATGCGGTCTCCGCACTGGTCGCCGACGAGCGCGGTATGGAAGCACGGCAGATGCTGGCGCGGCTCGGCGACTTCCTGCGCGCAGTGCTCGATGCACGCGCGGGCCACGAGGTAACGCTGGCCGAAGAAATCGCCATGACCGAAGCCTATCTTGAAGTCGAGAAGGCCAGGCTGGGCCGGCGTCTGCTGCTGTCGTGGCATGTCGGTGACGGCGTGCTGGGCGCGCATGTGCCCGGGCTGCTGCTGCAACCGCTGGTGGAGAACGCGATCCGCCACGGCATCACCCCGCGCAGTGCGCCGGGCCGCCTGGACATCCGCATCGCCCGCGACGGAGCGCATCTGGACATCCGCATCGACAACGACCTGCCCGCGCCGGGCGAAGCACCGCCACGATCGGAGGACGCGCGCACCGCCGTGGGCCTGGACAACGTGCGTGGTCGCATCGCCCGGCTGTATCCGGACCACGCCCGCCTGCACGCCGGCATCGACGCGGGACGCTACGGCGTCCGGCTGATCCTGCCGCTGCGCTCCGCGCCGGAGCCGGCCGCGTGATCCGCGTCTGCGTGGTCGACGACGAACCGCTGGCACGACGTGGCGTGCTGTCGTTGCTGGCCGCGTTCGACGATCTGCAGGTGGTGGGCGAGTACGAAGACGGCAGCGCCGCGCTGGCCGGCCTGCAGGCGCAGCCGCCGGACCTGGTCTTCATGGATGTTCAGATGCCCGGCATGAACGGCCTGGACGTGCTGGCGGCGCTGCCGCCGCAACAGCGACCGCTGGCGATCCTGCTGACCGCGCACGACAGCTTCGCGGTCAGGGCGTTCGCCTTGAACGCCGTCGACTACCTGCTCAAGCCTGTCGACGACGCGCGCTTTGCCGAAGCGATGACCCGCGCGCGCCAGCTGCTGCGCCTGCGCGACCTGGACATGACGCGCACGTCACCCGCCGCCACTCCGACGCGGCACCTGGAGAAATTCTCGGTGCGCATCGGCCATCGCACGCTCTTCATCCGCGCCGCCAGCGTGGCGTGGATCTGCGCCGACGGCGACTATGCCGTGCTGCACGTCGGCGAACGCACGTACATCGTGCGCGAATCCCTGCACCAGCTCGCCGCGCAGCTGGACCCGGCGCGCTTCGTGCGCGTGCACCGCTCCTCCATCGTGCGCCTGGACCAGGTGGCGGAGCTGCAGCCGCTGACCAACCGCGATGCGGTGCTGCGGCTGCACGACGGCACACCGGTGCGCGTCAGCCGCACCTACATCGACGCGCTGCTGTCTGCGCTGCACGCGGGCGGTTGAATCCGCCACACCGGCATCGCCCCACCGGACCGGCGCAGCGCATGCACGCGCAACCGCATGCGCGACGACAACGCAGGACCGCGGTACTAGGGTGAAAGCTCCCATTCCGGAGCCATTCGATGCGCGTCACTTCTTTCCGTCCGTTCGCGCCACTGCACTTCACCGCACGCGTGCTTGCGCTGTCCTGCATGGCGACGCCCGTGGTTGCCGCCGACACCTGCGCTGGGCCATCCGACGATGCCAGGGCCGCCACTGCGCAACGTCTGCTGCAGGCGCTGGTCGACACCAACGGCGTGCCGGGCATGGGCGCCGCCGTGTGGCGCGACGGTCGTGTGGTGTGGACCGGCTGCACGGGACTGCGCGATGTCGACGCCCGCGCGCCGGTACAGCGCGAAACGGTGTTCCGGCTGGCCAGCGTCTCCAAGGTCATCGCTGCCACCGCGGCGGCGAAACTGGCGGAAGAAGGTCGTATCGACATCGATGCGCCCATCGGCGACGCGTTGCCCTGGCTGCCACCGGCGTGGTCGCCGGTGACGGTGCGCCAGCTCGCTTCGCACACTTCCGGCGCACCGCACTACGCCGGCAACGACCTGCAGGTGCTCGGTCGCGTCCGCTATCCCACCGCGCGCGATGCGGTCGGCATCTTCTCCGGTCGCGCGCTGCTGTCGACGCCCGGCACCACTTACCGCTATTCGTCATGGGGCTACACGCTGCTCGGCGCGGTGATCGAAGCGCGTTCGGGCGAGCACTTCCTCGACTACGTCCGACATCACATCACCGACGGGCTGACGATCGGCGCCGACGGCGAAACCGGTGGCGGACACGCTTCGCACCTGTACGACATCGAGCACGGTGCCGCGCGCCGCGTGCCGCGCACCGACATGAGCTACACCTGGCCCGGCGGCGGACTGGCCGCGACGCCGGAAGCGCTGGCCCTGTTCGGCGGCCGCGTGCTGGAACACCGCATCGTCGGTGCAGCGCGCTGGCAGGCGATGCAACAACCCGTGCGACTGGCCAGCGGCGCCCCCGCGCACGACAGCACCTACGACGTCGGCTTCGGCTGGCGCATCGGCCGCGATGCCGACGGCGAACCCATCGCGCACCACGCCGGCATCACCACCGGCGCGCGCAGCATGCTGATGCTGTGGCCGGCGCAGGACACCGCCGCAAGTATGCTGTCCAACGCGAGATGGGTGTCGGCAATGGAGCCCACCGCGCAGTTGCTGGCGGCGCCGTTCCGGCCGCAGCCGGACGGACTGGTCGCGGCGGCCTGCCCCGCTTCGGGTCGCCTGGCCGGCACGCTGAAGGGCGCGCGCTTCGACACCGACGCTTCGTTCCGCATCGAGGACGGCCGCTGCGTCGGCGAACTGGTCGCCACCGAAATCGAACCGCTGCGCGCGTTCTTCGCCAGCGCCTACGCGTGGCCCAATCAACGCCTGCGCATCGTCTCGCTAACCGCCGACGGCTCGCTGTCGCGTGCGGCGCTGGTCACGCCCTACGGCCTGTACGACCTGCGCGCCACCGGCGCAGGGCGCTGGTCGGTCACGTTCAACCCCGACGCGACGCTCGAACTGGCGCTGTGATCCACCCGCGCGCTTCCGGGGTCTGCGCGCGCGTTGCCTCTCCGGCCCCCATCATGAAAAGGAATCACATGATGCATTTTCGCACCCTCGCCTGGCATGTCCTGGCACTCGGCTGTCTGTCCGCCGCCGGTTGCAGCTCGATTGCCAGCCGCACCAACACCCTGTCCGACGAACGCATCCTGTCCGAAACCGGAGGCGTGCTGGGCATGTCCCCCTCGGAACTCACCATCGCGGAACGCCGCACCGAAGGCACCAATACCTACGTCACCCTCAAGGCCCGCAACGGCAGAACCTATGCCTGCACCGTCAACGGCGGCAACCTGCTGTCGTTCGGCATGACCAACCCGTCGGTGTGCCAGCCGCGCTGATGGCGTTACCGCCGCGACCGTCCCCGGTCGCGGCCTTGCCTTACGTGAGGCGGGTCGTCAGGTGTTCGGCGCACCGCAGGCCTGCAGGTCATCCACCGAACGCGCCGCCATGGCGCAGTCGTAATGGCGCTTGGTCACCGTGCCGGTTTCGGCACAGGCCGCCGACTCCTTGGCCAGCAGTTCCTCACCCATCATCGCCTGCAGGTCGGCGCCGTCGAGCCGGTAGATGTGCTCGTAGTAGGCACGGCATTGCGCCACCGTCACTTCGCGCGAATCCGACCCTGCGGTGCCGGTGCAGGCCACCAGCCACAACAGGCCGGTCGCGAAGAGAGTCCTGTTCACGTGCATGAGATTCGCCTCTGTCATTCGTTGGACCGGATCGGTCGGCGGCACAGTAATGCCACATACCTCAGGCACGTTCCATCGTGCGGCCAGCCGGTGGTTGCGTGCGCCGGTCCGGTGTCGCGCGGGCCCTGCAAATGCGGAGCGTCGCAGCAGGACAGTTGCGCTCTCCGCATGCGGTGCGAGGGAGAGGCGCTGGGGACAGCAGGCCCCCTCTTCATGCCCTGGGCGCGCTGCGTCTAACCGGTCTACCTGCCTGCGCCCATCTCAAGATGCGTCAGGTAGAGGCGCAGGTCGAACTCCAGCTGGTGGTAGTCGGGTTCCATGTGCGTGCACAATTGGTAGAAGGCCTTGTTGTGCTCGGCTTCCTTCAGGTGCGCCAGTTCGTGCACCACGATCATCTTCAGGAACTCCGCGGGGGCGTCGCGGAAGACAGTGGCAATGCGGATCTCGCGGCTGGCCTTCAGCCGGCTGCCGTGCACGCGCGAGATCGCGGTGTGGGTTCCCAGCGCGTGCTTCATCACCTGCAGCGTGCTGTCGTAGGCCACCTTGCCCAGCGGCACCGAGCGTCGCAGGTGGCGTTCCTTCAGCGCCTGCACGTAGTCGTACAACTGGCCGTCGCTGCGCACCGTATGCAGTTGGCCGTACTTGTCGGCCAGCATCGGACCCAGGCGCTCCTGCGCGATCAGCGCACGCACGCGCGCCTGCAGGTCGGTGGGGTAGCCGGCGAGGTATTTCAGGGCATCCATCGTGGGCGAGGACGGCAGGTGGCGGGCGGGGACGGCGGGTATGATGGCCCGGAAACCTCCTGCACGACACCACGACATGGCAAAGGGAAATCCGCTACAGGAACAGCTGCTCAAGGCAGGCCTGGTCAAGAAGTCGAAACTGGCCGAGGTCGCGCGCGAGCAGAACAAGGCGCGACACGGCAAGGGACCGGCTACACCCAACGACATCCAGCGCGATGCGGAACGGGCGCGCGTCGAGAAAGCCGAACGCGACCGCGCCATCGAAGCCGAGCGCAAGGCGCAGGCGCGCAGTGCGGAACTGCGTGCACAGGCGCGGCAGATCATCGAAGACCGCAAGGTGCCGCGCACGGGTGAAGTCGAATACCGCTTCACTGTGCACGGTGCCATCCGCACCGTGCTGGTCAACGACGACCTGCGCAGGAAGCTCTCTTCCGGCGCGCTGGTGATCGTGCAGCTGGACGACCGCTACGAACTGCTGCCACGCGTGGCCGCCGACAAGGTGCGCGAACGCGATGCCGGCATGATCGTGCTGGACCATGGCCAGGGCACCGACACCGGGGCCGCCACCTCCGAGGACGATGCGTACTACGCGCAGTTCCAGGTGCCCGACGACCTGATGTGGTGACGGCGTGGGCCGCATCGCTTTGATAAGGAATTCCGCCATGCGCCTGCACCGCCTGCTCACCTGCCTGCCGATCGCGTTGCTGCTGGCGTTGCCGCCGGCACACGCCGCGGATGCTTCCACGGCGGTGGTGGCGCCGGTGGAAGACACCGGCACGTTGGCCGCCGCACCGTACCGCATCGACATTCCCGCCGACTGGAATGGCGAGCTGGTCATGCTGGTGCACGGCTTCGAGCCGGTCGGCGTGCCGCGCGCGTCGCCGTGGCCGGCCAACGAGGCCACGCCGGTGTTCCTGTCGAAGGGATACGCGGTGGCGCAGAGCGGGTTCGCGACGCAGGGCTGGGCAATGCGCGATGGCATCGACGATACGCAGCGCCTGCGCGCGCACTTCGTCGAACGCCATGGCGCGCCGCGCCGCACGTGGCTGGTGGGTTTCTCGATGGGCGGCGGCATCGCGGTGGCCAGTATTGAACAGCAGCCGGCGCAGTACGACGGTGCGCTGTCGCTGTGCGGCGCCAACGTGCCGGGCGCACGGTTGGCGGAAGAGTTGTTCACCACGCTGGTGGCGTTCGACGCGTTCTTCCCCGGAGCCACGGGCGTACCCGACGGTGGGCTGTCCGGCCCTGCCGCGGCGGAGCTCGGGCAGATGGACGTGATGAACGCGGTGACCGGCGCGTTGCCCGGCAACCCGGACGCCGCCGCGTTGCTGGCCAAGCACATGGAGGTACCTGTCGACGCGGTGCCCGGCATCGTCAGCCTGCATGCCCTCGTATTCAACGACATGCGCCGCCGCGCGGGTGGGCTGCCGGTGGACAACACGCGCACGGTGTACACGGGGTTCGGCGACAACGCGGTGTTCAATGCAGCGGTGCCACGCCATGCGGGCGATGCGGCGGCGATGGCCTATGCAGCCACCGCACCGGCACTCACCGGGCAGGTGCGCAAGCCGCTGGTGATCCAGTACAACACCGGTGACCCGACCATCGCGCCGCGTCTGCAGCCCCTTTATGCGGCCCTCGTACGCGCGGGCGGGGACGTCATCGCACCACTAACGCTGCCCGACGCAGGCGAGGGGCATTGCGGGTTTTCCCCGGAGCAGATTGGCGAGGCGTTCCGCACGTTGACGCAGTGGTCGGTCACGGGGAAACGGCCTGGCGGGGAGTGAGGCGTGTCCGGTATCGCCGGCCACGTGGTGGTACTGCCGCAAAAGAAAGGCCCCGCGTTGCGGGGCCTTCTGCTGTCTGAGGCAGTGGCGTGTCAGCGCGATAGGTGGGGTGAGCCTGCGAACCCCAACATCAGGACAACTCAATGGACGCGTTGTTAGGGTTCGCTGCGCTCCCTCAAAACCTATGCGCTTTTCTAAATCTTTCGATCATAGCCAGCCAAGTCCGCATCCAATGACCAGATTCGGACCCGAGTCATTGGATGTAACGTACAGCTTCGCTCCCACTCTTTGATTATAGAGAGATCACCCAAGCTTGTTCCCTCTGTTGTTTTCTCGGGCGACTTATTTCTCATAACGTAATTAGGGAATTCCTTTAGCCAGCTTAGGAATTCAACTCTTTCTGGAAAGTGTGTGGCTTTGTATGGCACGTAACCATTAAAGGCTTTGTTCACATCATCAAAAAGAATGCTGCCGTACTGGCGCCGTCTCCCCGCGTCCGACAGTCGCGAGATGTGATTTCCTGTTTCCCATACAGCGGCCAAGGGTAGCAAGAAATAATCTTCTTCGAGAATTGCTATCTGGAAACTAGCAAGCACCTCGTCCCTTTCCTGATTGAAGCCAGGAACATCTAAGACATTCAAATATACCGAGGTATCGAGAAGGACAATGGCGCTCACTGCTTCATCTCACCCTTCATAGTCTCCAACCACTCAAGTGCGCGCGCTTGTCGATCCTTTGCCTGGGGCTGTTTTACAAAGCGCTCTAGCGTTCCGCTGGTAACTAGCCCGCCAAGCGAGTCTTGTGCGATCAGCTCGGGATAGTCCTCTATGTCCTGTAGTCGCACCACCCGGCTGTTTCCTTGCTTCGGATCGCGATAACAAAAAAGAACATCCGGCAGCGCTGAATCAGGCAAAGCATCCAGTAGCGCAGGATTGTGGGTGGACAGCATTACACGGATCCCGCGCTGCTCCGCAATGCTCTTGATATTGGCTAGAAGATGACGTGCTCGACTTGGATGCACGCCGTTGTCAATCTCTTCAATTACGACGAGACTCCCTTGCGGAGCAGAGAGCATCGCAGCAGCAATAGAAAGTACGCGAAGCGTTCCATCGGATAGCAAAGAAGCATCGTACTCTCGAGCTTCCCCACCAAAAGTCTCCGTAAGCTTAAGCATTACACCACCTCTCGGTTCCTCCAAGAATGAGATCCCGGAAATATCTTGCTCTGGAAGACTTTGGATAAACGACAAGATTGCCTGACGCTGCGCTCTGTATGAATCCTCGTAACCTCGTAGGCCCTCTATTTTCTTGTCGCGATCTGCACCCCACAAGTTATATAGAACAGCAGACAGGTTGCTGCCGTCGCCTTGCAATACGCTATCGGAAGGAAATGCATACTCCCGCATTCGAGCGGGAACAGGATCTAGGAAGAGCATGGCTGACAGCCACTGCTCCATCCGCTTCATGACGGGGGGAATTCGATCACGAGACGCTTTGTGTGCGGTATCGAATGTCGCGGGGCTCGTCAGCTGCGTGAAGATGGCAGCTTGATCGGAGCAGGTCACTCGTGGCTTGTTGCGGCCCTTGGAGAAGTTGTTGTATGCCACCCCAGCATCGGTGCCACGGTCATGCGAGGGCTGATCTAGCGTGTAAAGTGGAACTGTCGCTCCCGGGTGCGTCAGTGTCTCTGCGACGATATGCAGCCCATCAGTGCGTCGAGCAATCGTCATTGAAAGGCGATTCCATTCAACCTCATCGGTCTCAGCCCCCAAGCCGAAAGAGTCGCACTTCTCGAATGAAAGATGTTCGATTGTTCCGCGAACTACTCTATCGCCACTCTGCACGGCGTATTGGATTGCCGATAGTCTCTGCCCTTGAGCCAGCCACGATAAAAGCCTCATGCCTTCGATGGCATTACTTTTTCCCGAAGCATTCGCGCCGATCAAGACAGTAAGCGGCGCCAGGCGCAAACATGCTTGCCGGTAACTCTTGAAGTTTTCCAAGGAAATGGCTGTCAACATGAGGCAACGCTCTCTTTGTTCAGATCATCACGGCAGGTGATCAGAGTAACGGTTTTTGTCGATCCCAACCTCCACCCCAACCACCTGCTCACAAGCCACGCCAACGCCTCGCGGATCACCGCCTCGCTGCCGACCATATGCCACTCCCGCCGCGCGCGGGTTATGCCGTTGTAGGCCAGTTCCCGCGACAGCAAGCGGTTGCCGCGAGCGGGCAGCAGCAGCCAGACCGCGTCGAATTCAGGCCTGTGCCTTGTGCACCGTCATGGCGGACGCCGACTCGTGTGCCGATAGCACCGTCGGATGGTAGGCGCAAGGCTGGGTGGGGTCGTCACCGGGAAACCATGCCGCCAGCGCGATAGGTTGGCCTGAGCGTGCGAACCCCGAAGCCGGGCACGCGCCATTCGTCGGCCCGCGTGGGGCCGCTTCGGTCATCGGGAGGGCACAACCACCATCTGACGGCGCGTGCCAAGGCACGCGCGGGAGCTTCTCAGCGCCAGCTCGCCTTGCGCGAGGGCTGGGGGGGCGTGGGGGTGGGGTCGATGGTGGGCACCAGCATCGACAGCCGCGCCTTGGCGAACTCGCCGCCGCCGGCCACATCCAGCTTGCCCATGCTGTTGGCGTTGATCAGGCCGGTGTCCAGGAACACCTCCTCGCCCACCGTCAACGGATGGCGGGCACTGCACAGCTTCGACGGCACATGCAGGACGCTGATGCCATCACGCTGCCACTTGGTCTCCGGCACCAGCCGGCGGACGATGGAACCGTCGACCCAGACTTCCACCGAATCCGACGATACCGACCGGCACTTGCCGATCCCGACATCAAAAGCCATGCACCCTCCTACAGGGCGGTATGCGTAAGCGTGAACAGGAAACCACGCGCTTCAAGCAGGGCGCGCATCCGCCTTTCGGCCGGTGCGCGATGGAATTGGCGGCCCGCCCACAGACTGAAGCACGGGCGACCGGTGTTGTGGCCGTGGCCAAGCTCGCGCCGCGACACCGCGATATCCAGCGACTCGCATGCCGTGGCCCACATGACCCGCAGATCGCCGGGACCGATGGATTGTTGCGACCCCAGATGGAGAATGAAGACCTGGACTTGCTGATTCGTCATACGCACCTCCTCGGCACGCGCTCAGTCGCGTTCGGTAAGCCGAGAGGGAGAGAAATCGGCCCGCGGGAGGCGGCGGAGGAGACTGCCAGTCAGCCATGACAGGTATACGCCCTTGGGGGCGTGACCGCAAACCCGTGTTCATGCTTTGCGACGTGCGTGCGATGCGATTGCATGGCACTGCGGTGTCACGACGCGATGCGTGGGCGCGCCAACCGCCACCCCAGCCCCGACCACCGGCCCGCATGCCGCGACAGTGCGTCGCGGATCACCGCTTCGTTGCCGGCGATGTGCAGTTCGCGGCGGGCGCGGGTGATGCCGGTGTAGACCAGTTCGCGCGACAGCACGCGGTTGCCGCGTGCGGGCAGCAGCAGCCAGACCGCGTCGAATTCGCTGCCCTGCGCCTTGTGCACGGTCATGGCGAATGCGGACTCGTGCGCGGGCAGCGATGCGGGGTGGAACGCGCGCGGCTGCGCGGGTGTGTCGCCCGGGAACCAGGCCAGCAGCACGCCTTGCGCATCGCGGAAGCACAGCCCGATGTCGCCGTTGAACAGACGGTGGCGATAGCTGTTCTCGGTGACGATGACCAGCTGGCCGTGGAAGTGTCCCTGCCCGGCGCGCTGCAGGCCGGCGCCGCCGTCCACCAGCAGTCGCTCGATCCGGGTATTCAACGTGCGCGCGCCCTGCGGGCCTTCACGCACGGCGGTGAGGATGCGCAGGCGTGCGGACAGCGCCAGTGCGTCGGTGGGCGTGGCGGCTTCACCCAGCGCGCGCCAGTGCGACAGCAGGTCTTCGCGCTGCATGTCGAGCGGATCGGCCAGTTCTTCGTGGAACTGCACGCCGGCCAGCGTGTCGCTGCGCAGCAGCGAGAGCGTGGTGGGGACATCGCCTTCGCGCACGGCAGCGGCCAGCGGTGCCAGCTGCAGGGCTTCGCTCTGGCGCCAGCCGCGCTGCAGGTGCACGCGGATGCCGGCGAAGCGGCCCTGTCGATGATCCCCGCCGGCATGGTGATCAGTGCGCGGAACATCGCCGAGCAGCGGGCGGAGCGCCCCGGCATCCTGCATGTCGATGTCGTTGCCATCCCCTGCCGCGCTCAGGATGGCGGCGAGCACGTCGCCTGCTTCCACCGACGGCAACTGGTCCGGATCGCCCAGCAGCACCAGGCGCGTGCCATCGGCCACGGCGTCCACCAGCTTGGCCATCAGTGGCAGGTCGATCATCGAAGCTTCGTCGACGACCACCACGTCGAATGGCAGGGGATTGTCGGCGTGATGGCGGAAGCGGGGCGAATCCGGAATCGTGCCGAGCAACCGATGCAGGGTGGTGCCCGTGGTGGGCAGCGTTGCGAGCAGGTCGGCGTCCACGCCCTGCGCCGCCAACGTGTGTACCGCATGGCGGACGCTTTCGGCCATGCGCTCGGCGGCGCGGCCGGTAGGCGCGGCCAAGGCGATGCGCGGCGCGGCGCGGCCTGCGTGTTGCGCCTGTGCGGCCAGCAGCACCAGCAGGCGCGCGGTGGTGGTGGTCTTGCCGGTACCGGGACCGCCGGTGACCAGCAGCAGGGCATGGCACAGCGCGAGCGCGGCGGCACGCGCCTGGCGGGCATCGTGCGCGGCCGGCGGAAAGAGCTGCGCGAACAATGGCGCGAGCGCATCGACGCCGGTTGCCGGCACCGGGTGCGCAGCGAGGCGTTGCAGGCCGAGCGCGAGCGCGCGTTCGTACTCGCGATAGCGGCGCAGGTAGAGCAGGTCGTGTTCCAGCACCAGCGGCGCGTGCGGGTCGGCGACCGCATCGGCATCGCCCGGCGTGGCCGCCCAGCGCGAGGCGGCAAGACATGCGCGCCACGCGTCGGCGGATGGCCAGTCGATGGGGGCTTCGGCGTCGAGCAGTGCCTGCGGCTCGCGCAGCGAGAGTCCGGCGTGGCCCTTGGCGACGGCGAGCGACGCCAGCGCGGCGGCGGCGAGCACGATGTCGGGCGTGGCCGCATCCAGCCGGCGCAGGCTCTGGGCGAGGGCGTGGTCCAGAGTGCGCAGGTGGCCGTTGCGGAACAGGGCATCGAGCGGGCTCATGCGGCCGCCTCCCGCCCGTGGCCGGCGAACAGGGCGTCGAGTGCATGCACCAGTTCCGGCGCGAAGCGCTGCGCATGCACACCGAGCGACGCATCGCGCGCCGGTTCGAGCCCGCGGCAGAACACGTAGCGGATGCCGCCAAAATCGCGCGCGTAGTCGTAGCCGTCGCCCAGGCGGAAACGCAGCCAGCGATGGAGTGCGACGGTGTAGACCAGGGCCTGCAGGTCGTACTCGCTGTGCGCCATCGCGGCGGCCAGTGCGGGCGCGTCGTAGCGCGGCAGGCGGTTCGACTTGTAGTCGAGCACGTACCAGCGCCCGTCGCGCACGTAGGTCAGGTCGATCTTGCCGGTCATCAACCCTTCCAGCCGCGTGCGCAGGCCGAAGCCCTGGCGGGCGCGCACCACGCCATGTGCGTGCAGCAGTGCCAGCAACGCCGGTACGGCGGTGGACGCGAGGGCGAAGTGGAATTCGATTTCGGCACGCCGCTCGTATTCGCCCAGCGCGTGCAGTGCGCCACCCTCGGGCAGCGCGACGGTCAGCGTGCGCCCGACCAGCGAGGTGAGCAGGGCGATGCCGTCGGCCAGGTCGTCCTGGGCGTAGCCTTCCCTGCGCAGCGCGGCGAGCAGGGCGACATGTTCTCCTTCCGGCGCCGCATCCCCCGCCTGCCACTGCGCCCATGCGCTGAAGCGGGCGTCTTCGAGCGCCGCATGCAGCACGTTGCCGAAACGGCTGCCGCTGAAGCGCGGGGCGTACGTGTCGGCGGTGATGTCGGGGGATACGTCTGCGTCATCGGGCGGCTGCACCGGTTCGTCCGCGGCCGCGCCATCGGCCTCGGTGGAGGCGGCATCGACGGCGTGGCCCGCATCGGCATGCGCAAGCTGAGTGAAGCTGTAGACCCACCAATCGGGCGCGATGGAACGCCGGGCGATGCGGGCGGGCGGCACCGCGCCCTCGGCCACGGGCGGCAACCACGGCAGTTCGGCGGGCGGCGCCGCGGGATCGATGCGGATGCCCGGGTCGTGCGCCAGCAGGGCGTCGGCATCGCGCACCATCGCCCACAGCGGCGACTGCGCGTGCTGGTAGAAGGCGCCCGTTGCCAGCCACAGCGCGTGGCAGGCGCGGGTCAGGCCGACGTACAGCAGGCGCGCGTCTTCGGCGCGCTGCGCCTCGCTCCATTGCGCCCTGGCCGCGCTCCAACCGGAGACTTCGTCCTGCAGCCTCCAGTGCAGCACGCGGCCGTCCGCGTCGGTGACGACCACGCGCTGGCCGGGATCGGGCGCCTTTCCGCCGATGCCGGCATACGGCAGGAACACCAGCGGGTACTCCAGGCCCTTGCTCTTGTGCAGCGTCACCACCTGCACGCGGTGCGCGTCGGATTCCAGCCGCAGCAGCTGCGCGTCGTCATCGGCGCCGGTGCCGGCATCGGCGATGGCAGCGGCCAGCCAGTCGACGAGGCCTGGCAGGCCGAGCGTACGCGCGTCGGCTTCCTGCAGCATTTCGGCCGTCTGCAGGTAGTTGGTGAGCCTGCGCTCACCGTCGAGCAGGCCGAGCAGGCGCGGGGCGTGCTCGGCGCACAGGTCGTTGACCAGCGCCAGCGGGCCGCCGCGTTGCAGGCGTTCGCGCCAGTCCTGCGCGCGCTGTTGCCAGCGGCGCATCGCATCGCCGTCGGTTTCGAGTGCGGCGATGCCGGCGGCATCCACGCCCAGCAGGACGGTGGACAGCGCGGCGCGCAGATGGCCGTCGTCCGCGCCGTGCATCAATGTGCGCAGCAGCGCGTGCAGTTCGCGCGCTTCCAGCGTGGCGAACAGGCTGAGCTTGCCGGCGGCGACAGCGGGAATGCCGACCTCGGCCAGCGCTGCACGGATGCGGGTGGCATCCCGGTGCGTGCGGACCAGCACGGCGATGTCGCCGGGCTGCACGGGTTTGCCTCCGATCGTCGCGTTGCCGGCGCGCGCATCCGTCAGCACGCGGTGGATGGCGGCCACGCAGGCAGCGGTGGCCAGCTCGCGCGAACTACCTGCATCCCAGGGCTTGACCTTGCCGTCAGGTCCGGGCGCCGGCGATGGCGCCTGCCACACGGTCAGGGCGGGCGCGGCCGTGCCATGGCGCTGGAAGTCGTCATCGTGACGTGTGCCACCGGGCGCGACCGGATGGAAACGGATCCGCGCATCGACGAACGCGGCGTCACCGGCCTGTGCGTACAACGCTTCGATGGCGCGCAGCACCGAGGGCCGCGAGCGGAAGTTGTGCGAGAGCGGCGGCGCGGCGACGGCATCGGCCTGCGCGGCAAGATAGGTTTCCACATCGCCGCCACGGAAGCCGTAGATCGCCTGCTTGGGATCCCCGATGACGAACAGCGCCGGCTGCGGACTCCTGCTACCGAACACGCGGTCGAAGATGCGCCACTGGCGCGGATCGGTGTCCTGGAACTCGTCGACCAGCGCGACGCGGTACTGCGCCCGCAGGCGCTGCACCAGGGCGTCCGCATGCGGCGTTTCGAGCGCATCGGCGACGCCCTCGATCAGGTCGTCGTAGGTCTGCACGCGCAGTTGCTGTTTGCGCAGCGCCAGCCTTGCCCGGGCATCGTCGCGCAGGCGATGCAGCAGGGCGACGCGGCGCGCTTCGCGGTAGGCATCGACGCGGTCCTGCGCCTGCAGGTAGGCATCGATGGCATGCGTCAGCGGCGATTCCGGGGTGCGGCCCGCGCCGGCCTTGCTGGTTTTCTGCAGCAGCGCCTCATGGCGCAGCTGCGGCAGCTTGTCGTGCGCGAACGGCATGCCGGCATCGTCCGCGGCCGCCCACGCTTGCAGCGCGTCGAACAGCCCGGTGATCCACTCGACCTTGTAGCTTCCGCCATGCAGCACCTTGCCCTCCACTGCGGCGACCAGGGCATCGCGGAACGCGTTCCCGTGCGCGCGATACGCGGCGGCGAGTGCTTCGCCCGCGGCGCACAAGGCGGGTGCGGGGTCGGCAGGTAGCGGATCGACGTCGTGCGGCTGCAACCGCTGCTCGCGCAGCAGCGCGGGCAGGTCGGCCGCCAGCGCGTCAGGACCGCCTTTCCACAGCGCAAGCAGATCGTCCGCGCCGTCATCGTCCACGCCATGCGCGCGCCACAGGTCCGCGGCGATTTCCTGCCGCAGCGATGCGTCGTTGGCGAGCAATTGCGGGGCATCGAAACCGTGCCCGCTTTCCAGGGCGTGTTCGCGCAGCACCCGTGCGCAGAAGCCGTGGATGGTGAACACCGCCGCCAGGTCCATGCCGTCGGCGGCGTCGCGCAGGCGGCGATGCAATGCAGCGGGGGATTCACCACTCCGCGCGAGATGTGCGTCGAGGAGCGCGCGCGTCAATGCTGCTTCCGGCCCTTCATCGGCAGTGGCGGCGGGCAGCGATGCCGCCAGCAGCAGGCGGGCCCGGATGCGCGCGCGCAGCTCCTGGGTGGCGGCCTCGGTGAAGGTGACGGCCAGGATTTCGCCGATGCGCAGGCCGCCTTCCACCACCAGCCGCACGACCAGCGTGGCCAGGGTGAAGGTCTTGCCGGTACCGGCGGACGCCTCGATGGATTGCACGCCATCGAGCGGCAGCGCGAGATAGGGATCACGTGCAGCGGTCATCCGGCGTCCTCCGCGTCGAAGACGGAGGCCAGCGCACGCAGGGCATCGGGATCGGTGCCGGTGTAGACCTCTCCCTGCGTGACCGCGAGATAGATCGACATCGAAAGATCCGCGAACCGCAACCGCGTTGCGTCATCGGTGAACGGATCACGCCCGCGCAGCGCGAGGCGCAACGCATCTCCGCTGCCTTCGCTCCAGCTGCGTTCGCTTCCGTACCACTTCTTGGCGGCCTCCTTCAGGCCCACTTCCATGTCGGGTGCGGCGGCGAAGAATTCCCAGCCGCTGTAAGGCGCGAACGGCAGCGGTTCGCACAGGCCCTGTTCGCGCAACCAGAGCAGGTGCCGGAGCACCGTGCGCGCCTGGCCAGGAGCGAGCGGTGGACGCAGGTGGGGACCGAACGGATGGCCGGATGCCGGCTTCCTGCCACCCTCGTGGAACTGAACCAGGGGCAGTGCGAGGCCGGCCGCACTGGCGAGCAGCCAGTCCAGACCGTCGCGGATCGCCGCGCTTCCGCCCGGGGCACCAATGCGGACGCGCGCGAGCCCGTGCGGATACATTCCCGCCAGCGTGCCGTGCAATGCGATGCCGTCGATATCCACCTCGATGCGCTGCGTCACCGGCAACTTGCCCCCGGTCCATTCGGCGAAGGCGCGTGCGTACGGCGTGACCTCGCTGCGCAGCGCGGCCAGCGTGCGCCGCCCCAGCGGACCCGAAGGCAGCAGGGCGCGGGCGCGCAGGGCGGCGTGCAGCGTGGCGTCATCGTCGCCCTGCAGCACCCCGGCGAACACGGCCGCCTGCACGTCGCTGCGCGCCAGGCCGCGGCCCGGCAGCAGCAACGGCTCGACGTCGTCGCCCGTCTCGTCGATCCCCTCCAGCCGCAGGCCCAGCCGCTGGCGCAGGAACTGCTCGGCCGGTGCGGTCAGGAAGCGGCGCAGCTGGTCGAGCGGCAGCGCGGAGCCGGCGTCGGCAGGTGGCGGCATCGCGTCGCCCCGAAACCAGCGCGGCAGGGGCGAGCGTCGCCCCGCCAGCTGGCCGGCGGCGGGATGCCATTGCCGGCGGTAGCTGAAGCGGCGCGGATCGTCGTCGCCACCGAACGCCGCCGGCGAGAACGGCTGCAGCGGGTGGTGCACTACCAGCGCCCTGGCGACGGACGCCGGATCGGCATGCTGCTGCGCGGCGGCGTCGATGAGCTCACTGACCAGCACCGACGGTTCGCGCGCGCTGCCGTCGCGCGGATCGGCACCGAGATAACTGAGAAGAAACACGTCCTGCGCGGCGGCGAACAGTTGCAGGAACAGGAAGCGGTCGTCTTCGCGCAGCGAGCGGTCGCCATGCCGGCGCTTGTCGGTGCCGAGTTCGGCCGTGAGCTTGCTCAGCCCGGCGGCGGGATCGCGGCGCGGATAGTCGCCATCGTTCATGCCGAGCACGCAGATCACGCGGAACGGCAGCAGCCGCATCGGCACCATGCGGCCGAAGCTGATGCCGCCGGTCAGCAGGGGCGCGCGCGTATCGGCTTCGGCAAGCGTGGTGGTGAAGTGCGCGCGCACCACGTCGGCGGGCACGGTGTCGGCATAGCCCGCTTTCTCCGCCTGCGCGGCGAAGTCGTCGATGAGCATGCGCAGGCGGTCGAGTGCGCGCTGGCGGGCAGGCAGGGCGGGTTCGCGCGGCAGCAGTGCGGCGAGCAGTCCGAGCAGCCGTTCGCGCCATTGTGCGGGCGTGATCGCGTCGCCCAGCGATTTCTGGTGACGCGCCAGCACGCGCAACAGGCGGACCAGGATGTCGAGCGCGTCGAGCGCGCTGCCTTCCAGTTCCGGCCAGGGCGCGACGCCGGCGATGTCGTCCTGCGCGCCGCTGGCGTGGCCCAGCAGCAGGCGGTCGAGTGCGAACTGCCAGGTGTACGCATCGTCGGCGGGCGCATCGTGCGCGGCACGGTGCTTCGCGTCCAGTCCCCAGCGCGCGCCTGCGGCCTGCAGCCACGCGTGCAGGCGCTCGAAGGCGGGGGCATCGAGACCGGCTGCGTCCGCGATGGGCGCACTGGCGAGCAGATCGAGGATCTCGTGGGTGCCGAAGCGCGAGACCGGCAGGCCGAGCAGGCGCACGAACACGTCGGCCAACGGCTCGCCGGCCAGCGGACTGGTGTCGGCCAGCGCGTACGGCAACCGGTCGCCATCGCCCGGCGCGCCGAACACGGCTTCCAGGTAGGGCACGTACGGGTCGATGTCCGGCGCCAGCACCGCGATCTCGCGCGGCTGCAGCGGCGGATCGAAGCGGTCGTCCTCCAGCAACGCACGCAGCTGGTCGTGCAGCACCTGCAGTTCGCGCAGGCGCGTGTGGCAGGCGTGCACCTGCAGGCTGGGATCGTCTGTGCGCAGGGCCGGCAGCAGCTCGGGCGGCTGCGCGCGGCGATGGAACAGGTCCGACTGCAGTCGCCGCAGCAGGCTGCCCTGGAACGTGCCGCCCCCCGCACCGGGATCGGCATGGCCGCGCACGTCCAGGCTGGGATGCACCAGTTCGTAACCGCCGATCACCGCCATGAAGTCGCGCCCCGCCGCACCCCAGGCCTGCAGCAGGCGGGCGTCGGCGGTCGTGTCGTCCTCGGTGCCCGCGCGCAGGCGTTGCAGGTCGCCCCAGTAGTCCTTCACCGGCGAAGGGACATAGAAATGCAGCGTGCCCACGCGCGCCTGCGTGGCCAGCACGCGCAGCACGTCGGGGGAGACATTGAGCGTGGCGAACGCGAACACGCGGGGCGGCAGTCCCTGCGGCAACGGCTGGCCCGCGCCCTCGAAGCGGTCGAGATAGCGCTGGATGCGCCGCGCGCGGTAGTCGTGGCCGCCGGCAACGTGGCGCCACAGGATCGCCTGCGGGTCGTCCGGATCGGCGCCACTTTCCCAGCGCAGCAACCAGTCGCGACGCCAGGCCTGGTACTTCTCGAACACGTCGGCCAGTTCCCCCGCCAGCGCCCACGGCTTGAGCGGATCGGGCCGGCGCGATGCGGTACCCGCCAGGTAGGCGGCGATCTGCGCCATGGCCGGACGCGCGAGCAGCACGGGGTCGGTCAGCGCGGCGTACAGCCGCCAGTGCAGCGCCGCGGCATCGAGATCATCGCCCTCGCCAGGCACATTGGCGTCCAGCGCACGTGCGACGAACTCGCCGGGGGTGAGGAATTCCAGGTTCGCGGCGATGCCGTGCTCGGTGGCCAGCGTGGCCTGCAGCCAACGCCGCATCGCGACCTGGGGGATCAGCACGGTGTCCGGCGCCAGCAGCGGCACGCCGGGCGCGGGCGTGCTCAGCTCCCGTGCCAGCAGGCCCGCCAGCACCTCCAGCGCATTGGAGTGATAGAGGCGGAAGTCGGGCGTGGCGTCGGTCGTCATCGTCGTCGCCATTGTGCCGGATGCCGGGCATGGCGCCGGAAACGTGGCGGTTTGGGCCACAGCATCCCGCACGACCGTGCGCGCGGGCGGCCGCCGGGTGCCACAATAATCAAACTGCGCGGTACGGTTTATGTTCAGCCGTTGGCCGTGAAGCTACAGCGTTGTTTTTCCGTTAACCCGATACTCCCGGTCCGCCACCCCCGCTCGCCGACGACGCCCATGACGCCTGCCGACGCCCCTGCCGTGCACCTGTCCGGACTCCGCCTTGATCGCGGCGGCCGCAGCATCCTGCGCGACATCGACCTGTCGGTGCCGCGCGGCAGCATCACCGCGGTGCTGGGTCCGTCGGGCAGCGGCAAGTCGACGCTGCTGGCCGCATTGACTGGCGAGTTGCCGCCGGCGGCGGGCAGCGTGGAGGTGTTCGGCCAGTCCGTGCCGCACGGCAGCCGCGCATTGCTGGAAATGCGCAAGGGCATCGGCGTGATGCTGCAGGGCAACGGCCTGCTGACCGACCTGAGCGTCGCCGACAACGTGGCGCTGCCGCTGCGCACGCACACGAAGTTGCCGGACGCGCTGATCCGCCGGCTGGTGGACTTCAAGTTGAATGCGGTCGGCCTGCGCGCCGCCGCCGATGCCTTCCCGCGCGAGCTGTCCGGCGGCATGGCACGCCGCGTGGCGCTGGCCCGCGCGCTGGCGCTGGACCCGCCGCTGATGATCTACGACGAACCGCTGACCGGGCTGGACCCGATTGCAAGCGGCGTGATCATGAGCCTGATCCAGCGCCTCAACGACACCCTGGGGCTGACCAGCATCATCGTGACCCACCACGTACATGAAACCCTGCCCATCGCCGACCAGACAGTGGTGATCGCCAACGGCGGACTGGTGTTTTCCGGCACGCCGGCGGAACTGGAAGCGACGTCGGATCCGCTGGTGCGGCAGTTCCTGCGCGGCGAACCCGATGGGCCGATCGCGTTCGACGCGGCGAAGCGGACGGAGGTGGCCTGATGGGACATGTCGAAGCGCTCCCGATGCGCACCCTCCCCCGCGAAGCGGGGGAGGGCTGGGTGGGGCGAGCGCGATGCCCAGGCCTCCGCGTTAGCCCCCCTCCCAACCTCCCCCCCCCCGCAGCCGGGGGGGGGCCGAACCCTGCACACGGGGATCTGTCCTGATGCCTTTCGTCGATGCCACCCGTTCGTTGGGCCGCGCCGGGCTGTTCTCGCTGTCGGTGTTCCGTGCGTCGAAGCCGACCCGCGACTTCTTCGCCGAACTGACCCGCGAGATCTACAAGATCGGCGGCCGCTCGCTACCGATCATCGCGGTGGGCGGTGCGTTCGTGGGCCTGGTGCTGACGCTGCAGGGCTACCGCACGCTGACCACGTTCGGCGCCAGTGACGCGCTGTCCACGCTGCTGGGCCTGTCGCTGTACCGCGAACTGGGCCCGGTGCTGACGGCGCTGCTGTTCATCGGCCGCGCCGGCAGCTCCATTGCCGCCGAGCTGGGCCTGATGCGCGCCACTGACCAGATCAAGGCGCTGGAACTGATGGCCATCGATCCGGTGGCCAAGGCCGTGGCGCCGCGCTTCTGGGCGGCGGTGCTGACCGTACCGCTGCTGACCGGCTTCTTCTGCTCGCTGGCGATCAGCGCGAGCTATTTCGAGGCCGTGCACGTGCTCGGCCTGGACAACGGCACGTTCTGGTCGGCGCTGCAGAACAGCGTGGATTTCTGGGACGACTTCGGCGTGGCCCTGCTGAAGTCGGCCGTGTTCGGCGGCACGGCCGCGCTGGTCGCGGCCTACGTGGGCTTCCACGCCGAGCCGACCATCGAGGGCACCTCGGTGGCCACCACCCGCGCGGTGGTGAACGCCTCGCTGCTGGTGCTGATGTTCAATTTCGTCATGTCTGCATTGCTTTTCAGGAGCTGACCCATGTCCGTCCGTGGACCCCGTCTCGAGTTCGCCGTCGGCGCCTTCCTGCTGCTGGCCCTGGCCTCGCTGCTGGTGCTGGCGCTGGCTTCCACCAACAAGCGCTTTGGCGTGGGCGGTGGCAGCTACGAGCTGACCGCGCGCTTTTCCAACCTCGGCCAGCTGCGCAAGCAGGCCCCCGTGAAGATCGGCGGCGTGGTCATCGGTCAGGTCGCCGACATCCGGCTGGATCCGGTCAAGTTCGACTCGCTGGTCACGCTGTCCATCGACAGCCAGTACAAGGACCTGCCGGCCGACACCGCGGCGGGCATCTTCACCAGCGGCCTGCTGGGCGAGAACTACATCGGCCTGTCGCCGGGCGGTGATCCCGAAGTCCTGAAGCCCGGCGAAGAGATCGCCTTCACCCAGCCGGCGGTGGACCTGTTGCAACTGGCCGGCAAGTACATGTTCAGCGGCGGCGCCAACAATGCCGAAGCAGGCTCCGGGGATACCCCGGCCAGCGGCGAGACTGCCGCGCCCCCCGTTACGGAAGAACCCACGCCATGAAGACCCTGATGAAGCCCTCCCTCCTGTCCGTCGTGCTGTCGACCGCGCTGCTGGCGTCCGCGCCGGTCACCGTGTTCGCACAGGCCGCTGCGCCCGCTACCGCTGCCAGGCAGAACACCGCCAGCCAGGTCGTGCTGGCCAGCAGCACGCGCATCCTGACCACGCTCGACCAGCGCCGTGCCGAATTCAAGTCGAATCCGGCTGCGCTGCGCCAGTTCGTCACCGGCGAGTTCAACACGCTGTTCGACGGCGACTACGCCGCCCGCCTGGTGCTGGGCGTGCACGGCCGCGGTGCCTCCGATGCCGACGTGAAGCTGTTCGGCCAGGCCCTGACCGAGCGCCTGCTGTCGGCGTACGGTGCGCGCCTGGCGGACTTCAATGCCCGCCTCAAGGTGCGGGTGAAGTCCGAAACGCCGCTGCCCGGCGGCCGCGGCGTGAAGGTGGACACCGAGTTCCTGCAGCCCGACCAGACCGTCACCCCGATCACCTTCTACGCGCGCAACGTGGGTGGCCAGTGGAAGGTGTTCGACGTGCTGCCGGAAGGCGTGTCCTTCGTGCAGACGTTCAAGACCCAGTTCGACACGCCGCTGCGGCAGAAGTCCATCGCCCAGGTGGCGGCGGACCTGAAGTCCGGCAAGCTGCAGGTCAACGGCAGTGCCAGCGGACGCTGACGCCAGCGTCCGCCGGGACGGTGAGGCGCTCGTGTTCGCGGGCGCGCTCGACCGTGCTGCGGCGGCGGCATTGTGGCCGCAGGCAACCGCACACCTGGCCGGCGTGCAACGCTTCGTCCTGACCAACGTCACTACCGTCGACAGCGCCGGGCTGGCACTGTTGTCCGAGCTGGCCGCGCGCGTGCGTGCCAGTGGCACCGCCCCTCGTTTCGATGGACAGCCTGCAGGTCTTGCCGATCTCCAGGCAGCGTACCGACTGACGCCGGAACTGGATTTTCCCGCGTAACCCCACCCGAAGTTTCCAGGAATCAGGATGAATCTGTTCCGCCTCTGCACCGTCGCCCTGCTGGCCGCCCTGGCGACCGCCTGCGCGTCGGCACCCTCGTCCTCGACGGCGCCACCTGCCGACGCGGTGGTGATCGACGGCACCGCCACGGCCGCCGCACCGCTTCCGCCCGAGCCACCGATCGACCCGTCGAGCATCGATGCGCCCGCGCCCGCGCCCGCGACGGAAATCGCCACGACGTCGGAAGGCGAGGATGACTTCGCCGCGATCTATGGCCAGGGTGCGTACGACCCGGTCGCCGACCCCACCCTGCCCGCACCCGCCCAGGCGCCTACCTCGTACGACCCGTGGGAGAAGTTCAACCGCAAGGTGCACCGCTTCAACAACGCGGTGGATCGCGCCATCGCCCGCCCGCTCGCACGCGCCTACGTGGCGGCGGTGCCTCGGCCGGTGCGGTTGGGCGTCGGCAACTTCTTCGACAACCTGCGCCAACCACTGACGATGGTGAACCAGCTGCTGCAGGGGCGTCCGCGCGATGCGACACAGACGCTCGGCCGCTTCGTGCTCAACTCGACGGTCGGCATCGGCGGCATCTTCGATCCCGCCAGCGACCTGAAGATGAAGCGCCGCAGCGAGGATTTCGGGCAGACGCTGGGGACGTGGGGCTGGAGGCGCTCGCGTTACGTGGAACTGCCCTTCTTCGGTCCCCGTACCGTGCGTGATGTGCTCGGACTGGCAGGCGACATGCCGCTCAGTCCCGTGCGGCAGATCGAGGACGACAAGACACGCATCTTCCTGCAGGGCCTCAACCTGGTCGACACGCGCGCGCAGCTGCTGTCGCTGGACAGCCTGCGCGAGGGTGCGGTGGATGATTACGCCCTGGTCCGCGATTCGTGGCTGCAGCGCCGCAACTACCAGATCGAAAGCCATCGCACGCAGCAGAAGACCGAAAGCGAGCTGCCGGAATACCTGCAGGACGAGAACAACCCGACGGTGCCAGTGGACGCCATGCCGATGCCGGAGATCAATGGCGGCGGTTGAGGCGGGATTGGAATGCGATCAAAGACAACGGCGCCATTAGGCGCCGTTGTCTTTTGGCTGTTGCCCTCTCCCTGCGCAGCGGGGAGAGGGTGCCGAAGGCGGATGAGGGGCGAACGGAGAGGTGATGCCTGCGCGCGCAGTTCCTTACCGCGCTCGCCCCTCATCCGCCCGCTGGGCACCTTCTCCCCGCACGCGGGGAGAAGGAACAACACCCGACGCCTCACTCTGCTTCGTCGCCGCCCAGCAGCTTCTGCGTTTCCTCACCCGGCAACGCTTCGACGCCGCGCAGCTGGCGCTCGATCGCGCGCGTACGCACCCCCGCCTGCTTGATGCTGTTCTGCACCGTGTCCAACTGGCTGTTGGCTTTCTCCAGCACCGTGGCGAACTTGCCGAACTCGGTCTTCACCGCTCCCAGCAGCACCCGTACCTCGCTGGAACGCTTCTCGATGGCCAGCGTGCGGAAGCCCATCTGCAGGCTGTTGAGCAGTGCCGCCAGCGTGGTCGGGCCGGCGATGACGATGCGGTAGTCGCGCTGCAACGCATCGACCAGGCCCGGACGGCGGATGGCTTCCGCATACAGGCCTTCGGTGGCCAGGAAGAGCACCGCGAAATCGGTGGTGTGGGGAGGCACCACGTATTTTTCGTTGATCGACTTCGCCTGCACCTTGATCGCGCGTTCCAGCTGCGTGGCCGCGACACGCATCGCATCGGCGTCGCCGCGCTCCTGCGCTTCGATCAGCTTCTCGTAATCCTCGCGCGGGAACTTGGCATCGATGGGCAGCCACACCGGCACGTCGCCATCCTGCCGGCCAGGTAGGCGGATGGCGAAATCGACGGCTTCGTTGCTGTCCGGACGCACCTTCACGCTGCGCGCGAACTGCTCGGCCGTCAGCACCTGCTCCAGCAGGTTCTCCAGCTGCACCTCGCCCCAGCCGCCGCGATCCTTGACGTTGCTCAGCACGCGCTTGAGGTCGCCGACACCGGTGGCGAGCTGCTGCATTTCGCCCAGGCCGCGCTGGACCGCCTCCAGCCGCTCGGACACCAGCGAGAACGACGCATCGAGCCGCTGCGTCAGGGTGGCCTGCAGCTTTTCGTCCACCGTCGCGCGCATCTGCTCCAGCTTCTGCGCGTTGTCGGCCTGCAGTTCCTTCAGGCGATCCTCCAGCGTGGCGCGCATCTCGCCGATGCGCTGCTCGTTGCGCTGGGTCAGTTCGTTGAGCCGCTGACCCAGTGTGTCAGCGAAGCGCTGCTGCGACTCGGATGCTTCCAGGCGCCCCTTGCGCGCGTCTTCGGTCAAGGTATCGCGCAGCACGTCCAGGCGTTGGTCGGTACGGGTGCTCAGGTCGGCCAGGTTGCGGGCGAAACCGTCGATGCGCGCTTCCTGCGCCCGCGACAGGCCCTCCAGCTGCTCGCGCAACTCGCCACGGCCCTCGCGCTGCTCGTCGCGCAGCGCCCGTTCCAGCAGGTCACCGATGCGCGCCTCCGGACGGCGCAGCACCAGCACCGCCAGCAGCACGATGGCGGCGGCGACGAGAATCAGCAGGAGAACGAGCAGGGTCTGGGAATCCATGCCGACAGTGTAGCCGCTGGCGTCTCATCGCCTGAGCCGGCCACGACGCGACCCCCCTCGCACAGGAAGCGCGTGTTGCGTCACGGGACGTGGAGAAGCGGCTTGACCCGTTCCAGCCAGCGGCGCACAGTCGCCGCGCACTGACCGCTTGGGGAAAGCCGGCATGCTGCAACGCCTCCGCACGCTGATGGGCGCCACGCCCGATCCGCTGCCCGCACTCGCCGGCGCGCGGATCGCCGCGTTGCGCGACGCGCTGGGCGAACCCGAATACATCGACCGCGACGACGACCGCCGGCACCGCGTGGACGTGCACGTGTACGCGCGCGAGTTCTCCGGCAGCGGCGACACCGGCCATGTGCTGGTCACCAGCGGCATGAGCGACCGCCTGATGACGATGCCGGAGGGCTATGACGGCGACGAATCCGCCGCGCGTGAGCTGTTCTGGTACGTCCGCGAGCCGCATCCGGACTTCATCGCCCAGCTGCGCTGGCTGGCCAAGCTGCCGTTCGCCGAAGGGAGCTGGCTGGGTTACGGCCACACCGTGCCCATGCCCGTGCCGCCCCTGGCCGCATCGCCGTTCTCCACGTTCCTGCTGCTGCCGCCCGCGGTCGCGGCGGACCGGCACCTGTTCGACAACCTGCACCTGCACGGCCATGGCATAGAGACCCTGGTGGTGCACCTGCTGTCGGACGCGGAGTACGACCTGGTGCGGTCGGACGAGGGCCTGGATGTGTTCCTCGACCTGCTGGATGTGCACCACTACCCGCAGGTATTCGACCCGTCGCGATCGTCCTACCTCTGAGGTATCCGGTATCGCGTGGTGCGGCGCCGATTGCCTCCGCAGGGCCGGGCCGCTTAGGCTGCGGGCGGCCCCGGGGCGGGGATTACGCCTGCGGGTCCCGTCCTCCCCCTCACCATTCCTGCGCCGGCCCATCGCCAGCGTGCAGTCCCGTTGACGCATTCGAGGAGTTTCCATGACCTGGCTACGGCGCAAATCCATCGACCGGATCACCGAGCACGAGGAGGGCCGCCGGCTGGTCCCCACGTTGAGCTGGCCGCACCTGGTGGCGTTGGGTATCGGGGCCATCGTCGGTACCGGCATCTATACCCTGATCGGCGTGGGCGCCGAGAAGGCGGGGCCGGCAGTACTCATTTCTTTCGTGGTCGCC
This sequence comes from Pseudoxanthomonas sp. SE1, assembly GCF_029542205.1. Taxonomy (NCBI): domain Bacteria; kingdom Pseudomonadati; phylum Pseudomonadota; class Gammaproteobacteria; order Lysobacterales; family Lysobacteraceae; genus Pseudoxanthomonas; species Pseudoxanthomonas sp. SE1. The sequence continues at coordinate 49,366 of NZ_CP113783.1, read as the reverse complement.
GGTGTCGTCTGCGCATGCGCTGCGTTGGCCTATGCCGAGCTGTCGACGATGATGCCCGCCGCCGGCAGCGCCTACACCTACAGCTATGGCGTGCTTGGCGAAGCGATCGCCTGGATCGTGGGCTGGAGCCTGATCCTGGAATACTCGCTGGTCGTGAGCACGGTGGCGGTGGGCTGGTCGGGCTATTTCGTCGGCTTCCTCGAATGGGTACAGCAGAACTTCGGCTGGAGCGTCACCCTGCCGGTGGCGTTGTCGGCCGGCCCGCATGCCGGTGGCGTCATCAATCTGCCTGCCATCGTCATCACCTTCCTGGTCGCCGGCATGCTGATCGCCGGTACGCGCGAAAGCGCCACGCTCAACGCGATCCTGGTGGTGTTCAAGCTGATCGCGCTGGCGGTGTTCATCGCGGTCGCGCTGCCGGCCTTCAACGCGGACAACCTGCAACCGTTCATGCCGTACGGTTTCCCGAAATCGATCGGGCCCGATGGCGTCGAACGTGGCGTGATGGCGGCGGCGGCGATCATCTTCTTCGCGTTCTACGGCTTCGATGCCATCTCCACGGCGGCCGAAGAAACCAAGAATCCCGGCCGTGACCTGTCCATCGGCATCATCGGTTCGATGGTCGGCTGCACGCTGATCTACCTGGTGGTGGCGGTGGCGGCGGTGGGCGCCCTGAGCTACACGGTCTTCGGCCAGAGCGCCGAGCCGCTGGCGCTGATCATGCGCGAACTGGGCCACGGCACGGCCGCGCTGGTCATCGGCATCGTGGCGATCATCGCGCTGCCGACGGTGCTGCTGGCGTTCTTCTACGGGCAGAGCCGCATCTTCTTCGTCATGTCGCGCGACGGCCTGTTGCCGCGCAGCTTGTCGAAGGTCAATGCGCGCACCGGTACGCCGGTGGCGATCACGGTGTTCACGGCGGTGCTGGTGGCAGCGCTGGCCGGCGTGGCGCGCCTGGATGAAATCGCCGCGCTCGCCAACGCCGGTACGCTGGCGGCGTTCGTCGCGGTGGGCGTGTGCCTGTTGGTGTTGCGCGCACGCGAACCCCAGCGTCCACGCGTGTTCCGGACGCCGCTGGCGTGGGTGGTCGGCCCCGTCGCGATACTGGGCTGCCTCTACCTGTTCTGGAGCCTGCCGCAGCGCACGCAGCTGTGGTTCCTGGTGTGGAACGCGGTCGGCATCGTGGTCTACCTGGCCTACAGCCGCCGCAACAGCATGCTGGCGAAGGGCGGCGACGCCTGATTCCGTAGCGTGCGCCATGCGCACGACCCGGATCGCGTGGAGATCCCGAGGTCGTGCGCGCAGCGCACGCTACGTCCATACGCATGCGTCTGCAGCGCGGACGCTTCATTCCCGGCGCTCGCGGCACTAAGATGCCGCGCAGGCACACCATCCCCCGGGTTACGACGTTGATCATCCATCCCAAAGTCCGCGGCTTCATCTGCACCACCACCCATCCGCTCGGTTGCGAACTCAACGTGCGTGACCAGATCGCCGCCACGCGTGCGCAAGGCGTGCGCACCGACGGGCCGAAGAAGGTGCTGGTGATCGGTGCGTCAAGCGGCTACGGCCTCGCGGCGCGCATCAGCGCGGCGTTCGGCTTCGGCGCGGACACGCTGGGCGTGTTCTTCGAGAAGCCCGGCAGCGAGAAGAAGCCGGGTACCGCGGGCTGGTACAACTCGGCCGCGTTCGACAAGTTCGCCAAGGCCGAGGGCCTGTACAGCAAGTCGATCAACGGAGACGCGTTCTCCGACGAGGCGCGCGCGAAGGTCATCGAACTGATCAAGGGCGAAATGGGGGGCAAGGTCGACCTGGTCGTCTACTCGCTGGCCTCGCCGGTGCGCAAGCTGCCGTCGACCGGTGAACTGAAGCGCTCGGCGCTGAAGCCCATCGGCGCGCCGTACACGTCCACCGCCATCGACACCAACAAGGACCAGATCACCCAGGCGACGATCGAGCCGGCGACCGAGCAGGAGATCGCCGACACCGTCACCGTGATGGGCGGTCAGGACTGGGAACTCTGGATCGACGCGCTGGACAAGGCCGGCGTGCTGGCCGACGGCGCGCGCACCGTCGCCTTCAGCTACATCGGCACCGACATCACCTGGCCGATCTACTGGCACGGTGCGCTGGGCCGCGCCAAGGTGGACCTGGACGAGACCGCACAGCGCCTGGACGCGCGCCTGAAGAATACCGGCGGCACCGCGAACGTGGCCGTGCTGAAATCGGTGGTGACGCAGGCCAGTTCCGCCATCCCGGTGATGCCGCTGTACATCAGCATCGTGTTCAAGGTGATGAAGGAACTTGGCCTGCACGAAGGCACCATCGAACAGTTGGATCGCCTGTATCGCGACCGCATGTACCGCGCCGATGGCGCGCCGGCCGAAACCGACGATGAGAACCGCCTGCGCCTGGACGACTGGGAACTGAAACCCGAAGTGCAGACGCAGGCCAAGGCGCTGTGGCCGCAGGTCACCAGCGAGAACCTGTTCCAGTTGACCGACTACGCCAACTACAAGCACGAGTTCCTGAAGCTGTTCGGCTTCGAACGCAGCGACGTGGATTACGACGCCGACGTGGATCCGGACGTGCAGTTCGACTGCATCGAGCTGTCTCCGGAAGGGTGATTGCCGCACATCGCGCATGAAAAAGGCGGGCTTCGGCCCGCCTTTTTTTGCCATCCTGTAGGAGCGATGTAAGTCGCGACCGCACGCCGACAGATGTCGATGGCGCCAGATGATGCATCCCGGTGCACCTGCGATTGTTGATGATGTGCTTGCTGTCCGGCCGTGCGGTCGCGACTTACATCGCTCCTACAGTGAAGCCGGCCTGCAATCCTTCGCCAGCGCGCGGATACGCATGCCGCGCAGGTACACGGCGTTGCCATGGTCCTGCAGTGCCAGATGCCCGCGACGCGCCTTGGCGAAATCCGCCTGCCCCGCGAACTTGCTGCCAGCGACACGACGTTTCCAGTCATCGCTGTCCAGGTCGTAGGTAGCCACGCGTACGCCATTGAGCCAGTGCTCCACGCGCGGACCGCAGGCGACGATGCGGGCGTGGTTGTACTCATTGATCGCACACAGAACGTCTCGGGACGGTGCAATCAGGTCGTACACCGCACCGGCCCGATGGCTGGGGATGATGCGATCCTCGGCTTCCCGGTCGTCGAGCAGTTGGTACTCCACCGCGCGTGCCCACACCGGCTCTGCGTCGACCGCGCGATAGAACAGCCCACTGTTGCCGCCCGCCGGAAGACGCCATTCCATTTCCAGTTCGAAGTCGCCGTAGGTGCCGACGCTGGTGATGTCGCCACCACCCGCCGCCGTCAGCGCGAGTTCGCCGTCGCTTGCCTGCCACCGCGCATCCAGCGTGGCCGCGCCGACGCTGCGCCATTGCGCTGTATCCGCGAGCGACTGCCAGGGCGCGGCCGACGTGGAGGCACAGCCGGATGCCAGTACGGCCAGCAGGATCGATACGCTCCGCCCGCCGCGCATGCTCAGTCCACCACGCGGCAGAACACCGCCTTCAGATAGCGCGATTCCTGCACGTGCGCCATGAACGGATGGTCGGGGCCGGCGCCGGCGACCTTGAGGATCTGGATCGTGCGGCCGGAGAAGTACGCGGCGCGGCGCAGCATGTCGAGGAACTGATCCTCGCTGACCAGGCCGGTGCACGAGAACGTCGCGAACAGGCCTCCGGGCTTCACCACGCCGAGCGCCAGCTTGTTCATGTCCAGGTATTTCTTCAGCGCGGCGATCACCTGCTCGCGGTCGCGCGTCATCTTGGCCGGATCGAGGATCACCACGTCGTACTGCTCGCCGCGGTTCGCCGCATCGCGCAGGTAAGGGAAGATGTCGGCCTGCACGAACTTCGGCCGCGCGTTGTTGAGCTTGGCGTTGCCCTTGGCGATCTGGATGACGTCCTGGTCGATGTCCACACCGACCACCTCGGCCGCGCCGCGCGCTGCGGCGTACACGGCAAACCCTCCGGTGTTGCAGCACAGGTCCAGCACGGTCTTGCCCTCCACCTGCCGGCTCAGCCACTCGCGGTTCTCGCGCTGGTCGGCGAAGAAGCCGGTCTTGTGCGCACCGGCCGGATCGGCGCGGAACTTCACTCCGTACTCGGTGATGACTTCGGCTTCGGTCGTGGTGTTGCCGTGGAAATCGAAGCTCTCCTGCTTCTGCACGTGCTCGTCGGCGAAGCTGTGGAAGCGGCAGCCGGGGAACTGCTCGCGCAGCGCCTCGTAGATCCATTCGCGGTGGCGGAACATGCCGGCGGCGAAGAACTCCACCACGACCAGGTCGCCGTAGCGGTCCACCACCAGGCCGGACAGGCCGTCGCCCTCAGCGTGCACCACGCGCCAGGCATCGCTTATGGCATCCAGTTTCAGCACGTCACGGCGCAGCGACACGGCATCGGCGATCTTGCGCGAGAACCAACCGGCGTCCACCGGGATGTCGGGATGCGTCTCCAGGATGCGCACGGCGATGCGCGAGTGGCCGTTGTAGAAGCCACGGCCGATCCACTCCCCGTCCACGCCGACGACCTCGACGACCGTGCCCGGCTTGGGCTTGGCGGCGGGCTTCTCGACCAGTTTCTGGAAGATCCACGGGTGGCTGGAACGCCAGGCGTTCTTCAGGTGTACGGTCGGGTTGGGGGTATTCATGAACGCATTTTACCCGCGTGGTTGACCGCATCGCGTGCCACCCGGACAATTCGCGACAGAAGGGGAGTAGCTCCCAACGTGCCGGCCGTCATTTCGAGCAGCGATGCTCCGGTCCCACGGCAGCCCACCGGGCTGTGAGCGAGACCTTCGCCGCGATGGCGAAGGCATACCCCCGGATCCCCGTTTCCCGGTTCCGAGATGTCCGCGCCTGCGGCCGTCCTCCACTTTTTTTCGGGAATCTCGATGGAAACGATTGGCAACCCCTGGTTGTGGGCCGGCTTCGGCGGCCTGGTGGTGATCGCGCTGCTGGTGGACCTGGTGCTGATGCGCCACGGCGGCGCGCACAAGGTGACATTCAAGGAAGCGGCCTGGTGGAGCCTGGGCTGGATCGCCCTGGCGATGATCTTCAACGGCGCGCTGTGGTGGTATGTCGGCGAGACCTCCGGTGCGGTGGAAGCCAACCGCGTGGGCCTGGAGTTCCTGACCGGCTACCTGGTCGAGAAGGCGCTGGCGGTCGACAACATCTTCGTGTTCCTGATGCTGTTCACCTACTTCGGCGTCCCCGAGGAGCAGCGCCAGCGCGTGCTGGTGATCGGTATCCTGGGCGCGATCGTGCTGCGCGCGATCCTGATCTTCGTGGGCGCCGCGCTGCTGGCCAAGTTCCACTGGCTGCTGTACCTGTTCGGCGCGTTCCTGCTGCTGACCGGCATCAAGATGTGGTTCGCCGCCGGCAAGGAGCCGGACCTGGACAAGAACCCCGTGCTGCGCTGGATCACCAGTCACCTGCCGCTGATCAACCGCTACCACGGCGCCGCGTTGTGGCTGGGCCGCGGCAAGCGCCGCCGCTATACGCCGTTGTTCGTGGTGCTGGTGATGATCGCGGTGACCGACGTCATCTTCGCCGTGGACAGCATCCCGGCGATCTTCGCGATCACCTCGGACCCGTTCATCGTGCTGACGTCGAATGTGTTCGCCGTGCTGGGCCTGCGCGCGATGTTCTTCCTGCTGGCCGGCATGGCCGACCGCTTCCACCTGCTGCCTTACGGCCTGGCCGTGGTGCTGGCCTTCATCGGCAGCAAGATGCTGCTGGTGGACGTGTACAAGATCCCGGTTCTGTGGTCGCTGGGCACGGTGGCGATGATCCTGGCGCTGACCGTAGCGTTGAGCCTGGCACGGCCGCAGAAGACGCCTCAGGTCTGACGTGGCTTGACGGACCATCCCGTGCGCGGGATGGTCTGTCCAACCCGGCCACCCTTGCATTCGTCGGCGCTGCCGCCAGAACTGGACCATGGACCTGCACCCCGACGACCCGGCGTTCGATCCGGAATCCCAACAGCGCCACGACCGCAAGCGGCTGCTGCGCGCGCTCAACCTGAGCCTGGCCTTCGTGCTGTTGCTGGCCATCGTGTACTCGGCCCAGAACAGCTTCGACGTGCGCGCCTTCACCATCTCGCCACTGTCGGTGCAGGGCCTGCTGGGCGTCCTCACGGCGCCGCTGCTGCACGGCTCGCTGGAACACATCGCCGCGAACGCGTCGGCACTGCTGATCCTCGGCACGCTGGCCGGCGCGGTCTATCCGCGCGCGACGCTGTGGGCGATCCCGCTGGTGTGGCTGGGCGCGGGCCTCGGGCCGTGGCTGCTGGCCGAACCCGGCACGCACACGCTCGGCGCCAGCGGCCTGACCCACGGCCTGATGTTCATGATCTTCATGCTGGGCCTGCTGCGCCGCGACCGCGCGGCGATCGCCGCGGGCATGATCGCGTTCCTGTTCTACGGCGGCATGGTGCTGACCGTACTGCCGCGCGAGGCTGGCGTGTCGTGGCAGGCGCACCTGGGTGGCGCTGTGGCCGGATTGATCGCGGCGTTCCTGTTCCGTCGCCTGGACCCCGAGTTGCCGAAGAAGAAGTACAGCTGGGAGATCGAGGAAGAGGAAGCGACCGCGCGTGGCGACGACGAACTCGAACTGCCTGCGCCGCGCGAGGTGCCGCTGCTGTGGGTGCGTGAGGAGAAATCCGAAGAGGAACAGCGCGGCGTGGTGCTGCACTTCCCGCCGCGCAAACCGGAGTGATCGCGCGGCTATAGTGTCTGCCCCGCCCACGCGGCGACGACTGGAGTGCCTGTGCCCCGCTTCGCCACCTGCCTGCTGGTGCTGCTTGCGCTGCTGCCATTCGCCGGCCACGCCGGAACACCTGCGCATCGTCCCATCGTGATCGGCTACGTGATGGACGGCGCGACGCTGCCGCCCATCGACGCGCGCAAGCTGGATGCGATCAATTTCGCATTCGCGCACGTTGATCCACGACATGAGATCTTCCTGCGCGGCGACACCGCATCGACTGCGCTCGCCGGCCTCAATGCGCTGAAATCGGACAATCCGGACCTGAAGCTGCTGCTGTCGGTCGGCGGCTGGGGCTCGGGCAACTTCTCCGAAGCCGCCGCGAGCGATACCACACGAGCCACATTCGCCGAGAGCGCCGCGCGCCTGATCGTGCAGCACCGGCTGGATGGCATCGACATCGACTGGGAATACCCGACGCTGCCGGGTCCCGGCATCGGCCACAGCCCGGCGGACCGCGACAATTTCACCCGCCTGCTGCAGGCCGTGCGCGCGCGTCTCGACACGCTGGGCAACGCCGATGGCCGCCACTACCTGCTGACGATCGCCGCGGCGGACGGCGAGGCGGCGCGCGGGCTTGACCTGTCCCGCATCATGCCGCTGCTGGACTGGATCAACCTGATGACCTACGACTTCTTCGGCAGCCTCACGGCGACCACAGGCCATCATGCGGCACTCGGGAAGTCCGCATCGGCGCCGGCCGACGCACGTACGACGATGGCGGCTGTGGACGAATTCCTCGCAGGCGGGGTGCCGCCGGCCAAGCTCAACGTCGGTGCCGCGTTCTACGGTCGCAAGTTCGTCCGCGTACAGCGCGCCAACCAAGGGCTGCACCAGGCCTACGGCGAACACGCGGCGTTCCTGTCATGGCGCGACCTGCAGGCGGGCTACGTCGACCGCAACGGTTACGTGCGGCATTGGGACAAGGACGCGCAGGCGGCGTGGTTGTGGAACGAGACGGAAGGCAGCTTCGTCACCTATGAGGATCCGCAGGCTTTGCGCGCCAAGGCGGCCCTGGTGCGAGAGCGCGGCCTCGGTGGCGTGATGTACTGGGAACATCGCCAGGACGACGGCACCCTGCTCGACGCGCTGCGTGACGGCTTGTACCGCCCGTAAAGAAAAAGGCGCCACCCCGACAGGTGGCGCCTTTCGTTTCCACGCGGCTCCCGCGAACGAAAGCCGATGGATCAGAACTTCGCGCTGAACTCCACGCCCACCGTGCGCGGCTCGTTGATGAAGCCGGTCAGGTTGTTGAAGTCGATGCCGCCGACGATGCGACGCTGGTCGGTGATGTTGCGGCCGAACAGCGCGACTTCGTAGTCGCCGTAACCCCAGCCGTAACCGACGCGCAGGCCGCCTTCCAGCGACGACTTGCCGGTGAATTCGATGGAGTCGTACAGGAAGAAGTTCACTTCGCTGCGGTAGGCCCAGTCGGTGTAGACGTAGAGCTCGCTGCCCTCGCCCAGGCCGACGCTGTAGCGCGCGGTGAAGTTGTGCACCCACTTCGGCGCCTGCGGCAGGCGATTGCCGCCGATGTAGTAGCGGCCCGTCGGATCGCCGTTCTCGTCCAGCACTTCCTCATCGGTCACGGTGCAGGCCGCACAGACAGCGACGTTCAGGTCGTCGTCCTTGATCTCGGTGTCGTTGTAGCTGCTACCCAGCGTGACCAGCAGGTTGTCCAGTACGTAGGCCTGCAGGTCCAGTTCGAAGCCCTTGCCCACCGATTTCTCGGCATTGACCAGGATGTTGGCGTTGGCAGCGCCGCCGACGGCGGTCAGCTGCTGATCCTTCACGCGGTAATAGAAGACGCCCGCGCTCAGGCGCGCGCGCTTGTCCCAGAAGTCGGCCTTCACGCCCGTTTCGAACGAGGTGACGGTTTCCGGACCGGCGACCGACTTGCCGTTGAATGCGCCGGCAGCCTGGATGCTGCTGCCGCGGAAGCCGGTGGCCGCGCGCGCGTACACGTTGACGTCGTCGTTGACCGCGTAGGTGGCCGACAGGTCCCAGTTGAACTTCTTGTCTTCCGGCGATGCGGAGAGGTCGCCATCGGGTTCGAGCGCGGCCAGCTGCGCCAGCGTGCACTTGCCCGCCAGCACGCAAGCGGCGAAGCCGGTGTTCCAGTAGTCCTCGACGGTCAGCTTCTTTTCGTCGACGGTGTAGCGCATGCCGGCACGCAGTTCCAGCTGCTCGGTCGCCTGCCACGTCACCGCACCGAATGCCGCCCACGCGTCATTGGTCTGGCGGATGCGCTGGTAGCCGTCCTGCGCGCTGTTGTTGAGCGAGTCGTAGCTGAAGCTTTCGACGCGGTAGTCTTCCTTGAAATAGAACACGCCGGCCTGCCAGTTCCACGGGCCATCAAAGGCCGACTCGATGCGGAGTTCCTGCGTCCACTGCGAGTGGTCCGGGATGCCGTCGGCGGTTTCCGACGCGAACGGGATCACGCCGGGACCGGAGTCGGGCAAGAACACCGCGCCATACCCACCGTCGATGTCGCCGCGGTTGATGGTTTCGACACTCTCGTAGCCGGTGATCGAGTGCAGCGTGTAGTCACCCAGGTTCCAGCGCAGGCGCGCACTGGCGCCCTGCGATTCCAGCTCGGAGTAGTTCAGGCCGTCCTGCGAGACCTTGTCTTCATCGAAACCGGGGACGAAGTCGTTGGTGCCCGGCTCGATGATGTTGGCGCGGAACAGGCGCGCAGTGCCGTTGAGCTTGCGCGCATGTGCGTTGAGCAGTGCCTCGAAGCCATCGCCTTCGTACAGGAACTGGACGCGGCCGGCGGATTCGTCATACCCCTCGAACCCGTCGTTCGGACCCGGGTAGGTGTTCTCCACCCAGTCGTCGCGGCGCTGGTACAGCACGGACGCGCGCGCGGACCAGTTTTCGCTCAGCGCGCCACCAACGGCGCCTTCCAGGTTCCACATGTTGTCGCTGCCCACGCCGACCTTGCCATAGCCGCTGGTTTCCTGCGACGGCTTGGCCGATTCGAACTTCACCACGCCGGCCGGCGTGTTGCGACCGAACAGCGAGCCCTGCGGACCGCGCAGCACTTCGATCTGCTCCAGGTCGAACAGCGGGAAGCCCTTAAGGATCGGGTTTTCCTGCACCACGTCGTCGTACACCAGCGAGACCGGCTGCGAGGTGTTGAGGCGGAAATCGGTGTTGCCGTAGCCACGGATGTAGAAGCGCGGGAAGGCGCGGCCGAACGAGGATTCGATGTTGAGGCTGGGCACGCGGCCGGACAGGAAGCGGATGTCGGTGCCGCCGGACGCGAGCACACCCAGCTGTTCGCCGTTGATGGTGCTGATCGACACCGGCACGTCCTGGATGTTCTCGACCTTGCGCTGTGCGGTCACTTCGACGGTGTCGAGGGTGGTTGCGCTCTGCGTCGCCGGTTCGGCGGGTGCAGGTGTTTCCTGGGCGAGGGCGGTGCCGAAAGGCAGCAGCGCGGCGATGGCAAAGGCGAGGCGATGCGGCCGGACGGCGGCCGGGCGGAGTCGGGACATGGCGGTGGCTTTCCGAGTGGGTGGGAGTCGGGGCGCGCGGCGGCGCTAGCACGCGAATGTTGCATTACAGCAACAACAGGGGCAATGGCCGGAAGTCCCGTTCCGGGCAAAGGTAACGGCGGTTGCCCGCCCCGGTCCGTTTTTCCGTACGGCGGGCAGCCGACAGGTACGTTCCGACAGCCGACGTGACCGGTGGCAGGTGACGGCACGCGGGGACGGCGGGCTAGACTCGGCGCCCTTTCCAAGCCTCAGGACGACGCCCATGACGCACTGGTTCTTCAATCTCCCCGGCAGCCCCGACCGGACAGGTCCGCTGGACGAAGAGGCGGCGCGCAGCCATGCGCAGCGCAATCCTGGCGCATTGGCGTGGCGTGAAGGCATGCGCGAATGGAAACCCGTGCGCGAACTGCCTGAACTGGCCGGCGGCGCCACGCCACCGCCCCACCTGCCGCCACTGCCGGGCTCCGGCGGGCGCAAGGCGGCGGACGAGATCGATTTCCGCATCGTCGGTGGCGACATGCAGTTCGTCGAAGTGGAACTGGACCCGGGCGAGAGCGCCATCGCCGAAGCCGGCGCGCTGATGTTCAAGGACAGCAGCGTGCAGATGGACACGGTGTTCGGCGACGGCTCGCACAGCGGACAGGGCGGCGGCTTCATGGACAAGCTGTTCTCGGCCGGCAAGCGCGTGCTGACCGGCGAGAGCCTGTTCACCACCATGTACACGCATACCGGCCAGGGCAAGGCCAAGGTGGCCTTCGCGGCGCCCTACCCCGGCACCGTGCTGGCGATGAAGCTGGACGACCACGGCGGCCGCCTGATCTGCCAGAAGGACAGCTTCCTGGCCGGCGCACGCGGCGTCACCGTCGGCATCCACCTGCAGCGCAAGATCCTGACCGGCCTGTTCGGCGGCGAGGGTTTCATCATGCAGAAGCTGGAAGGCGACGGCTGGGTGTTCGTGCACGCCGGCGGCACCGTGGTGGAGCGCGAGCTGCAGGCGGGCGAACGCATCGATGTGGACACCGGCTGCGTGGTGGCCTACCACGCCAGCGTCAACATGGACGTGCGCCCGGTCAGCGGCATCAAGAGCATGTTCTTCGGCGGCGAAGGCGTGTTCCTCGCCACCCTGACCGGCCCGGGCAAGGTATGGATGCAGTCGTTGCCGTTCTCGCGCCTGGCCGGCCGCATGCTTCAGGCGGCGCCGCAGGCGGGCGGGCAGGCACGGGGCGAAGGCTCGGTGCTGGGCGGCCTGGGTCGCATTCTGGACGGCGACAACAGCTTCTGAGCCGGATGGCGGGACGCGGCGCGCGTCCCGCCCACCTCCGTCAGGCGGCCGCGAGCGTCGCCGTGCCTGCGCGACGCGCGATCAGATGATCCAGGCTTGCGCGCCCAGGGCCGGCGAACAGCAGCCAGACGAACACCGCCACGTACAGCACTTCGTCCAGCTCGACGAATTCGTCCAGCGTGGAGATGCCGGGCAGCACCACCACCGCCAGCGCCACCAGCATGTTGAAGATCATCGGCAGCATGGTCAGCCGGGTGGCCAGGCCGAGCATGATCAGCGCACCGCCGACGAATTCCGTGCCGGCGCATACCGTGGCACTCAGGGCAGGCCAGGGAATGCCCCATTCGACGAAGCGCTCGGTGAAGAAGGCCAGGTTGTTCAACTTGGCCCAGCCGGTCTCCAGCCAGAAATAGCCGAACACCAGCCGCAGCAGCAGCGGACCGATCCAGCCATGGGCGTTGAGGAAGGCGAGCACGCGGTCGTGCAGGGGAGCGGATTGCATTGGAATCTCCTACAGGGGTGTCATGAAGTCGACAGACCGGCCACCAGACCGTCCGTCAACCAGCGTTTCAGCAGGCCGGCGGCACGCAACGCCGGCGAGGTGCCCGGCAGTCGCACGCACCAGTCGGCGAAGACGTCGCCACGCGCGACCGCGGCCAGCGCCATCGCCTCGTCGCGCGGCAGGCGTCGCCAGTGCACATCGAAGTCGTGCCGCCATAGCAGCCAGTTCGTCACCGGCTCTGCGGTCAGACACGGCAACGGGATGCCCCGTGCATGCGCATCGAGCAGCGCAATCGCATTGCTGCGCAGGCCCAGGCGACGCACGGCGGGATGCAGCATCACGCGCAGCTGCGGCCATCGTTCGTGCGCTACCGCCAGCAGGTCGTCGAGCGTGCACGGGGAGGCGTCGGCCGCATCGAACACTTCGCCCTGCCGCCACTCCAGGCGGGCCAGGTTGGACAGCACGCGATCATCGCTTGCGTGCGTGGCCAACCAGCGCGGGAACCGAGCGCCCACGTGGCGGACCGAAGGGTGCCGCGAGGGACACGCATCGAGGTAGCGCGCCGCCAGTACATCGAAACGATCCGCGCCAAGCGACGCACGCAACACGGGGTAGTCGTTGCCCAGCACCTCGACCAACCGCCAGCGGTAGCCGTCGGCGTACACGCGCAGCCGCGTCGTGCGGTCGTGCACGTCCCGTGCCCGGATCGCGGGTGCGTCGCGCATATCACCACGCAGCAACCAGTGCGCGAACACCTGCTGCCGGCCCGGAAGTGGCACGGCGGCATTCATGCGGCCTGCTCCAGGCGCGCCGCGTCCGCCACGACCCTGCGCGCGATGTCCAGTTCGGCCAGCAGCTCGTCGAGCGGCGGAATGTGGTCGTCGCGTTCGATCATCGCCGGCACCGCGCCGAACCGCCGCACGGCCTCTGCGTACAGCGACCACACGCCATCGGGCACCGGCGCGTCGTGCGTGTCGATCAGCAGACCGCTGCCCTGCACGTCCACGCTGTGCCCGGCCAGGTGGATCTGCCGCACTGCGCTGCGTGGCAGGCGGTCGAGGAAGGCGACCGCGTCGAAACCGTGGTTGTGCGCGTTGACGAAGACGTTGTTCACGTCCAGCAGCAGCCCGCACCCGCTCTCGGCCACCAGCGCGGACAGGAACTGTGCCTCGTCCAGCGTGTCATCGGCGAAGCGCAGGTAGCTGGACACGTTCTCCAGCACCAGCGGCATGCCGAGGGCATCCTGCACCTGGCGGATGCGTGCGGCGACGTGGTTCACCGTGTCGTCGTTCTGCGGCAGCGGCAGCAGGTCGTGGAACTGGACGCCGCCGTGGCGGGTCCAGCACACGTGGTCGGACACGATCCGCGGCCGCACGCGCCGGGCCAGGCGGCCCAGCGCGCGCAGGTAATCGCGGTCCAGCGGATCGCTGCCGCCGATGTTGAGCGAGACGCCATGCATTGCGACCGGCCAGCGTTCGGCCATCCGGTCCAGCATCCACAGCGGCCGGCCACCTTCGACCAGGTAGTTTTCGCTGAGGATCTCCAGCCAGTCCACGCGCGCGCTGCCTGCGAGCAGCGCGTCGTAGTGCTGCGGGCGCAGGCCCAGGCCGAAACCGTGCAGGACTGTCGTCATGGCGTGTCGTCGCTCGCGCGTGGCGTCAGCTGTTGGCCTTCTTCGCGTCGGCCGCCTTCTTCTGCGGCTTGGGCGCTTCGAACTTGCCACCGGCCGTCTTGCAGGTCTCGGCGGTGGACTCGGTGAAGCCGTGGCCTTTGCATGCGTTCTGGCCCTTGCACGCATTGGATGCGCTCTTGCACGCGCCCTGTCCCTTGCAGGCATTGGCGCCGACGCAATGGCCGACTTTGGCCGAGCCGGATTCGGCCGCGTGGGCCATCGGCGCGCCGAGGAACAGGGCGGCAGCGGCAACCGCGACGGAAAGACCGGAAAGCTTGGTGGTGTTCATGGGAAAGCCTCGTTGGGGTTGGGGAAGGCGTCGTCGACGGAGCGCCGCTGGACGCCATGCCATTCCAGCGCCGCGTGCCGCCGGCGACCATTCCCGTGCGTTCCGCGGATATGCCCCATCGTCCGGAATCCGACCGAGGCGGACGCCTGCGCATGAACGGACGGACGCGCGGTCATGGTCCGCATGCACCCCGTGGCCTAGGATGGCGGCATGGATGCAATGCCCGCCCATGCGCTCGGCCTGGCCGAAGACGACGATCGCGACGCCGTGCTTGAGACGGTGCTGGGCGCGTACCGCATGCGCGTGGAGATCACCGCCGACGTGCGCTACTGCGGCACCTGGTACGACAGCGAGCCCGCCACCCACCACGGCCAGTTCCATCTGCTGACCCAGGGCCAGTGCTGGATCAGCGGCGAAGCACTGGAGACGCCGGTGCTGCTCGAGCGGGGCGACCTGATCGTCTTTCCCGCTGGCGTGCGCCATGTGCTGTCGTCGTCGGCCGATCCCCATCTCCCCGACGCACCGGATGTAGGCGACACCAGCATGCTGTGCGGCGAGCTGGAGTTCATCACCGGCTCCCACAACCCGATTTTCTCCGCCCTGCCGCGCTGGTTCGTGATCCGTGGGCAGGACAGCAGTGCCGGCTTCCGGCAACTGGCGCAGATGCTGGCCGACACCAGCCGCGAACGTCGCTGGGGTCGCCAGCTGGTGCAGAACAAGTTGGCAGATTCGCTGTTCACCATGGCGGTGTGCGAGTACGTGCGGCAGGCCGAACAGCCGCGCGGCCTGCTCGCCGCGCTCACCGATGCACGCCTGTCGCGGGCGTTGTCCGCGATCCACGCGCGTCCGGGCGAGGACTGGACCATCCAGTCGATGGCGCAGGAAGCCGGCATGTCGCGCACCGCGTTCGCCGAACTGTTCACCACGACGGTCGGCACGCCGCCCATCCAGTACCTGGCGCACTGGCGGGCCACCGAGGCGCGCCGGCTGCTGAAGAACCGGCGCTTCTCCGTCGCCGCCATCGCCGAGATGCTCGGCTACAGCAGCGAGGCCGCGTTCCGGCGGTTCTTCAAGCGCGTCGAGGGAGTCGGACCCGGCAGCGCGCGGCGCCGCTCCGGTGGCGATGGGCCCACCTGAGCGAGTGTTGTTGGCCGCGGTTGCAGCGAGGGGCGCTATCCTGCGCGCCGGTCCCGCTTCCTTCCCCCTCCATGCGCCCTGCCCTTCGCCTGATGCCCGCCCTGCTGCTCGGTTCCGTGTTCCTGGCCGCATGCGGCGGCGACAACGTGCGGCCGACCTCACCTCCTGTGACGACGAAGCCGGTGCCGGCAGCGCCGAAGCCCAAGGTGGGCATCGCATTGGGGGGGGGTGCGGCCAAGGGATTCGCGCATATCGGCGTCATCAAGATGCTGGAAGCCAACGGCATCGAACCGGTGGTCGTCTCCGGCACCAGCGCAGGCAGCGTGGTCGGTGCGCTGTATGCCAGCGGCATGGATCCCTTCCAGATGCAGAAGCAGGCCTTTGCGCTGGACGAAGCGAAGATCCGTGACGTGCGCCTGTTCTCCGGCGGACTGGTGCAGGGTCAGAAGCTGCAGGACTACGTCAACGACCTGGTCGGCAAGCGCACGATCCAGCAATTGAAGAAGCCCTTCGCCGCCGTGTCCACGCAGTTGGAGAACGGCGAGCGCACGGTGTTCGTGCGCGGCAACACGGGCCAGGCCGTGCGCGCGTCCAGCAGCATCCCGGGCGTGTTCGAGCCGGTGGTGATCGGCAAGGCCAGCTACGTGGATGGCGGCGTGGTGAGCCCGGTGCCGGTGGACGCGGCGCGCCAGCTGGGTGCGGATTTCGTCATCGCGGTGGACATCTCCACCAAGGCGCCCGGCACCAAGCCCGGCAGCATGCTGGGCATCGTCAACCAGTCGATCGGCATCATGGGCCAGCGCCTGGGCGAACAGGAACTCGCGCGCGCCGACATCGTCATCCGGCCCAAGGTCAACGACATCGGCCCGGCCGATTTCGAACAGAAGAACACCGCCATCCTCGAAGGCGAACGCGCCGCGCTGGCGGCGATGCCGCAGATCAAGGCGAAGCTCGCCGAGCTGCAGCGCACCCGCAATGCCGCGCATGCGGCGCGCCATGCGCCGCCCAAACCGGATCCGCGCTGCCTGGAAGAACCCTCGCGCCTGGGTCGCCTGTTCGGCCGCGACGTGAAGTGCGACGCCGCCGGACAACCCGTAAAGCAGTAGAGCGGAGCCGGCTCTACGCGGCGGTGACGCGACGGAGATTGTTGCGTGCCCTGTCCTCCAACCTGTCATGGAAATACGGCGTGCTGTAGATCGCCGGACGGTCGAGGAAGCCCTTCAGGATCTCGCGCCGCTTGCGCCGGAACAGGAAGCCGGGGACGTAGGCGTATTCCTTGCGGATCTGCTGTTCGTACTCGTCGAAGCGGGCCCGCTCCGCGCCGAGGATGGACAGGTCGATGTCGACCAGCAGCTGCTCGTCGCGTCCCGACGGCACGGCGGTGTGCCGCGTGGCCATGACCAGCGCATGCACGCGCTGCGCGGCCTCTGCCGCAACGCCCGCATCCCGCAGCGCATCGCGCGCCCAGTCGGCACTGCGCTGCTCGTTGTCGTGGGCCTTGATGTCGTAGATGGCGTCGTGGAACCACAGCGCGAGTTCCACCTCGTGCGGGCGCTCCGCCAGTCCGCGTGCAGCATCGAACACAGACAGACATTCGCCGAGGTGTTGCAGCGTGTGGTAATGGCGTTGCTGTTCAGCGTACGCCGCCTTCAGCTGCGCGAACAACACACCGCCCTCACCCGTCGCACCGATGCCGGCCCAAGCGCGTTGCCAAGAATGGGGGAACAGGTCCATGTGGAAGTCTAGATCGAACACGTCGGCCCAGGTGGATTGTGGGAGCGACGTCAGTCGCGATGATTTGCCGCGGATCCATCATCGCGACTGACGTCGCTCCCACATCATCGGTTCGTGCGCCGAGCGGGAGTGGCTACGGCAACCCATGCCCTCCCACCGGCACCGTTTCGACATGGCTGTCGAATCCCGCGATCAACGGCCGTGCCTTCGCGATGGCCTGCTGCACGGACGGCAGCGAGAGCGAGGCCTTGTGGCTGGCCGCATCGGTCCAGACCTCGGTGATCCAGATCGCATCCGCGTCGGCGGGATCCTGCGCGATGACGTAACTCAGGCAACCCGGCATGGCGTCGGTGCCGTCCAGCAGGATTGCGAGCAGGGCGTCGCGCTGGCCGGGTGTGGCGCGCATCTTGCCGATCAGTCCGTACATGCTGGTCTCGAGGGTCGGTAATCGCGTGCGTTGTAGCACGTGTCGCGGACAGGGTCCGCGTGGGCGCGTCCTGGAGACGTGCGCTAGTCGCCCCACTTCGCCAGGTAGTCGTTGTAGGCAACCTTCCAGGCATCCGACCCGAACGCGCCCCCACTCTGGTGCGTCAGCGCGATCGGCCAGGTTCCCAGACGCAACCCCGCCTGCCTCGCGGACCGGCAGAAATCCATGTCGTAGAAGTGGAAGCCGAAGCGCGGATCGAACTCGACGCGCGCCTGCGACAGGACGGCCCTGTTTGCGGCGAGGAAGACGCCATCCAGCAGCTCGCAGTCGGCCGGCATGCGGCCGAAACAGGACACCGCGCCGAACGGATATGCACCGTGCGCCACCCCGCCCGACAGGTGGGCCTTGTCGTCCCATGCCAATGTCATGTCGGGGAACGCCCATGCGGGCTGGCGTGGCTGCCGGCGATGGTTGCCTGCCACGCCGACGACGTCGTAGCGGAGCAGCGCGTCCTGCAAGCGGTCAGCGAGGAAACTGTCGTCGATCCATACATCGTCGTGCATGAACACCAGGACATCACTGTCTTGGCACTCCCGGATCGCCTGGTTGTAGACCTCGGGCAGGCCGCGACCGTTCCGGTATGCGATCCGGCTCCGGATCCGCGCGTCGAACGCCAGCCGGCGCAACGATGTCCCCAGCGCACTGCCCTCGCGGAAATCCCCCTCTGTCTTCCGCGTCGCGCTGACAATCATGATCGACGTCATCCGGCATATCCCAATGGCAGGCCGGCGTCGGTCTTCACCGCGCGCAGCACGAAGCTGGAGTTCACGTCGGCCACGCCGCTGGCGTTGAGCAGACGGTCGAGCAGGAAGCGGGAAAAGTGCTCCAGGTCCTGGACCACCACGTGCAACAGGTAATCCATGTCGCCGGTCAGTGCGTAGCAGGCCACCACTTCGTCCCAGCCCCGCACGCCGTCGCCGAAATGCTGGACGCTGGCCGGGTCGTGCTTCTCCAGCTGCACGCGCACGAAGGCCTGCAGTCCCAGCCCGACGGCCTTGGGGTCGACGCGGGCGGCATATCCGGCGATCACCCCCGTCGCCTCGAGTCGCTGGATCCGGCGCAGGCATGCCGAAGGCGACAGGTTCACCTGGCCGGCAATGTCGGCATTGGTGGCGCGACCGTCGCGCTGCAGCAGGGTCAGCAGGCGCAGGTCGGTGCGGTCGAGGGTGGGTGATTCGGCCATTTGATGCGCAGGATAGCGCGTTCACGCTCGATCATTGCGCCATCGGTCGGGAGAGGCGCAACTTTGCAAGCCTGTTGCGCGGTTCTGCCGCTAGCATCGTCCCATCAGCCGCTGATCGAAGGGAGTCGCCATGAACGAGCCGCGCCGCGTCGAGCACCAGCAGACCGACAAGGGTTACGTACCGGTGTACACGACCGCCGTCGTGGACCAGCCCGCCGACTACCCCGCCGACGACCACGCCACCTGGGGGGCGCTGTACGAGCGCCAGCGTGCCCTGCTGGTCGGGCGCGCCTGCGACGAGTTCCTGCGGGCACAGGACGCGATGGGCATGAGCCCGGACCGCATCCCGCGCTTCGATGAATTGAACGAGGTACTGCACGCCACCACCGGCTGGCAGCTGGTCGGTGTGGAGGGCCTGTTGCCGGAGCTGGAGTTCTTCGACCACCTGGCCAACCGGCGTTTCCCCGTCACCTGGTGGATCCGCCGGCCCGACCAGATCGACTACATCGCCGAACCGGACCTGTTCCACGACCTGTTCGGCCACGTGCCGCTGCTGATGAATCCGGTGTTCGCCGATTACATGGAGGCGTACGGCAAGGGCGGCGTGAAGGCGCACGGCATCGGCCAGGACGCGCTGCAGCACCTGACCCGGCTGTACTGGTACACGGTGGAGTTCGGCCTGATCGACACGAAGGATGGCCTGCGCATCTATGGTGCCGGCATCGTGTCGTCGAAGGGCGAGTCGCTGTACTCGCTGGAATCGGACGCGCCCAACCGCATCGGCTTCGACCTGGAGCGGATCATGCGCACGCGCTACCGCATCGACACGTTCCAGAAGACCTACTTCGTCATCGACAGCTTCGAGCAGCTGATGAACGCCACCGCGCCGGACTTCACCCCGATCTATGCACGGCTGGATGCGCAGGATGCCATCCCGGCCGGCGATGTACGCGACGCCGACAAGGTCTACACCCGCGGCACCGGCGAAGGCTGGGCCGAGGGCGGCGACGTTTGACGGGCGTGCCATCGTAGAGCGGAGCTTGCTCCGCTGCTTCTGCCCGCTGCGTCGAGCGTGATCGATTCCGGAAGGCATTCACCCTCATGGCCCGGGACGGAAGAGCAGCCGAGCAAGCTCGGCTCTACAATCCGCCGTCCCTCCTTCGCACGTACTGCAATGCCCCGAGCGCTTTCGTTTTTCGCCCTGCTGGCGTTCTCGTTCGTGACCGTTCCGGCCTTCGCCCGCAACTGCGTGGTGACGATCGAAGCCACGGACATGATGACCTTCAACCTGAAGACCATCCGCGTGCCCGGCGACTGCGCGCAACTGCGGGTGGTGTTGAAGCACACGGGTCGCATGCCGGCGCAGGCGATGGGGCACAACTGGGTATTGGCCGAAACACGCCATCATCGCGACCTTGGCCTGGCCGGCGGCCGCATGAAGCTGGCTGACGACTATCTGCCGCGCAACGATGCCCGCGTGATCGCCCACACGCCGGTGATCGGCGGCGGGCAGGCGGCCGAGGTGGTGTTCCCCACTTCGCGGCTGCGCAAGGGTGGCGACTACACCTTCTTCTGCACCTTCCCCGGTCACTGGAACATGATGAAGGGCAAGCTGGTCTTCGAATGAGCTGAGCGACGCGCGCTCAGAGCGGCTTCACTGCAGCGGCCCGTTGGTATGATGCGCGCCGGTTCCGTGACGGAGTTCTCGCGATGGCCTCTGCCGAAGCACTGTGGCGCTGGTTGCGCCAATGGCGGCGCGAACACCTGCAGGTCGACCGGGCCGCCGTCCTGCGCAATGTCGACGAAAGCGGGCAGCTGGGGCCGCGCTACGCCTTCATGATCGTCATGGCATGCGGCATCGCCACGCTGGGCCTGCTGCAGAACTCGGTCGCCGTGATCATCGGCGCGATGCTGATTTCCCCGTTGATGGGGCCGATCGTCGAGCTGGGCATGTCGCTGGCCACCTTCGACTTCCGCAGCCTGCGCGAGGCGCTCAAGACGCTGGCGGTAGGGACTGCGGTGGCCCTGACCACCGCGACCGCGATCGTCCTGGTCTCTCCGCTGCAGGAAGCGACGCCGGAAATCCTGGCGCGCACCGAACCCACACTGTTCGACCTGCTCGTCGCCGTGTTTTCCGGCCTGGCGGGCGCGTACGCCACCATCACCCGCAAGGGCGAGACCATCGTGGGCGTGGCGATCGCGACGGCGCTGATGCCGCCGCTGGCCGTGGTGGGCTTCGGTATCGCCACGCTGAATGCCAGCATCGCGGGTGGTGCGCTGTTCCTGTTCATGACCAACCTGCTGGCAATCGCGCTGTCGGTCACCATCATGGCCCGCTGGTACCACTTCGGCGGCGACGATTCGCCCAAGCAGACCGCGTGGCAGGCCTCGATGATCGTGGGAACGTTCGTGCTGCTGTCGGTCCCGCTGGGACTGGCGCTGCGCGACATCGCGGCACGCGGCGTCGCCGACCGCACCATCCGCAACGTGATGGACGAAGCCGCACGCAGCAATGGTGGGCAGGTGACCACGTTGCGCGTGGACCGCAACGAAGAAACCCTGCGGGTCGATGCCGTGATGCTGGTCCCTCGGCACCGGCCCCAGCTTGACCGCGAACTCGAACGCAAGCTCGAAGGCGTGCTCGGCCGACCTGTCGAGGTCTCCCTGCGCGAGCTACTGACCGCCGACGAAAAGGCATTGGCGAGCGAACAGGCGACGCTCGCGCAACTCCGCGAAAGCGTGTCGCGCCTGCAGAACGTGGCCGAGCGCGACGCGGCCGAGCGCAACGCCGGGACCCGCGCGGCCGAAGCGATGCACCAGCGCGTCCTCGCCCATTTCGGGCAGTTCGAGATCCTCGAAGGCGGGCAACGGGCGCGCTGGCAGCTCTATGCGGCCGCCGGGCTCGATGTCGTCCAGGCGCGCCGCCTCGAGCAGGCACTGGCGACCGATGACGCCGGTGCGTTGCAGGTGCAGGTCGTGCCGGCACTCCAGACGCTGCCACCGGTGGTGTTCGGCGACGACCGGCCGGACCTGGACGCGGCAGGCAACGCGCAGGTGGAGGCGATCGCGTGGGCGCTCCAGCGCTGGGGCGTGAGCCAGGTGTCGGTCGATGGATACGCGGGCAATGACGCTGCGCTCGCGCTCGCCCGCGCCGAGAGCGTCGCCGCCCTGCTCGACAAACAGGGCGTGCATGGCGCCACGGCGCGGGCGGTGCCGGGAGCCGTTGCACGAAGCGTTGCGACGGCCGAAGGCTCGACCGTCCTGCGGGAAGCCCGTATCCGGCTCGACACACCGTAGCGCGGAGCACCTCGCCGGGCATGCGTGCCA
This sequence comes from Pseudoxanthomonas sp. SE1, assembly GCF_029542205.1. Lineage (NCBI taxonomy): Bacteria > Pseudomonadati > Pseudomonadota > Gammaproteobacteria > Lysobacterales > Lysobacteraceae > Pseudoxanthomonas > Pseudoxanthomonas sp. SE1. Next base: position 27,468 of record NZ_CP113783.1, on the reverse strand, counting down.
CGGCGTGCCCTGCATGTTGACGAACACCGTCAACGCATCGAAAGAATGCGCAGCGATGTCCGGCAGGCGGGCATGTTTGCAGCGACACGACGCGCATAATGGCCATTGCAGCGCGTGGATCGAGCCGCGCGCCCCGTTCACAGCAGACGACACGCCATGAATACCGATTTCCGCACCCCACTCCCGGGCACCACGCTCGACTACTTCGACGCGCGCGCCGCGGTCGACGCCCTCCAGCCCGGCGCCTGGGCGACGCTGCCGTACACCGCGCGCGTGCATGCGGAGAACATCGTCCGCCGCGCCGATCCCGCGCGCCGCGACGACTACCTGCGCCAACTGGTCGAGCGCCGCCGCGACCTGGATTTCCCGTGGTTCCCGGTGCGCGTGGTCTGCCACGACATCCTCGGGCAGACGGCGCTGGTGGATCTCGCCGGCCTGCGCGATGCGATCGCCGACATGGGTGGTGATCCGGCGCAGGTGAATCCGGTGGTACCGGTGCAGCTGATCGTCGACCACTCGCTGGCCGTGGAATGCGGTGGCTACGACCCGGACGCGTTCACCAAGAACCGCGCCATCGAGGACCGGCGCAACGAGGACCGCTTCCACTTCATCGACTGGACGAAGCGGGCGTTCAAGAACGTCGATGTGATCCCGCCAGGCAACGGGATCATGCACCAGATCAACCTGGAGAAAATGTCGCCGGTCGTGTACGTGCAGGACGGCGTTGCCTTTCCGGATACCTGCGTGGGCACCGACAGCCACACGCCGCACGTCGATGCGCTGGGCGTCATCGCCATCGGCGTGGGTGGGCTGGAGGCGGAGAACGTCATGCTCGGCCGCGCGTCGTGGATGCGCACGCCGGACATCATCGGCGTCGAACTGCAGGGCAAGCCCGCGCCCGGCATCACCGCGACCGATGTGGTGCTGGCGCTGACCGAATTCCTGCGCCAGTCGAAGGTCGTCGGCGCCTATCTCGAATTCCGCGGCGAAGGTGCGGCGGCGCTGACCATCGGCGACCGCGCGACCATATCGAACATGGCGCCCGAGTACGGCGCGACGGCCGCGATGTTCTTCATCGACGACAACACGTTGGACTACCTGCGCCTGACCGGCCGCAGCGACGCACAGGTGGCGCTGGTGGAGACCTACGCGAAGACCGCCGGCCTGTGGGCCGACGACCTGCAGACTGCGCAGTACGAGCGCACGCTGCACTTCGACCTGTCCACCGTCGTGCGCAACATGGCCGGCCCGTCCAACCCGCACAAGCGCCTGCCGACCAGCGCGCTGGCCGAGCGCGGCATCGCCGACGAAGCCAAGCTGGCCAGCGGCAAGGCCGAGGAGGCGCAGGGCCTGATGCCGGACGGCGCGGTGATCATCGCCGCCATCACCTCGTGCACCAATACCTCCAATCCGCGCAACGTGATCGCTGCCGCGCTGCTCGCACGCAACGCCAACGCAAAGGGACTGGTGCGCAAGCCGTGGGTGAAAAGCTCGCTGGCGCCCGGCTCGAAGGCCGTGCAGCTGTACCTGGAAGAATCCGGCCTGCTGCCGGACCTGGAACAGCTGGGCTTCGGTATCGTCGCCTTCGCCTGCACCACCTGCAACGGCATGAGCGGCGCGCTGGATCCGAAGATCCAGCAGGAGATCATCGACCGCGATCTGTATGCGACCGCGGTGCTGTCGGGCAACCGCAATTTCGACGGCCGCATCCATCCCTACGCCAAGCAGGCCTTCCTCGCCTCGCCGCCGCTGGTAATCGCCTATGCCATCGCCGGCACCGTGCGCTTCGACATCGAAAAGGACGCGCTGGGCTTCGATGCCGAAGGCAACCCGATCACGCTGAAGGACATCTGGCCCAGTGATGCGGAGATCGACGCGGTGGTGAAGGCCAGCGTGAAGCCGGACCAGTTCCGCAAGGTCTACGAACCGATGTTCAACGTGCGCGTGGAGCATGGCGGCAAAGTGGAGCCGCTGTACGCCTGGCGCCCGCAGAGCACCTACATCCGCCGCCCGCCGTACTGGGAAGGCGCGCTGGCCGGCGAGCGCTCGCTGCACGGCATGCGTCCGCTGGCGGTGCTGGGCGACAACATCACCACCGACCACCTGTCGCCGTCCAACGCGATCCTCGCCTCGAGCGCGGCGGGCGAGTACCTGGCGAAGATGGGCCTGCCGGAAGAGGACTTCAATTCCTACGCCACCCATCGCGGCGACCATCTCACCGCACAGCGCGCGACCTTCGCCAACCCGCAGCTGGTCAACGAGATGGCCGTAGTCGACGGCGACGTGAAGAAGGGCTCGCTGGCACGCATCGAACCGGACGGACAGGTGGTGCGCATGTGGGAAGCCATCGAGACCTACATGGGCCGCAAGCAGCCGCTGGTCATCATCGCCGGCGCCGACTACGGCCAGGGCAGTTCGCGCGACTGGGCGGCGAAGGGCGTGCGGCTGGCGGGCGTGGAAGCGATCGTGGCGGAGGGCTTCGAGCGCATCCATCGCACCAACCTGGTCGGCATGGGCGTGCTGCCGCTGGAGTTCAGGGCCGGCGAAACCCGCAAGACCTGGGGCATCGACGGCACCGAGACCTTCGATGTGGTGGGCGAGCGCAGGCCACGCGCCGAGCTGACGCTGGTGATCCACCGCCGCAACGGCGAAACCGTGGAAGTACCGGTGACCTGCCGTCTGGATTCGGACGAGGAGGTTTCGATCTACGAGGCAGGCGGGGTGCTGCAGCGGTTCGCGCAGGATTTCCTGGACGCGTCGAAAGCGGCCTGACCCGTTCGTCGTATCGGTACACCCAACGCACAGGAGTCCGATCATGTCCGACAACGCCACCCCCGGCACCGTCCGCCTGCACCGCGTGCTGCGCGCGCCGCCGTCGCGCGTCTACCGTGCCTTCCTCGATCCCGATGCGATGGTGAAGTGGCTGCCGCCGCACGGGTTCACCGGCAAGGTCCATTCGATGGGTGCGCGCGTGGGCGGCGGCTACACCATGTCGTTCACCAACTTCGGCACCGGTTCCAGCCACTCGTTCGGCGGCACCTATGTGGAACTGGTCGAGAATGAGCTGCTGCGCTACACCGACCAGTTCGACAATCCCGGACTGCCCGGGCAGATGCACGTGACGGTAACGCTGAAGAAGAGCATCGCCGGCACCGAACTGAACGTCGTACAGGAAGGCATTCCCGCCGCGATCCCGGTCGACTTCTGCTACCAGGGCTGGCAGGAATCGCTGGAACTGCTGGCGAAGCTGGTGGAGCCGGAGATTCCGGACGGGGCGTGATGCTGTGACCAAGCATTCATACGTGGTCATCAGGTGATAAGACGTTCTCAGCCCCGCATTTTTTTCGCGGCACTGCCTCCGGTCGCGTGGTCGGAGGACGTGCTGCAGCGTTTCATCTCCATTGGACTGATACGCAAGCTTGGAACAGCCCTGTTTCCCTCCGGAAACTGGCATCAGTCCTTCTCGGGACGAGTTTTCGATCCGACGACGAGGGATCGCGATGCGTTGCTTCGGGTCGGTGACCGTATCTCGGCACACGCCTGCACGCTGCTGTTCAATCGCATCGAAGGGCCGGATCTCGCGACTGCGAAACAACACTGCACATTGCGTGCCTACGGCAATCCCAAGGCATTCCAAGAACTACTGGCGTCCATTCAGCGTTCGCTGACCGACGCAGGATTCGGCCAGATCGCGACCGGCGTAACGCCGCACATTACCCTGAGTTACAGGGCCACAAGCCCGTTCGACAACATCCCGTTAACTCCGGCAATCAAGCTCGGGCAGCAATGGCCAGCGCCCGATAACCTCGTAGCTATAGGGATCCCCGCTACCAATCACCAGGCACAAGGTATCGATCCACCTGCAACGCAATCCTCCTTGTTCTGAGTCGTACCACCATCAAAGTCATCGGTGATTTCCATGTCCCAAGCCCCCCAGATCCGCATCCCCGCCACCTACATGCGCGGCGGCACGTCGAAAGGCGTCTTCTTCCGCCTGCAGGACCTGCCCGAACGAGCGCAGGCATCGGGACCGGCACGCGATGCGTTGCTGAGCCGCGTGATCGGTTCACCCGATCCGTACGGCAAGCACACCGACGGCATGGGCGGGGCGACGTCCAGCACCAGCAAGGTAGTGATCATCTCGCCGAGCAGCCAGCCCGGCCATGACGTGGACTATCTGTACGGACAGGTGCCGATCAACGAAGCCTTCATCGACTGGAGCGGCAACTGCGGCAACCTGTCGTCGGCGGTCGGTCCGTTCGCGATTGCGAACGGCATGGTTGACCCTTCGCGCGTGCCACGCGACGGCCTGTGCACCGTGCGGATCTGGCAGGCCAACATCCAGAAGACCATCGTCGCCCACGTGCAGGTCACCGGCGGCGAAGTGCAGGAAACCGGGGACTTCGAACTGGATGGCGTGACGTTCCCGGCGGCGGAAGTGCAGCTCGAGTTCATCGATCCCGCGGACGAGGGCGATGGCGACGGCGGTGGCGCGATGTTTCCTACCGGCAATCTCATCGATGAAATCGACGTGCCCGGCGTGGGTGTGTTCAAGGCGACGATGATCAATGCCGGCGTGCCGGTGGTTTTCGTCGAAGCAGCCGCACTCGGTTACGACGGCACCGAGTTGCAGGGCGCCATCAACGAAGACAAGGACGCGCTGGCGAAACTGGAGGCGATCCGAGCGCATGGCGCCGTGCGCATGGGCCTGGTCGCCGATGTCGCGGCCGCGGCGAAGCGTCCGCTGACGCCGAAGGTCGCCTTCGTCGCGCCGCCGAAGGACTACGTGTCGTCGAGCGGCAAGCCCGTGCATGCGGCGGACATCGACCTGCTGGCGCGCGCCATGTCGATGGGCAAGTTGCATCACGCGATGATGGGTACGGCCTCGGTGGCCATTGCGACCGCCGCCGCCGTGCCGGGCACGCTGGTCAATGCGGCGGCAGGCGGCGGCACGCGCGACGTGCTGGTGTTCGGCCATCCGTCGGGCACGCTGCGCGTGGGCGCCGACGTCAAGCAGGTGGACGGTGCCTGGGCGGTGACGAAGGCGGTGATGAGCCGCAGCGCACGCGTGCTGATGGAAGGCACCGTGCGCGTGCCGGGCGACGCGTTCTGACGGGCTCCCGCTGACCTGCCGGAAGTCACCACTTGCGCCAGACCCATTGTGTCGGCGCAGCGCGGACGACAGCATGGGCGCATGTGGACCGCCCTGACCCGAATTCGCGAACCCATGACCCTGGCCGGGGTGTTCACGCTGGCGGCCGTGTCGCTGGGTCTGCGCTTCCTGCCACCGGAGGTGCTGCCGGCCGCGGCCGCCGCGCTGGCGGCTTATGCGCTGGGGTTCCTTCTGTTCGCACTGGCACCGGACACCTGGGAGCGGCACCGGCGGGTCGCCCTGGTGGCGATGGCCTGCCTCGCGCTGCTGCTGGCCTGGCTGACGCCGCGCGTGGGCACCGCACAGGTGCTTCTGGTGGTCTGGGTGGCGTGCGCGGTCAACGTGTTGTCGCCCCGCTGGGTCGTGGGTGCCGCGCTGGTGTTGAACGTGGCGTTCTACGCGCTGATGGTGCACCACGGGTTCGGTGCGCCACTGACGATGACGCTGATCAATATCGGCTTCCAGGCGCTCGCCGGCCTGTGCGTGCACTACGCGCGCCGCTCCGAGGAATCACGCGACCAGTTGGCGCTGGTCAATGCGGACCTGCTGGCCACGCGGGCGCTGCTGGCCGACAGCGCGCGTGATGCCGAGCGCCTGCGCGTGGCACGCGAGCTGCACGACGTGGCCGGACACAAGCTCACGGCGATGAAGCTCAACCTGCGCGCACTGGCCAGCGATCCCGCTTTCGCCGCGCGCGATGAAGTCCGCATCGCGCAGCAGTTGTCCACCGAACTGCTGGACGATATCCGCAGCGTCGTACAAGCCCTGCGCGATTCCCGTGGGCTGGACCTTCAGACCGCGATCTGTGCCCTCGCCGCGCCACTGCCACGGCCGGCGCTGGATCTGCATATCGCGGAAGACATCCGCATCGACGATCCGGCGATGGCGGAATCGTTGCTGCGCATCGTGCAGGAATGCCTGACCAACGCCGCACGGCACGCGAACGCGTATACGTTGACGGTTTCGCTGAGCAACGAGGATACGAACATGCGCCTGCGCATCGAGGACGATGGCAAGCTCAAGGGCGGCATGCGTGAAGGCAACGGCCTGTCGGGCATCCGCGAGCGCGTCGCCGCACTGGGCGGCGACATGCGCCTGGGCAGCAGTGCGAGCGGCGGCCTGCGCCTGGACGTGAGGCTGCCTGCATGAGCGTGCGGGTCGCCCTTGCCGATGACCAGGCGCTGGTGCGCGCCGGCCTGCGCGCCCTGTTGAAAGCGCAGCAGGTGGACGTGGTGTTCGAAGCCGACGACGGCGCGGACCTGGTCGCCAAGCTGGAAGCGCAACCGGTGGACGTGGTGCTGAGCGACATCCGCATGCCGGGCGTCGATGGCATCGAAGCCTTGATCAGGCTGCGCGAACGTGGCGACCGCACGCCGGTGCTGCTGCTGACCACCTTCGACGACAGCGACCTGCTGCTGCGCGCCACCGAAGCGGGTGCGCAGGGCTTCCTGTTGAAGGATGCCGCGCCGGAAGACCTGCACGATGCCATCCAACGCGTCGCCAGCGGCGAGACCTTGCTGCAGCCGGTCAGCACGGACCCGGTGCGGGCACGTTTCCGTTTCCGTGACGAAGCCCCGCCCAGCGACACCTTCAGCGAACGCGAGGTCGCGATCCTGCGCCTGCTCGCGGGCGGATACTCGAACAAGGAAATCGCGCGCACGCTGTTCCTCGCGGAGGGCACGGTGAAGAACTATGTCTCCATCATCCTCGACAAGCTGGGCACGCGTGACCGCACGCGGGCGGTGCTGAAGGCGATCACGCTGCGGATCATCTGACGCGAACGCCTTTTTGTAGGAGCGACGTAAGTCGCGACCGCACGCGTTCCAAGGCGTGGAATGACCATCACGCGAGGTGCGGCGTCGACAGCTGCTCGGCATTCACATCTTCATGGCGCATCATTCTCGCGGTCGCGACTCTCGTCGCTCCTACAGAGAAGCGACGGTGTCAGAACACCGCCACCATCGCCGCACCCGCCGCCAGCGCCGCCATCAGCCCCGCGGACACGCGCAGTCCATACGCCGCCCCACCGCTGACCCACGCGATCACCGACTTCGCGACCAGGCTGGCGCCCAGCAGCGCCAGCATCCACCAGCGTGCTTCCGATGCCTCCAGTCCGCCGCGCGAGAACTGGTTGGCCAGCGTGGCCACCGCCGCGTGCAGTTCCGCCATCGCCGACATCGCGGCGGCGGCCATCGCGCCACGGGGGCCGATCCAGGCGGCGAGTGCGGCGGCGATGAAGGTCAGCACCGCGACCAGCACCGCGAATCCCAGTGCCTGGCCGAAGCGGAACATGCGGCTTTCAGACGTCGGCGGTTTCACCGCATCGTCCTCGCTGCGATGCAGGCCCAGCAGGCCACCGGCCAGCAGGACCGCGCCGATGGCGCCCAGCTCCGGCAGCAGGTCGCGCACCAGCGGCGGCGAAACGGCCCACAGGATGGGTACGCACAGGGTCAGCGAGGCCAGGTTGGACAACAGCGCCGCGGCCACCGCGGAACGCAGCAGCGACGGGCTTTCCTTCGCCCGCTGGCCGAAGCCGATGGTCGCCGCGGTGGACGAGACGTAGCCGGCGAAGAAGCCCGCCGCCGCCAGGCCCCAGCGGTTGCCGATCACGCGCAGTACCACGTGGCCCAGCGCACTCACCGCCATCACCAGCACCACCAGCTTCCAGATGGTGGCCAGGTTGATCGCCTGGTAAGGACCGATGGGACGGTCCGGCAGGATCGGCAGGATGACCAGGGCCGACGCCAGCAACAGCAGGCCATCGAACACCTCACGCTCGCTGAAGGTCTCGCGCGTGAGCTCGTGCAGCGGCTCCTTGGCGTACAACAGCACCGCCACCACCACCGCCAGGCCCGTGGCCAGCGCGGGCGTGCGCATGGCCATGGCGCCGAGCAGGAACGTCAGCACCAGTGTGACCTCGCTGGTCAGGCCCGGATCGTCCGCCGACGTGGCGCGGTAGCCCATGGCGGCGAGCAGGCCGGTCAGCGCCAGCGCCACCAGCAGGACGGGGACACCGAGCGACATGGCGACCGCGGCAGCCAAGGCCACCAGCGCATGCGTGCGCAGGCCGGCGATGGCATGCGCGCGTCCCGGGCGGCGCTCGCGCACCAGTCCGATCAGCAGGCCCAGGCCCAGCGCCGAGGACAGCGCCAGCCAGGTTTCCGGGGTTGCTTCGTCCATCGCGTCGTTCCTGTTTCCGACCCTGAGCATAGCGACTGGTCTTGCATTGGTCTCGTCAACCCGGACAATGCGCGCACCTTCGCCGTGGACTCCATCATGCCCGCTTCCGCTCCATCCGCCGTCTCGCTGAGCCGCTACCTGATCGAGGAGCAGCGCGCCGGTCGCATCAGCGCCGACCTGCGCCAGCTGATCGCGGTGGTGGCCCGCGCCTGCACCAGCATCTCCATCGCGGTCAGCAAGGGCGCGCTGGGCGGGGTGCTGGGCGACGCGGGCACCGGCAACGTGCAGGGCGAGGCGCAGAAGAAGCTGGACGTGCTGAGCAACGACATCCTGTTGGAGGCCAATGCCTGGGGCGGACATCTGGCGGCGTGCGCGTCGGAGGAAATGGATCACAGCCAGCCGATCCCGGACGCCTATCCGCGCGGCGGCTTCCTGCTGCTGTTCGATCCGCTGGACGGCAGCTCGAACATCGACGTCAACGTCTCGGTGGGCACCATCTTCTCGGTGCTGCGCAGCCCGGACGGCGTGACCACCCCGGGCGACGAGCATTTCCTGCAGCCCGGCCGCGACCAGGTGGCCGCCGGCTACTGCATCTACGGCCCCAGCACGATGCTGGTGCTCACCACCGGCAACGGCACCCATGCGTTCACCCTGGACCGCGAACAGGGCGCCTTCATGCTGACCCAGCGCGACATGCGGATCCCGGAGGAGACGAAGGAGTTCGCCATCAATATGTCGAACCAGCGCCACTGGGAAGCGCCGATGCAGGCGTATGTCAGCGACCTGCTGGCCGGCACGGAAGGCCCGCGCGGTAAGGACTTCAACATGCGCTGGATCGCCAGCATGGTGGCCGACGTGCACCGCATCCTGACCCGCGGCGGCATCTTCATCTATCCGTGGGACCGCAAGGACCCGGGCAAGGCCGGCAAACTGCGCCTGATGTACGAAGCCAACCCGATGGGCATGCTGGTCGAGCAGGCTGGCGGCGCTGCCAGCACCGGACGCGAAGACATCCTGTCGCTGCGGCCGACCCAGCTGCACCAGCGCGTGCCGGTGTTCCTAGGATCAAGGAAGGAAGTCGAGGCGGCGGTCGGTTATCACTTGGCGCACGACACCGCGGCCGCATGACGGCAACGCGCGGGCGGACAGCTAGAATCCGGGCATGACGCCCACACCCGATCCGTCCGACTTCATCGAGGTCTACCCCGACGCGCTGGATGCGGGTACCTGCCGCGCGATCGTCGCGCGCTTCGACGCCAGCGGGCAGGATCAACCCGGACGCGTCGGTGGTGGCCTGTACCCCGAGCTGAAGCACAGCCGCGACATCAGCATCAGCGGCCAGGCAGATTGGCGCGACGTGGAGCAGCGCCTCAACCTGGCCGTGCTCACCGGCCTGCAGCAGTACCTGCGCACCTATCCCTTCAGCCTGATCGCGCCGCTGATGCTGCAGCAGCCGGATGCGGACGGGCAGCTGCGCCGCTTGCGCTACGAGGATGTCGCAGGCATGGACGATGCCGCGTTGATGAAACTGGTGATGAAGGTCTTCGTGCCGGGCCGCATCAACCTGCAGCGATATTCCGCCGGCGAAGGCGGATACCCGTACTGGCACTGCGAGCTGTTCCCGAAAGCGGCCGATGCGGAAACCCTGCACCGGCACGTGCTGTGGACGATCTATCTCAACGATGGCTTCGGCGAGGGCGAAACCGAGTTCTTCCACCAGCAGCGCAAGATCGTGCCGCGCACCGGCAGCCTGCTGATCGCGCCCACGGCGTTCACGCACACGCATCGCGGCAATCGGCCGCTCCACGGCGACAAGTACATCGCGACAAGCTGGATTTTGTTCCAGCGCGCGGAACGGCTGTACGGCGGGCGTTGAGCGTTCGGCTCAGGCAATCTTCCGCTGCGCATCGAGGTCGCGCCGCAGCCTCTGCAGAGCGGCGTCGGCATCGCCCACCACCATCATGCATGGCACTGCCAGCATCAAGTTGAGCGGCAGGCCGAATTCCTCCAGCTGCCAGCCCTGAGCATCGTTTCCGGCATTGGCGCCGAGGTACTCGGGGCAGCGTGCGCGGATGCGGTCGGCCAGGCTGCCGTCTTCGGGCACGTAGCCGTAGACCGGCTTGCCGCGGGCGATCGCGTAGCCGACTTCGAAACAGGTGCCGCTGTCCGGTTCCGCACCGCGGAAGAAGTCCAGGTTGGCCAGCACCGCATCGGCGGCATCCAGCAGGCCGATGTCGGCACGGTAGATCCAGCGCGCGGTGTCCATGGGTTCGCCAGTGGCATGGCCAGCGACCTGGGCGTCGAGCGGAAACAGCCCTTCGAAGCCATGCCGCGTGCACAGCCCCTTGAGATGTTTGCCTCGCTCAACGGCATCAGGACGGAAGATGTCGGGGCCAGCCAGGTAGAGGGACTGGATCATCGCGGGCATGCGCAGGAAGGGACGATGGATTGTCCATATGCGCCCGGCGCTTGCCCCGTGACCGATCGTCGCAGCGTGCTGGTCCTTCGGACCTAGAACAACTCGCCCTGTGGCGAAGCGACGCGCGGCGGCACGAAGCGCGTGCAATCGAACGGCGGGTGGCGCCGACCCTCGAAGCCGAAGCGCTTCAATGCGAGGGCGAAACGGCGCGACAGCAGGTCCGCATAGACACCTTCGCCACGCAGGCGCGTGCCGAACCGGCTGTCGTAATCCTTGCCGCCGCGCAGCTGCTGCACGGTGCTCATCACGTGCGCGGCGCGATCCGGCAGGTGGGTCTGCAACCAATCGCGGAACAGCGGCGCGACCTCATGGGGCAGGCGCAGAAGCACGTAGCCGGCCGCGGTGGCGCCAGCGGTGCGGGCTGCTTCGAGCACCGCCTCCAGCTCATGGTCGTTCACCCACGGAATCACGGGTGCGAACATCACCCCGACCGGCACACCCGCGTCGCTGAGCCGCTTCATTGCCTTCAACCGGCTGTGCGGCGCTGACGCGCGCGGCTCCAGCCGCGAGGACAGACCATTGTCGAGCGTGGTGATCGACAGGTAGACGTGCACGAGGTTCTCGCGTGCCATCGGCGCCAGCAGATCAAGGTCGCGTTCGATCAGGGCGTTCTTGGTGATCAGCGAAACCGGATGTTTCGTCGCCGCCAGCACTTCCAGGATGCGGCGGGTCAGTTGCAGCTTCCGTTCGACCGGTTGGTAGGCGTCGGTGTTGATACCCAGCGATCGGACTGGGCTGGTAACCGCGCTTGGACAGTTCTCTGCGCAGGATCTCCGGTGCGTTCGTCTTGGCGAAGATACGGGTTTCGAAATCCAGCGCGGGCGACAGGTCGAGATAGGCGTGCGAGGGGCGAGCGAAGCAGTAGCTGCAGCCATGCTCGCAGCCACGGTACGGGTTCAACGACTGTTCGAACGGGATGTCCGGCGACTGGTTGCGGGTGATGACGCTGCGCGCGACTTCCTCATGCAGCTGGGTGCGGGGCGTGGAGGCGGGTTCGCCCTCGGTGTCGGCCTCGTGCCAGCCGTCGTCGACCGATTCCGGCGTGGTCACGGCGAACCGACCGGGCAGGTAGGTGGTGGATCCCCGTCCCTTGATGCCTGGCAGTCGCGATGTCGTCATGCCGGCGAGCTTACGCCTGCGCGTCGCAGCGTTCGCGACACGGCATATAGAATCGCCCCATGCGCAACACTCTGACCTCCCTCTGGGACACGCTTGGCTCGGTGCCGAACCTGCAGCTGTGGGTCACGGTGGCCTGGCTGCTCTATCTGGTGCCGCTGTGCGCCTGGATCATCCTGCAGAAGCGGGAACCGGTCGCCACGCTCAGCTGGCTGCTGTCGCTTGCGCTGTTGCCCTACGTGGGCTACCTGATCTACTTTCTGCTGGGGCCGCAGCGGATCAAGCGCCACCAGTTGCGCCGCACGCGCTCGCGCGAAAGTCTCGACCGCTACGAAGTCTTTGCGCCCATCGATGGCAACAGCGCCGAACTGCCGATGCTCGCGCAGAAGATCACGGGGTTGCCGCCTTCCACTGCCACGTCCGTGCAACAGCTGGTCGACGGTTGCGCCACTTACCAGGCGATCCTGGACGCGATCGCGGCGGCCGACAACCATATCCACGTCGAGTACTACATCTTCAATGGCGATCGCACCGGGCGGCGCATGCTGGACGCCCTGACGGCCAAGGCACGCGAGGGCGTGAAGGTCCGCCTGCTGCTGGACGCGGTGGGCTCCAACCGACTGAAGAAGCGCGCCCTGCAACCGCTGGTGGAAGCCGGCGGCGAGTACGCATGGTTCCACCCGACCAGGTTCAGGCCCTTCACCCGGCCCTGGCTCAACCTGCGCACCCATCGCAAGATCGTGGTGGTGGACGGTCGCATCGCCTTCACCGGCGGCATCAACGTCACCGACGATGAAGACGAGTCCTTGCGCGACGATGCCTACCGCGATCTGCACCTGCGCCTGGAAGGTGAGATCGTCCGCAGCATCCAGCAGGTGTTCGTGGAAGACTGGGTCTACGCCACAGGCCAGCAACGGAAGGATTTCCAGGGCACGCGCCTGTGGAGCGCGAGCGATGCGAACGTGCAGGGCGGCATCGCCGCGCAGGCGCTGGTGTCGGGGCCGGATTCGGCATGGGAGCCGATCCATCGCATGAAGGTGGCCGCCATCCACGAAGCGAAGTGGCGCGTGTGGCTGGTGACGCCTTACTTCGTGCCGGGCGAGGCGGCACGCATGGCGCTGACCTCGGCCGCGCTGGGCGGATTGGATGTCAGGCTGGTGGTTCCGAAAGTGAGTGATTCGAGGCTGGTGACGCTGGCCGCACGGTCCTACTTCGACGAGCTGCTGGCCTCAGGGGTGAAGGTCTACGAGTACGGACCGCGGATGATGCACAGCAAGGCGCTGCTCTGCGATGACGCCATGGCGGTCATCGGCAGCGCGAACTTCGACCACCGCAGTTTCCGCCTCAATTTCGAGATCTCGATGATGTTCCGCGACCGGGGCGTCGCCGGCACGCTGGCGCAGTGGCTCGAGGGCGAGATCGCCGCCAGCGAACCCGTGAAGCTGCAGCGCGACCGCTCGCTCTGGCGGCATCGGCTGCCCGAGGCGCTGGCCCGCCTGATGTCGCCGTTGCTGTGAAGCACGGCCGTTTTTGTGCCGTGCCGGAGGCGGTAATATGCCGCGACCAACTCCGGGGGTGGACGATGCACTGGTTGTTCCTGTTGATGGCGGTCGGCGCCCTGTATCTCGGCTTTTCCGTGACCTCCACGCCTGTGATGGTGATGTCGCTGCTCGCCTCGCTGGTCCTGTTCCTGCTCTGGATCGTCAGCTGGTACGCACGTCGCATCGGTGAGAGCAGCCAGGATCCGTCGCAGATGATCGATCCGGCCGAGCTACGCCGCCTGCGCGAAGTGGCCGAGGCGCGCCGCAACGCGGCCCCCCCCACGGAACCCCCTGCTTCGTGACCCTGCTCAGCGTCAACGTCAACAAGATCGCCGTCCTGCGCAACTCGCGCGGCGGCTCGGAGCCGGACGTGGTGCGTGCCGCCCGCACATGCCTGTCCGCAGGCGCGCATGGCGTCACCGTGCACCCGCGGCCGGACCAGCGGCACATCAGGACTGCGGACGTGCATGCGCTGTCGGCACTGACGCGCGAGCGCGGCGTCGAACTGAACCTGGAGGGCAATCCTTTCGCCCCGCCCCGCGAGGGCTATCCCGGGTTCCTTGCCCTGTGCGACGCCGTGCGTCCGGCGCAGGCGACGCTGGTACCGGACGGCGATGGGCAGATCACGTCAGACCATGGCTTCGATTTCAGTCGCGACATGGATCGCCTGCAGTCATTCGTCGCCGAACTGAAGGCGATGGGCTGTCGCGTCAGCCTGTTCGTCGACGCAGGCTGCGAAGGCCTGGCTGAAGCCGCCCGTGTTGGCGCGGATCGCATCGAAATCTATACCGGCCCGTTCGCCGAAGCCGCCGCGCGTGGCGACGCGCCAACCGCGCTGGCGCTGTGCGCCCACACCGCACGCGAAGCTCACGCCCTGGGCTTGGGCGTCAATGCCGGGCACGACCTGAGCCAGGACAATCTGGGGGAATTCCTGGCGGCGGTACCCGACGTCCTGGAGGTCTCCATCGGTCATGCGCTGATTGGCGAGGCGTTGTACGCCGGCCTCGAGCGCACGGTGGAAGCCTACCTGTCCATCCTGCATGCGACACGCGGGGATACCGTCAGCGCCGGTCGCTGAGCGACGACCGGCGCGCCGTCGTCCGGTCGTCAGTTCCGCATCACGATGCTGTCCAGGCCGCTTGCTTCTGCCTGGGCCAGCGCGCTGACCAGCTGCTGGTAGTCGGCCCCGCCTGCGGCTTCCACCTGCAAGACCGTCCGCGGATCAGCGAGGACAGCGTCCTCGAGCCGGAGACGCAGGTCGGCGAGTGATACCGGGCGATCATCCAGTGTGTACGTTCCCGCCAGCCCGACCTTGAGGACCAGATCATTCGGCGGCTCGGTCACTTCTCCCCGGACGGGCTGGGGCAGGATCGTGTCGATGGGGCGCGAGAGCAGCGGTGCGGTGACGATGAAGATCACCAGCAGCACCAGCATCACGTCCACGAGCGGAGTGATGTTGATCTCGGCCAGTTCACGACGGCTTGCGGGAACGGAGAACGCCATGGCACACCTCCTTCTGTCGGGACCGTGGCTCTGACGCTACGCCGCCCGCGGCGTCGCCACAAGAGGGGCCAGTGCGCTCCCAAAGAAAAACGCCGCCCAGGGGGCGGCGTTCAAAGGCGTCTTTCGCGTCAGGATTACTGTACGAAACCGATCTTCATCATCTGCGCGTTCTTCGCAGCGGCCAACACCTTGGCCATCACGTCGTAGTGCGATTCCGAATTGGCTTCGATGCGCAGCTCCGGCTGGTTGGTCGGATCACGCTGCACTTCCTCTTCCATCTTCTGCTGGAGATCAGCAACATTCGCCGGGCTGTTGTTCCAGTAGACCGTGCCATCGGCCTCGATGCGCAGATCGATCGGCGGCGGCGGCTCACGCACCTGCGGCGGCGGGTTGATCACGCGCTGCGGCAGGGCCACTTCGATCGGATACGTCATGATCGGTGCGGTCACGATGAAGATGATCAACAGCACCAGCATCACGTCCACGAGGGGCGTGACGTTGATGTCGGCCATGGGGCCCTTGCTTCCACCACTGCTGAATGCCATGGCTTACTGCCCCTTCTCTTTCGTGGCCACGTAGCCGATGTCCAGCATGCCCTGGCCCTGCGCGATCTTGGTGACTTCGGCGATGGTGCCCATCTTCGTCGTCTTGTCGCCGCGCAGGTTGAGCTTCGGCTGCGGTTGCAGCTGGGCCACGCTGGACAGGCGGGATTCCAGGATCTCCTTGGTCACCGGCTCATCGCCCCAGTACAGGTCACCATTCTCCTTGACGGAAATGGTGATCGGCGGGGTCGCCGGCGCCAGCTTGTCCGCCGGATCCTGTATCAGGTTCGCTTCGGGCAGTTCGATCTTCACCTTGTGCGACATCAGCGGCGCCGTGATGATGAAGATGATCAGGAGCACCAACATCACGTCCACGAGGGGCGTGACGTTGATCTCGGCCATCGGGCCGCTGCTATTACCACTACTGAAAGCCATGACGGGCTCCGTCTAGAACGTTGCGTTGACTGCTTGTACCGCCGGCTCAGCGAACGCGCGAGCCGGTGGCGAAGAAGTC
Organism: Pseudoxanthomonas sp. SE1; assembly: GCF_029542205.1. NCBI lineage: Bacteria > Pseudomonadati > Pseudomonadota > Gammaproteobacteria > Lysobacterales > Lysobacteraceae > Pseudoxanthomonas > Pseudoxanthomonas sp. SE1. The sequence goes on along the minus strand of NZ_CP113783.1, from coordinate 11,441 downwards.
GTGCAGGTCGTGCGCGAACGTGTCGAACTTGGCGATGGTCGCCGAGTTGGTCTTGCTGAAGAAGTTGTAGGCGAACACGGCCGGGATGGCGACGAACAGACCGATCGCGGTCATGATCAACGCTTCACCCACCGGGCCGGCAACGGCGTCGATCGAGGCCTGGCCGGTCGCACCGATGCGGATCAGGGCGCCGTAGATGCCCCACACCGTACCCAGCAGACCCACGAACGGCGCGGTCGCACCGACGGTGGCCAGCAGCGTCATGCCGCCCTGGAGATTGGTGCTCTCGCGGGTCACGGCCTGGCGCAGTGCGCGGTCGACGAACTCCGAGCGGCTCAGGGTTTCGCCCAGGCCTGCGGCGGAACCTTCGGCGCGCTGGTGGTGCGCGGCAGCCTGGGCAGCGTCAAGCGCGATCTTGGAGAACGGCTCGTTCTTCGGCTGCTCTTCCATCAGGCGGATGGCATCCTGCGCGTTCGGGGTTTCCCAGAAGGCGCTGGTGACGCGGTCGGCCTGGCCCTTCAGGCGGCTGCTGCGCAGCACGTTGATGACCGTCCAGTACCAGGACATGGCCGACATGATGACGAGGGTGAGCAGCACGACCCACGAGACGATGAACTCGCCGGGCTTGCTGATCATTTCGCTGATCATGTGCTCGAAGCCCATCTGCGACAAGGCATTCGCGGCGTTGGTGCCCCCGGCGGCGGCGGCAAAAAGGGTTTCCTGCAGCATGACGCTTACCTTTATATAAGTGTTGATAGAGGGTGTTGCGGTTCTGAAAGGATGGAACGTTGACCTTGGCCCAGGTGTTGGCCGCCGTCTTCCTTCTTAAAGCGTGAAGTCCACCGGTACGCGGACCCGGCCAGCTGACTTCTGGCCATTTACGACGGAAGCATTGAAGCGCCACTTGCGTGCAGCATCGATCGCGGCACGGTCGAGGTCGCGGTTGCGGCTCGACTTCTCCACCGAAACGTTGGTCACGTTGCCGTTGGCATCCACATCGATGATCAGGATGACCGTACCGGTGATACCGGCGCGCGCGGCGGCGGGCGGGTAACGCGGCGGGTTCATGTTCTTCGACGAGATGTCGACGCTGGCACCGATGTCCGGCGTCGGCGCGGGCGGTGCAGGCGGCGACGGCGGGGTGACGATGTCGGTCGGACGCGGCTCGGCGATGTCGACCGGCGGTGCTTCCGGCGGCGGCGGCAGCGGGGTGGTCTTCGGCGGCGCCAGGTTCTTGACCGGCGGCGGCGGCGTGTCCTGCTTCGGCGGCGGCGGCGGCGGCGGCGGCGGGGGAGGCGGCGCGTCGACGATGACGACCGAAGTGCGGCGCTCTTCCTTCTTTTCAGCCGGCGGAGCAACCGCCGGGATCAACAACGCAAGCAGGGCCGCTGCGTGCAATGCGATCACGAAGGCAATACCGATGATACGGGGCCAGTTGAGGCTGTTGTCCTCTTCTTCTTCCCGGTACCTGTTGATGACCAGTTGTTCAGCCATGCGCCAATTAACTCAAGGTTGATACGAGCGCCGAGACGCATCGTCGATTCTGGGTCCTGCCGGTGGTTTTCACCGACGGAACCCCCAGCTTATACCAATCCGGCGCCCCGATGCCATCATCCGTATGGATTAATTGGCCTTCGGTGTCATCGAATCCCGTTACGGCAACGCAATGATCTTCTTCGCGTCGTCCGGCTTCTTCAAACCCTTCCCCAGCGCGGCTCGCGCCGCCACCTTGGCTTCCGGGATACGGCCTTCCTGCCAGAGGACGCGCGCAAGATTCAGATAGGTTTCGCCATCTGCAGCAAGGGGCGCAGCCTTCTGCCACGCATCGATGGCTTGCGGGATCTGCTCGGAGTAGTAGTACGCCTGCGCCAGGGCCAGGAAGGTCTGGTGGTCCGGCTTCAGCAAGCCCTTCTCCAGGCCTTCGTTGACGACGGAAATCACGTCCTTCTCTCGGCCGTCCATGTTGGCGTAGGTCACGTAGAGCTGCCGGTATTCCTTTTCTTCGGTCAGCTGGCCGGCGGACCGCATCTTCTCCAGCGTGGTGGCGGCCTTGTCGTACTGGTCCGCCTGCTGGTAGGTCGCGACCAGGTTGAGCTGGGCCTTCTTGTCGGCCGGATTCTTGGCAGCCATCTGCTCGGCGATCTTCACTGCTTCGGCAGGGCGCTCGGCGGCGATGAGCGACGCCAGGAGCAGGCCGTACCAGTTGTCCTTCGGATCCGGTGTGGCGGCGATGGCCTGCTCGAGTACCGGAATGGCTTCCGCGTACTTCTCCATCTGGTACAGCGCCTGGCCCTTCTGGATCAGGTCCTCGGGCTTGTTGGATTTCGTTTCTGCGAGATAACGGTTGAGATTGGCCATGCCCGGCTCGAACTCGTCGTCCTGCAGCTGCAACTGGGCCAGCATCAGCATCGACTGGTAGTGGCCGTTGTTGTCCAGCGCATTGAGGTCGATCACCTGCTGGAGCATCTGCTTGGCGGTCACCATGTCATCCAGGTTGTACGCCGCCTGTCCACCCAGCTGGGCAGCCATGGCCTTGTCGTATTCGTTGGCATTCGGTTCGGCCAACAGCTCCTTGGCCAACGCCAGCGTTTCGGCGTCGTTGTCTTCCTTCTCGTAGGCCTTGAACAGCTTGCTCAACTTGCCCTGCATCTTGCTGGACGGTTTGGTCTTGGGGTCTTCGCGGGTTGCGTCGGGGTAACGGACTTCCGCCTTCTGGCTGCCTTCACGCGAACTGCGATTGGAAGACCGTGCGGACTGCGCCACGGCGTCGGCGACGATGCCGCCGCCAAAGGCAGCCAGCAACATCATGCTGAGTAGGGACTTCTTGTGCATGCGGAGCTTCATCTTCAAACCTCGTCAGGCCATCCGGGGGATGACGGTCCAACCCGCCTGCGTGCGGGGCCGGCAAAACTAACAGAAACCGGGTGCGTGCGGATACCGTTTCAGGTGCTGCATAGCAGCAATACCGTGGCGTGTGTCAGCCGCATTTCGGCGCATTTCCCGCCTTCCTGGCAGCCTCGTAGGTGGGTACGAGAGAGGGCGCATCGCGTTGCAGTTCGCGAATGCGGTTGGTGGGGTCTGGGTGCGTAGAGAGCCACTGCGGCTGACGGTTGCCGCTGGCGGCCATCATGTTCTGCCAGAGATCGACTGCCTGGCGGGGATCGAAGCCCGCCTGAGCCATCAGGCGCTGGCCGACGACATCCGCCTCGCTCTCCTGGGTGCGCGATCCGGGCAGCAGGAACGCCGCCTGCGCGGTCATGCCACCCAACTGATTCACCGTGCTGGCGGCGCCATCGCCGTAGCGCGCACCCGCCAGCGCCCCAAGGACGCCAAGGCCCGCCTGCGCTCCCATCTGACGGGTGATGCGTTCTTCATGATGACGCGCGATCACGTGGCCGATCTCATGACCAAGCACCGCCGCGAGCTGATCCTGGTTCTTCGCCACTGTGAAAATGCCGGTGTTGACGCCAACCTTGCCTCCCGGGAGTGCGAAAGCGTTTGGTTCCTTGTCCGAGAAAACAGCCGTTTCCCACGCGACCCTGCGCTGCTCGGGGGGCAATTGGCGCACGAGTGCGTTGACCACGCAGGTGACGTAACTGTTCTGTCGCGCGTCGCGACTCAGGGTTTCCTTGGCCTTGGTCTCGGCAAAGGCCTGCGCGCCCAATTGATCGAGCTGCGCCTGCGAGACGCCGCCGACCATCTGGGTCCGCCCGGTGGGCGAGGTCGTGGTGGCGCAGGCCGTCAAACCGAGCGCAGCGACGGTTCCGAGAATCCAGGCTTTCATGCGCTCCCCCTGTGATATTGCGTACAGCGGGAGTCTGGGCAAACACGTCTTAAACTTTCGTCAATCACATTAAGCCTGTGTCTGACCGTAGACCTGCAGGACCACCAGTGCCAGGGCGTTGTTCAGGATATGCGCGGCGATCGGCGCCCATAGCGTCCCTGTCACCCGGTAAACGCCGGCAAACATGGCGCCCATGCCGGCATAGACGAAGACCAGGAAAAGCGTGTTGGAGGGCGGCTTTCCATTGAGGCCCGGCATTTCATGGACAAGGGCAAACACCAGGCTGCTCAGCACGAGGCCCAGTACGGGCCAACCCGCGTGCCACAGCCGCCCGAACAGGACGCGGCGGAACAGCAGTTCCTCGTATACCGGCGCGAGGACGACAGCGAACAGGCCCAGGAAGATGGGGTATTGCGCGAATCCGGCCTTGATCACGTCCAGATTGCTGGGTTCCAGTTCCAGCCCCAGCGCGCGGCCGCATCCGCTCATCAGTGCACTGAACAGGAAGGTCGAAATCCCCGCACCAAGCGCCCAGAACCAGGTCCGGGCCTGGCGCGCGTTAGCCAGGGATTGGCTCCGTTCGAGGATCGTCGCGCGTCGGCGCCAGAAATACAGCAACAGCGCTGTCCCGCCGGTGCTGACGAGCGTGGCCACGATGAGGAACAGGACAGGCGGAGCGCCCACATTCGCCTGCAGGGCCTGCGCGTCGATCATGCCGCCGTGCGCACGTGCCAGCTCCACACCGCGCCAGGCGGCCCATCCCAGCAAGCCCAGGAGCATGGCGGAGAACGAAAGCAACACCGCCAGCACCACGTCCAATGCGAACGCCGGCAGCACGTCGCGCAATGGACGTGCGACGGGCGCTCCCAGATCGACCGGGGAGGAGGAGGGGACCGGGCTCATCCTCCGAAACGTCACACGTCGAGGTTGGAAACCTTGAGCGCGTTGTCTTCGATGAACTCGCGACGCGGCTCCACCACGTCGCCCATCAGCGTGCTGAAGATCTGGTCGGCCGCCACGGCATCCTCGATGCGCACCTGCAGCAGGCGACGCGTATCCGGATTCACCGTGGTATCCCACAGCTGCTCCGGATTCATTTCACCCAGGCCCTTGAAGCGCTGGATGCTGCGGCCCTTCTTGGCCTCTTCCAGCAGCCACGCTTGTGCATCGGCGAAGGTAACCACCGGCTGCGCCTTGTTGCCACGGATGACCTGTGCGCCTTCCCGCACGAGCCCGTGCAACAGCGCTGCCGCTTCGCGCAGCGGACGCAGTTCGCCGGTCTCGAAGGCCGACAGCGAAAGCACCTGCACAAGTTCCTCGCCCATGTGCCGCCGCGTCGCGAGCAGCGCTGCGGGGCGTTGTTCGGTGGCCGGTTGCAGCGTCAGCGCATAGCGCGCACTGCCCAGGCTGCTCCGGTTGAGTTTGGCTTCCAGTGCGGCCAGTTCGTGTCGTTCATCGATGTTCTTCTGCAGGTGCTCCGCATCGAGCGGGGTGAAATCGATCAGCGACTCCAGCAGCACCGGATCGTAACGGTGCGCGTTGCGCGCGATGGCATCGCGCGCGGTGGTGAAGGCGAGCAGCAGCTTCTCCAGGGCCTCACCGGAGATCGGCGGCTCGCCGTCGGCGGGAATCAGCGACGCGCCTTCGACCGCGTTGTTGGCCAGGTACACGTTGAGCGCCGCATCGTCCTTCAGGTACAGCTCCTGCTTGCCCTGCTTGAGCTTGTAGAGCGGCGGCAGGCCGATGTAGATATGGCCGCGCTCGATCAGCTCCGGCATCTGCCGGTAGAAGAACGTCAGCAGCAGCGTGCGGATGTGCGACCCGTCGACGTCGGCGTCGGTCATGATGATGATGCGGTGATAACGCAGCTTGTCCGGGTTGTACTCGTCCTTGCCGATGCCGGTGCCCAGCGCGGTGATCAGCGTGCCGACTTCGGCCGAGGCCAGCATTCGGTCGAAACGCGCACGTTCCACGTTGAGGATCTTGCCGCGCAACGGCAGCACAGCCTGGTTCTTGCGGTTGCGGCCCTGCTTGGCGGAACCGCCTGCGGAGTCGCCCTCGACGATGAAGAGTTCCGACAGCGCCGGATCCTTTTCCTGGCAGTCGGCCAGCTTGCCGGGCAGGCCGGCGATATCCAGCGCGCCCTTGCGACGGGTCAGGTCGCGGGCCTTGCGCGCGGCTTCCCGGGCGCGGGCCGCGTCCACGATCTTGCTGGCGATGGCACGGGCTTCGTTGGGGTGTTCCTGCAGGAACTCCTCCAAACGTGCACCGAACGTGCTCTCAACGGCCGGCCTCACTTCGGAACTGACCAGCTTTTCCTTGGTCTGCGAGGAGAAGCTGGGGTCCGGTACCTTCACCGACAGGACCGCGATCATGCCTTCGCGCATGTCATCGCCGGACAGATTGACCTTGGCCTGCTTGGCGATGCCGTTCTGTTCGATGTAGTTGGTCAACGTGCGCGTCAGTGCGGCACGGAAGCCGATCAGGTGAGTGCCGCCATCCTTCTGCGGGATGTTGTTGGTGAAGCAGAACATCGTTTCCTGATAGGCATCGGTCCACTGCAGGGCGACGTCGACGACGATGCCGCTGGCTTCGCCGGTGACCGAGATGACGTTCGGATGCAGCGGGGTCTTCAACTGCGCCAGATGCTCGACGAAGCTGCGGATGCCGCCTTCGTATTCGAAGATGTCCTGGCGGCCTTCGCCGCGCTCGTCGATCAGGGTGATCTTGACGCCGGAATTGAGGAACGACAGTTCGCGCAGGCGGCGCGCCAGGATGTCGTAGTGGAATTCGACATCGCTGAAGATTTCAGCCGCCGGGAGGAAGCGCAGCGTGGTGCCGCGGCGCTCCGAAGCTTCCAGCTGCTTGAGCGGGTAGGTGGGCTCGCCCAGCGCGTATTCCTGCTGGTAGTGGTGACCATCACGCCAGATGTCCAGCCACAGGTGCGACGACAGGGCATTGACGACGGATACGCCCACGCCGTGCAGGCCACCGGAAACCTTGTAGCTGTTGTCGTCGAACTTGCCGCCGGCGTGGAGCACCGTGAGGATGACTTCCGCTGCCGAGACGCCTTCCTCCTTGTGGATGTCGACCGGGATGCCGCGGCCGTTGTCCGACACCGAGACCGAACCGTCTTCGTGGATCTTCACCACTACGTTGTCGGCGTGACCGGCCAGCGCTTCGTCGATCGAGTTGTCGACGACTTCGAACACCATGTGATGCAGGCCGGTGCCATCGTGAACGTCGCCGATGTACATGCCGGGACGCTTGCGGACCGCTTCCAGGCCCCGGAGGACGGTGATCTTGCTGGAGTCGTACGTGTTGCCGTTCGGTGCAGAAGAGGTCGTTTCGTCGGTCATTCGCTTCGGGTCGGCTGCATGGCAGGCGCCGCGTCACCGGGTCGGTGGGCGCCACGCGCAGGCCAAGGGATTCAACGCGGAATTATAGCACTGGTGCGCACTTAGCCCCCGCTGCCGGCGACCTCCGGGAGCGTGATGGCGCCCTGTTCCACGTGGAACACAGTAGGCGTTGCCTGCATGCCAGTGAGTCCGGACGGGGCTTCGGTGCCGGTAATCAAGATCTGGGCACCACACGCCAGCAGCCGCTCCAGAATCCGGCGCTGGTGGTGTCGATCCAGCTCCGATGCGAGATCATCCAGGGCGATGACCGGCCATTCGCCTCGCCGGACTGCGAAATCCTCCGCCTGGGCCAGCAGGCAGCACAACGCAGTCAATTTCGCCTGCCCGCGGGAAAGCGTTTCCCGATGGGGCAGGCTGGAGTAGTCGATGCGCCAGTCGGCCCGATGAGGGCCGACGGTGGTGTAACCCGTCGCCCGGTCCCGGTCCCGGGCGAGCAGCAATGCGTCCGCCAGCGTCAGTTCGTGGCGCCGCCACCCGGGTTGGAACTGCAGGTCCGCGGAACCAAGCGACGGCGCCAGTTCGGCAGCCACCGCAGACAAATGGCCCTGCAGGGCTTCGAGATAGCGCAGACGATGGCTCGTCAATGGCTCACCGGCTTCGGCCATTTCGTGATCCCAGGCGTCGAGTTGAGCACTGCCTGCGCCCGACTTCAGCAGGGCATTTCGTTGCTTGAGCGCCCGGGCATACCGGCGCCACACAGGAAGGAAGCTTCCCTCGCCGCCCTGTTCCACGTGGAACAAGCCCCAATCGATGAAGCGGCGACGGGGTTCTCCTCCCCCAGTAACCAGTGCATGGCTACCCGGCTCGAAGCTGACGACCGCAAGCGCAGTGCAAAGATCACCGAGTTGGGCGACGTTCTCGCCATCCAATCGACCGGTCCAGACTTGGCCGGTATGACGCAGGCCGGCGCGGCGAAGACGGTCCCGGCTGGTTTCGCGCCACTCCACGAAGACTTCGACAGCATCGGCTCCTGTTCGGACCAGCCCATCACGCACGCGTCCACGGAAGCTGCGTCCGTACGCCATCAAGTGGAGGGCTTCGAGCAGGCTGGTCTTGCCCGCGCCATTGTCGCCCGTGATCAGATTCAGCCCCGGTCCCGGGGCCACTGAAACCTGCTGGAATCGGCGTAGCCCGCTTACATCGAGACGAGTCACCTCCACGTCGATGTCCCCTGTCTGGACAAGGACTGCTGGGCGTGTGAACGGCAAAGGCGGGGCAACGGGCAGGCGGACGACAGCGGCATCGCACGATTCTATCGTGCAGCGTTCCCGGGCAACCGATTCGCTCTCGGATGCCCATAAACGACATCGCCCGGCACAGGGCCGGGCGAGTCGCGTGTTTCACGTGGAACAGGGAGTCAGAGGCGCAATGGCATCACCACGTGCCGCGACTTCTCACTGCTCGCCTCGCGCACCAAAGCTGACGAATTCGCGTCGCGGAGTTGAATGACGACGTGTTCATCACGCAGGGCAGACAGGGCGTCGAGCAGGTAGTTCACGTTGAAGCCGATAGCCAGACCGTCCACCTTGGTGTCGGCTTCGATCTCTTCCTGAGCCTCTTCCTGCTCCGGATTATGGGCGCTGATCTTCAACTGGCCTGGCGAGACTTCCACGCGTACGCCACGGTACTTCTCATTGGACAGGATGGCGGCACGCTGCAGGGCCGCACGCAGGATCTCGCGATCCAGCAAAACCTCGCGGTCCGCGCCGATCGGGATCACCGCGGCATAGTCGGGGAAACGGCCATCGATCAGCTTCGAGGTAAAGGTCACATCGTCCCGCTTGACCCGGATGTGGCTGCGGCCGACCTCCAGTTCCAGTGAACGGTCGCCGCCTTCCAGCAGGCGTTGCAGCTCACTCACGCCCTTGCGCGGCACGATGATCTGCCGCTTGCCGACAGCGGCGCCTTCAAGCTCCGCCTCGCACAGTGCCAAACGATGGCCGTCGGTCGCCACACAACGCAAGGTCCGCTCGCTCAGGTCGAAAAGCAGTCCGTTGAGGTAGTAGCGCACGTCCTGCTGGGCCATCGCGAACGAGGTCCGTTCGATCAGCTCCTTCAACGTCGCTTCCGGCACCTCGATGCGTTCGGTCGCTTCGACTTCATCTACCGACGGGAAATCGTTCGCGGGCAGGGTGGCCAGCGTGAAACGGCTGCGACCGGCCTGCACCGTGACTTTGTCGCCCGTCTGGCTCACCGTCACCTTGCTGCCGTCGGGCAGTGCGCGAATGATGTCGAACAGCTTGCGTGCGGGGATCGTGGTCTCGCCGTCCTGCGCTTCATCCACGGCGATACGGGAAATCATCTCCACTTCCAGGTCAGTACCGGTCAGCGAAAGCTGTCCGTTCTGCACCTGCACCAGGAAATTTGCCAGTACCGGCAACGTCTGCCGGCGTTCGACCACATTGACCACCTGGGCCAAGGGCTTGAGGAAAGCTTCGCGCTGCAGACTGAAACGCATGAGTGTTGGGGCCCCTTCGCTTTGGATTTTTAAAGACTAAAAGCTTAAAAGCTGGTGGTGATGGTAGGGCCCGAAATCCGGGAAAACCTACATAACCTTATGAATTCTCTGAACTTCTTCTTGCTGCAACCCGGTGGACAGGGCCGGGTGTGCCTATGCAGAAACCTGTGGACAACTTTCCGGCCTGATTCCACGCACATCTTATCCACAGAAGGTCGGCCTGCTTGTCCACGATGTTATGCGTTGCCCCGATTTGCGGCCCTGTCTACAGTGTCGCCACAGGGTGCGGCGGCGGCCTGAAGCAACAACCTCCGAGACGAAAACGGCAACAAAGGCGAAGCAGGCACCCACCCGGTTCGCGCGCACTGAACACCCTCGCTTGCCGGATAACGTGAAGCGCTGGCCCGGATACCGCGTGAACGCGGATGCGCCGCAGGGCGACCCGCGATTACTCGCTGAGCTTCCGGATCAGCTTGTCCCAGTCCTCGCGCAGCTTGCCATCCGCCTCCATCAGGGTGCGGATCTGTCGGCAGGCGTGCAGCACGGTCGTGTGGTCTCGACCGGCGAACGCGTCGCCGATTTCCGGCAGGCTGTGTTCGGTCAGTTCCTTGGCCAAGGCCATCGCCACCTGCCGCGGACGCGCCAGTGAACGCGTGCGCCGCTTGGACAGCAGGTCCTTGACTTGCAGACCGTAGTAGTCTGCCACGGTCTTCTGGATATTGGGGATGCTGATGGCCTGCTGCTGCGCGCGCAGCAGGTCGCGCAGGGTTTCCTGCGCGAACTCCGTGGTGATGGCGCGCCCGGTGAAGTTGGCGCGCGCCGCCAGCGTATTGAGTGCGCCTTCCAGGTCGCGCACGTTGCTGCGCATCTTCTTGGCCAGCAGGAACGCCACGTCGTCAGGGATCTGCGCGCCGCGCTCATGCGCCTTCGCGAGCACGATGGCCGCACGCGTCTCGAAGTCCGGCGGGTCGATCGCCACGCTAAGGCCCCACGCCAGGCGCGACTTCAGACGCGGCTCCAGGCCTTCCACTTCGCGCGGATAGCGATCGCAGGTCAGGATGATCTGCTGCCGGCCGTCGAACAACGCGTTGAAGGTATGGAAGAACTCTTCCTGGGTGCGGTCCTTGCCGGCGAAGAACTGGATGTCGTCGATCAGCAGCGCGTCGACCTGCTGGAAGCGGCGCTTGAACTGGTCCATCGATTTTTCGATCAGCGCCTTGGTCATGGCGCTGAAGAACTGCTCGCTGCGCAGGTAAAGCACGCGCGCATTGAGGTTCTGCCGGCGCATCTCGTTGCCGGCGGCGAACATCAGGTGCGTCTTGCCCAGACCCGTGCCCCCGTACAGCAGCAGTGGGTTGTGCGAACGGTCGCCCGGCTTCTGGGCGGCCTGCCACGCGGCGGCGCGGCCGAGCTGGTTGCTTCGGCCTTCGACGAAATTATCGAAGGTGTAGTGCAGGTCCATGTTGCCGGCGAAGGGCTCGGCGGGCGCCGCGGTGCCGGGTGTGGCGTGGCCGTTCGCGACCGGCATGCCGATGTCGGCGGGTCTGCTGCGCGAACCGATTTCCAGCGAAACGTCGTCGTGGCCGACGAAGTAGTCCAGCAGCTCGCGGATGCGACCCAGGTAACGCTCGCGCACCTGTTCCACTATGAAGGCGTTGGGCGCGTACAGCACCATGGCATTGCTGCGCTGCTCGGCCTGCAAGGGTTTCAGCCAAGTGTGTACATCCTCGGCCGGCAGTTCGGCTTCCAGGCGTTCGAGGCAACGGGGCCAGGCATCCAT